>DASZQG010000098.1:0-48891 GCA_035550075.1 Hyphomicrobiaceae bacterium | reverse complement strand
CCGACCAGGATCGGAAGCGCATAAGCGGACGCGCTGCTCCATGGCGCGTACCAGGTGCGGCCCATGCCCTCGCCGACAGCGCGCGGCTTGAAGATGTGGGACGCACCGCCGGCGGCGACGATCACCGCCTTGGCGCGGAACACGTGGAAATCGCCGGTGCGCACGTTGAAGCCGACGGCGCCGGCGACGCGCTTGCGCGACCGGTCCATCAGCAGATGGGTGACCATGATGCGGTTGTAGACTTCGCTTGCCGCTTTGCGCGCGGCCTCCGCGACGATGGGCTTGTAGCTCTCGCCGTGGATCATGATCTGCCATTTGCCCTCGCGCTGATACCTCCCGGTCTTGGGGTCGCGCATGATCGGCAAGCCCCACTCCTCGAACTTGTGCACCGTTGAATCAACGTGCCGGGCGATGTCGTAACCGAGGTCCTCGCGCACGAGTCCCATGAGATCCGTGCGGGCGTAGCGGACGTGGTCCTCGGGCTGATTCTCATTCCACTGCATGCCCATGTAGCAGTTGATGGCATAGAGGCCTTGTGCGACGGCCCCACTGCGCTCGATGTTGGCCTTCTCGACGCAGACGATCTTCAGATCGCGGCCCCAGTACCTCGACTCGTAGGTGGCTCCGCATCCGCCCATACCGCCACCGACGACGAGAATGTCGGCATCCACATAAACGGTCTTTCGGCGGCGCATCTACACCAGTCCTTGCTTGAGTTGGTTGGGCTTTAACGCCGGCAGCGCCGGTACATTGAGCGCGTCGGGCTCATGCGCGAGGTGTTGAGATTTCAACATCTCAGCTGTCGGCGGGGCCAGTTCGGCCGGCGACGGGATCGACCCCCAGGGCGTCGTTCTGATCGGCGAAACGAAATCCTTCTCGCGACCGTCGCGGAATTTGATCTTCCAGGAGATGGTGCCCTTCTCCTCCTCGCGGCGGACGCGCACACTGTGGCCGAGGGGTGCGAAGTCGGCGTAGCCGCGGCAGTCGATTGCGAACTGCGGGCAGGCCTTCACACACGAGTAGCACTCCCAGCACATGTTCGGCTCGATGTTGAGCGCGCGGCGGTAGGTCTTGTCGATGTGCATGATGTCGGACGGGCAGATATCGACGCAGTGGCCGCAGCCGTCGCAGCGCGTCATGTAGACAAACGTCGGCATGTTTCCCTATCTCCCCTCGCGGGCGCAGGTGCGAAGCTCAGTAGTGATGCGCATGCTTGGTGGCGCTGCCGAATTTCGCCGGAGCGCTGGCCGGAGGCGGCAGGTTGCTACGAGTGCCGTTCGCCTCGGACAGCCGCTTCTCGAACGCCGCGGCCGGCTTGAAGAACATGTGCGAGAACTTGGACCACGGAATCGAGCCGAACAGCACAGTGGTGGCGATCAGATAGAGGCCGAGAAACAGCGTGGCCCAGCCCGTGTTGCCCTGCGCCTGTTGCCACGCCCAGATCAACGCAAACGTCGTGCTGAGCACCAAGGCCACGATAAACAGGTCGGCACGGACGAAGCGGAACGGCGAATTGCCCTCGGCCGCCACATCGACACGGATGAAGAACCAGAACCAGTATCCGCCGACACAGACCAGCAGCGCGCCGATGTACCATAGCGCGGCAAGCAAATCGGGAGTCGGCGTAGCGGGCGTCGGGTAGGAGAACACCATGATCGCGGTGGTGGCGACATAGATCACAAACCCGTACATCCCCAACAGGTGGGCGATCCTTCTTCGCGTGTTGCAGAATTCGCCGGAGGCCAGCACGTCGTGCACCGCCGTCTGCACGGCAATGGAGACTTTGTCTCCACCGGAAACCTGTTTCTTCGCCTTCGCACTGGACGCGCGCCAGTTGTCGAAGAAGTAGCGGGCGCTGCCCTTGTGCACGATATCGAACAGTGTCCCACCTACGACCAGCAGGGCCATGACGATGACGTAGGTCTGCATGATGGCGGGCGATACGGACGCTGAGAGTTCAGCGAAGGGATTGCTCGTGAACATCGTGCGTCGTTTCCCCGGTGCCTTGAGTGTGGCGACGGTAAGCATCGGAGCGACAGCCAGTCAATCGTTAGACGGATAAAAATTCCAATGAAGGGCGCGCAAAGGCGCATTCATTCACCGAAGCGAATGTTTCGTTCGAATATTCTTCTTATTGGGCGCCGTCGTTGAAATGGCTTGCGCATCAGGTTGCGCCCAGGCCCTTGTAGTAGTCGCGAAGAATGGCAATCACCTCCGGGCGGCTAAACTCGGGGGGCACCTCCTCGCCTTTGGACAGCATCTCGCGCTGCCGGGTTCCGGAGACGGAGAGATGATATTTCTCGTCATGTGGGCACGTCTTGCCGGTCGCCATGCCGGCGCACTTGTAGCAGTAGAAGGTCACGTCGATCTTGAGGGGCTTGCAGAGCAAGGCGCCCTCCCACAGCTCGTCGAAAATGTGCTGGGAGTCGTAGGGGCCGTAGTAACTGCCGACACCCGCATGGTCACGCCCGACAACAAGGTGTGAGCACCCGAAGTTCTGGCGGATGAGCGCGTGGATGAGGGCCTCGCGCGGACCTGCATAGCGCATTTCGATCGGATATCCGGCCTGGATGGCGATGTTCGGCTTGAAGTAGTTGTCGATCATCGCCTGGATCGCACGCGTTCGTACCTCGGCGGGAATGTCGCCGGCTTTGAGCTTGCCCAGGACCTGATGAATGAAGACACCGTCCGTCACCTCGGCCGCGATCTTGGCGAGATACTCGTGGCTGCGGTGCATCGGATTACGCGTTTGAAACGCGGCAACCCGGGTCCAACCGCGCGCCTCGAACTGCCGCCGGGCTTCCTCGGGCCGCAGGTAAAGTCCCTTGTACTTCTCGGGATATTCGCCTTCGGAAAACACTGCGACCGGCCCGCCGATATTGACCTCGCCCTGCTGCATCACCTTTTCCACGCCGGGATGCTTCGGGTCCGTGGTGCGAAACACGTGGCGGCATTCGAGTTCGCGATCGATCGTGTATTTTTCCTGCACGGTGAGCTGACCCAGCACCTCGCCGGTTTCGGCATCGGCCAGCGCGATGTCCTCGCCAATGCCGAGACTGTCGGCAATACCGCCTGCCAGCGATAGCGTGATGGGGATCGGCCAGAATACGCCGCTGGCGAGCTTCATTTCCGTGACGGAAGAGCGCCAATCATCATGGCCCATGAAGCCGCCCAGAGGCGTGTAGGCGCCCATGCCGAGCATGAAAAGGTCCGACACCTCGCGCGTCGTGATGGGGACCTTCTTCAGGCGTGAAGCATCACGCAGCCGCGCGGGCCGCTCCGCTACGGGGACCAGGAGGGGCTTGAGAACGCCACCTCCATGCGGCGGCACGAGCTTCGACATGTCGTCTCCCCTTGCACTGTCTTCCAGCGATGATTGGAAGAGTCCTAGAGGCATGGGCGCCGCCCCGCTAGGCAGCTTTTCGAAAAAGCAGAAGTGCATATCGAAAAAATGCGCGGAGCCGGAAGGGGATAGGCCCGCAAGGTGAGCCGCGCAACATTGTCTTGAAAGAAGAGGCGCTCAAAGCCATAGGTAGCTGCATTCTCCAAGAGACCTAGACGAAGCGACCTCACGACATGAATCGCCTCTGTGTCTTCTGCGGCTCCAGCGCCGGCCGGAACCCAACATATCTTGCTGCCGCCGCCGCGTTGGGGACGTTTCTGGCCGAGCGCGGGATCGGCATCGTCTATGGCGGGGCGGGCATCGGACTTATGGGGGCGCTGGCAACTGCCGCCCAGGCCGCCGGGGGCGAGGTGATCGGTGTCATACCGCGCGCGCTGGTGGAACACGAGGTTGCACACGCCGGCCTTGCGGACTTGAGGGTCGTTGCCTCGATGCACGAGCGCAAAGCCCTGATGGCCGAATTGTCGGACGGATTCGTGGCTCTGCCGGGCGGCATCGGAACGCTCGAGGAGCTTTTCGAAATGTGGACCTGGGCCCAGCTTGGCAGCCACCGCAAACCGTGCGCGCTGCTGAATACGGCCGGCTACTACGATCGCCTGCTCGACTTTCTCGACTTCGTGACGGAGGAAAGGTTTCTGAGGCCGCCGCATCGCGGCATGCTGCTGGTGGCGTCGTCCCCCGACGGCCTGCTTGATCAGTTGAAAACCTACTCGGCGCCGCCCGAAACGAAATGGATCGAGCCCGACGCCCGCTGAGCTATGCCTTAGAGGCCGTTGCGGGAAGCGGCGATGCCGGTTGTGGGAATTAGCCTAGATGTCGGCCCCGACTGCGGTGCGAACTGACATGGCCGTCACGCCCCTATACAATCCGCCGCATGACCCTTGAGCAGCTTCGCATCTTTGTCGCCGTTGCCGAGCACGAGCACGTGACGCAGGCTGCGCGCGTTCTGAATCTCACCCAATCCGCAACGAGCGCCGCCATCGCAGCGCTGGAGGGTCGCTATGAGACGAAGCTCTTTCACCGCGTGGGCCGGCGCATCGAGCTGACTGGAGCCGGGCGAATGTTCCTGGCGGAGGCCAAGGCCGTGCTGCAACGCGCGGGAGCCGCCGAAACCCTTCTCAGCGATATCGCCGGACTGAAGCGCGGCACGCTCAGCGTTGCGGCCAGCCAGACTGTCGGCAACTATTGGCTGCCGCGGCTGATCCAACAATACCGATCGCGCTACCCGGGAATCGCGTTGTCGCTGTCGCTCGGCAACACGGAGTCGGTCGCGGGCATGGTGCACGACGGCGCGGCTGATCTCGGGTTCATCGAGGGCGACATCGACGATCCCGTTCTGGTGGTGCGTTCGGTTGCCGAGGACCGCCTGGTGCTGGTGGTTGCCGCCGGCCATGCGTGGGCGCGTAGGCCCCCGCGGTCGCCAGAAGAATTTTGCGCTGCCTCGTGGGTGTGCCGCGAGCGCGGCTCCGGCACACGTTCGATTCTCGAAGCTGCGCTGCCGGCACTGGGCATCGCGCGGGAAAATCTCAGGATCGCCGTGGAACTGCCATCGAACGAGGCGGTGTGCACAGCGGTCGAGGCCGGCGCCGGCGCCACCATCATCTCGCGGCTGGTGGTGGAACGGGCGCTCGCGGCGGGCTTGCTGGTTGCTGTTCCCGCAAGTCTGCCCACGCGCAATTTTTCCATTCTGCGGCACAAGGAGCGGTATGTGACGGTGGCGTCATCCGCGTTCGCTGAGCTTGCAACCGAGAGAGCGGGTGCCACTCTGGAGGCTGTCAACGGGGCCGCCGCGAGCCCGCAGTGATGGCGCCGATGCGCGTCGTGACCACCTAGGCCGATGGGTTCGCCGGCGGTTCACTCGCTTCGGCGCGCGGCTCCACGACGTTGAACGCCATGGAGAACTCGTCAAGCAGGCCGAACAGCTCGGCAACTTTCATCGGGTTGCCTTCGAGCTTCACCAGGCCCTGGCCCATGGCCTCCGGCAGGGCCAGCTCGCGCATAATGACCCTGTTCAGCGTGGCGCGGTCGAGCGTGACGGCGGTGTCCGCGTTGTCCGCGTGGCGGCCCGCCAGGTAGGTCAGCGCGCTGTTCTGCAAGGTCAGGGCATAGCGCTCGCCGGTGTCGGGAAACGTCCAGTTGACGACGATGGTTTTGCCCTCGGCCTTTTCGCCGTTGAGGCGAACGCCGAGGAAGTCGAAAAACAGGTCGAGGGAGAGTCCACGCACGATATCGGCGCCGGCCCGCGACGGCGCTACAGGCGCGGCCATGCCGTTGCGCAGCTCGTGCGCGCCGAACAGATAGGCATTGCGCCATGTGGCTGACTCGGCCTGGTAGCCGAGCTGCTCCATCGCGTCCGCCGCCAGCTCGCGCGCGGCCTTGTTGCCGGGTTCGGCAAACACGACTTCGCTCATGGCATCGGCGACCCAGCGGTATTCGCCCCTGGCGAAATCCTCGCGCGCCCTGGCGATCGCGGCGTTGGACCCGCCCATGTAGGCGACCAGCTTCTTCGCCCGCGCCACCGGCGGCAGCGGATTGAGATGGGCGGGGTTGGCGTCGTACCAGCCGAGATAGCGCTGATACACGGCCTTCGCATTATGGCTGAAGGTGCCGTAGTAGCCGCGCACGTGCCATTCGCGTTCGAGGCTCTTGGGCAGCGCAAGGCGCTCGGCGATCTCCCCGGCCTTGTAGCCGTGGTTCATCAGGCGCAAGGTCTGGTCGTGGAGGTACTTGTAGGTGTCGCGCTGTTTGGCGAGATAGTCCATCAGCCGCGCATTGCCCCACACCGGCCAGTGGTGCTGGGCGAACACCACCTCCGCTTTGCGCGCGAACCGGTCGCGTGCCTCGTTCAGGTACTTCGCCCAGGCGTTGGGATCGCGCACCTGCGCCCCGCGGATCGGGTAGATGTTGTGCAGGTTGTGGGTAGCGTTCTCCGCGAGGTTCAGCGCCTTCAGGCCGGGGTAGAACATGTGCATCTCGGCCGGCGCCTCGGTGTCGGGCGCGAGCTGGAACACCATCTCTACGCCGTCGATGGTGTGCGTCTCCATCGGCTCCTTGATGATTTGGGTCGGTGGGATCAGCGTGACGGTGCCGCGCGAGGTAACCTTGCCGAGCCCGGCGTCGATCTGCGCCCGCGGCCCCTTGGGCAGCAGCGCGCCGAACTGGAACATGGCGCGGCGGATCATCGGCGTGCCCGCGAGCACATTCTCTTTCGTCACTTCCTCCATGAAGCGGTCGGGAGCGATGATGGCAATATTGCCGGCCTTGACCTCCGCCTCGTCGACGACACCGCGCACGCCGCCGAAATGATCGACGTGGGTGTGGCTGTAGATGACGGCCGTCACCGGCTTGTTGCCGCGATGCTGGCGGTAGAGGGCAAGGCCGGCCGCGGCGATCTCCGCCGAGATCAGCGGATCGATGATGACGAGGCCGCGGCTGCCCTCGATGATCGTCATGTTGGAGATGTCGAAGCCGCGGATCTGGTAGATGCGATCGCTCACCTGGAACAGACCGTTGTTCATGTTGAGCCGCGCCTGCCGCCATAAGCTTGGGTTGACGGTGTCAGGCGGCTGCTCGGCGGCGAGGAACGCGTAGTCGTTGAGCGAGTAGATGACGCGGCCTTCGGCGTTGCGGAAGGTGACGTCGGGCAGCGTGCCGATGAAGCCGCGCGCGGCATCCTCGAAGTCCTGCGTGTCGCCGAACGGAAGCGCACCGAGGAGGCCATGGTTGTGCGCGCAGGTGTGGGCGGTGGCATCCTTGCGGCCGGTTTCGTCTGTGGCCATGGGTATCTCCTCCTGCTGCCGGCCCATCGCAGGCCTGAGCGCGTAGTTCCTCGCCGTAGCGGCGACCAGCCGCGGACCAGTGTCAATGTCGCATTGGCGGGCGTCCGAGGGATTTTGCAGGGGGTGCACATCTCGCACCTTGCACATGATACCCAGGGCTGATGCCTTGACGATGTTCCCTTTTTGTTCTAGATAGAGACTGCTCTAATCCTTGGATATTTCGCAATGCGGCCCGTCCTGTACGAGGTTTGCCGCAGCGTCGGCAGGCTGTCCTCATCTCCCCCTCCAGCCGTCCCTGGAAGCGGGCAAAACCGGCTTGCTGCCTTGCGTGAGGCCGTGGCCCGGATCGAGCGGCGCGGCGACCATTCCAAGGCAACCATCTTGCCGTTCGGCTTGCCGGAGCTGGCACGGCATCTCCCTGGTGGCGGACTTGCGACCGGCATGCTGCATGAGGTGATGGCGGCCTCGTATCAAGACCGGCCGTCGGCGTTTGGCTTTGCCTTCGCACTTGCCGCCTCGGCCCTGCAAAGCCGCAAGGGTCCGGCTTTCTTCGTCAGCACACAGCATGCGAGCCGGGAATTCGGCCGGCCCTATGTGCATGGGCTTCGCCATTTGGGCATCGATCCCGCACGCTTCGTCCTGATCCAGACGGCAAAGAACAACGATGCGCTCTGGGCGCTGGAAGAAACGTTGCGGGCTGAGGTGCGCCCGGCCATCGTGGTCGGGGCTCTCGATCGCCAGCTCGATCTGACCGAGAGCCGCCGCCTCAACCTTGCCTCGTCCGCGGGATCGGTGCTGCTCGTGCTGCTGTGCCTGGCAGGCGGGCAAGGAACGAATGCTGCCGGCACGCGCTGGCGGATCGGTGCGGCATCTTCTTCAAAAGACCGGTTCGGCGCCCTTGCGGATTGGCGCTGGCACACAACGCTGGAGCGTAGCCGCAACGGCCGCTCCGGACATTGGTTACTCGAGTGGACTCATGTCGCGCATAGTCTCCGTATGGCTGAGGGCGTGGCCGATCGCACGCCTTATGCTGGCCAGGCATCACGCCGCGCCGGCTGATCTTCCCGATCCCGCTCTGCCGCTGGCCCTCGTTGCACCTGGCAACGGGGGTGCGCGGCTCGTTGCGCTCAACCGCGCCGCACGGCGGAGCGGGTTGATCGTGGGCGATCTTCTTTCGAACGCCCGCTCCAAGGTGCTCGATCTGCAATGCCGCGACGCGGACCCGGCAGCGGACCGGAAGGCTCTGGAAAAGCTGGCGCTGTGGGCGATGCGCTATTCGCCGACCGTCGCGGTGTGGGATGAGATCAGCGGTGCGGACGGTTTCTTCATCGAGGTCGAAGGCTCAGCACATCTGTTTGGCGGCGAAGCCTGCCTTCTGCGCAATCTGCAGCAACGGCTGCAAACGTTCGGGCTCTTTCCCCGCCTCGCGGTTGCCGGCACCGCCGGCGCCTCCTGGGCCATGGCACGGTTCGGCGCCGCGGAAAGCGCAATTGTCGAGAACGGTGCCGAGCGAAGCGCGATCGAAAGCCTCCCCGTGGACAGCCTGCGCCTCACGCAAGGCGCGCGCTCGCTGCTGCGCCGGCTTGGATTGCGGCGCGTGAGCCAGGTGATCGACCAGCCTCGCGCGCCCTTCGCTTCGCGTTTCGATGCGGAGTATCTGCGCAAGCTGGACCAGGCGCTCGGGCGCCAGTGCGAGCCTCTCGTTCCGATCGTGCCGGCGCCGCTTTATCACGCGCAAACCCAGTTTCTGGAGCCGATCCTCAGCGCCGATCATGTGCTGATTGCGGCCCGGCACCTGCTGGACCGGCTTTGCAGCCAGCTTGCCGATGATGCGGTGGGGGCAAGAGTGTTGCGGCTGATGCTCTTCCAGGTCGACGGCGACGTGAAATCCCTGGAGCTGGGTCTTGCCGCCGCCAGCCGCGATCCGGAGCATATGGCGCGGCTGATCGGCTTGCGCCTGGAACGCCTCGCCGGCGCTTTCGACACGGAATTCGGGTTTGAAGCCGCTGCGCTGCATGCGCTCACGGTAGAGCCGTTCGCCGCCAGGCAATCGAGCCTCGGAATGGGCGAGGCCGGGGCATCAGCCGAAAGCCTCGCCGGCCTGATCGATCGCCTGCAGCAGCGTCTCGGGCCGGGTGCCGTGCGCCAGCTCCACCCCGCGATGAGCCATGTTCCCGAGCGCGCCGAAGTGGCCGGCGCCGTCGCGCTGCAGGAACTGCCAAAAGAGAAAATGAGTGCGGAGATGGAAGAGAACCTTCCTTCCGCACCTCGCCCCCTCCTGCTGCTGCCGCGCCCCGAGGCCGCCGAGGTGATGGCGCTGATCCCGGATGGTCCGCCCCGGCGTTTTCGCTGGCGCGGCGTGATGCACCAGGTGACCGCCGCCGAAGGCCCGGAACGCATCACGCCACAATGGTGGGAGCGGTCAGGAGAGCTGGAGCGCGACTACTATCTGGTGGAAGACAGCGAGGGCCGGCGCTTCTGGCTCTTTCGTCATGGACACTATGCGGCAGACACGCCGCCCGGCTGGTTCGTGCATGGGCTCTTCCCATGACGGCATTTGCAGAACTCGTCGCCTGCACGAACTTCTCGTTTCTGCGCGGGGCCTCGCACGCCCATGAAATGGTGGGACAGGCGGCCGAACTGAAGCTGGCCGGCATCGGCATCGCTGACCGCAATACGCTGGCCGGCGTGGTACGCGCCCATGTGGCCGCCAAGGAAGCAGGCATCCGGCTGCTGGTCGGCGCGCGGCTGGTGACGCGCGATGGTTTCGAGGCCGCCTGCTATCCGACCGACCGCGCGGCCTATGGGCGGCTTTGCCGCCTTCTGACGCTCGGCAACCGCCGCACCGTCAAGGGCCAATGCGAATTCAGCTTCGAGGAAATGCTGGAGGCCGCGGAAGGGCAGATCTTCATCGCAATTCCCCCGCCTGCCCTGCCGTCTCTTTTCAAGGAGCGCGTGGCGGCGCTGGCGCGCGCTGCAAGGAAGCGCACCTATCTTGCTGCCCGCTTCGAGTATCGCGGCCGCGAGCGGCAGCGGCTTGGGATGTTGAGCGAACTCGCCGAGGAAAGCGGCGCGCGCCTGCTCGCCACCACCGACGCACTTTATCATCACCCCATCCGTAAGCCGCTGGCCGATGTGCTCACCTGCATCCGTGAAAAGTGCACGCTGGCCGAGGCGGGCTATCGGCTCAGCGCCAATGCCGAGTGGCACTTGAAGCCGGCGGACGAAATCGCCCGGCTGTTTGCGGATCACCCGCACGCTATCGCGCGCTCCCTCGACATCCTGGAGCAGGTGACGTTCAGCCTCGATGAGCTGCGTTATGAATATCCCGATGAGCCGGTGCCGGCCGGCAAGACCCCGCAAGGCTATCTCGAAGAGCTGACCTGGACGCTGGCCCAGGAGCGATACCCGGACGGCATCCCCGATCACGTTCGCGCGCTGATCACGAAGGAGCTGGCGCTGATCGCCGAGCTCGACTACGCCCGCTACTTCCTGACCGTCTATGACGTGGTGCGCTTTGCGCGCGAGAAAGAGATCCTGTGCCAGGGCCGCGGCTCGGCGGCAAACAGCGCGGTATGCTTCTGCCTCGGGATCACGGCGGTCGATCCCACGCGCATCAATGTGCTGTTTGAGCGCTTCATCTCCGCGGAACGCCGCGAGCCGCCCGATATCGACGTCGATTTCGAGCACGAGCGGCGCGAGGAGGTGATCCAGTATCTGTACAGCCGATACACGCGCGAGCGCGCCGCGATTTGCAGCACCGTCATCCACTACCGGCCGCGCATGGCCATTCGCGAGGTCGGCAAGGTGATGGGCCTGAAGGAGGATGTGACCGCGGGGCTTTCCGGCCTGATCTGGGGCATCGGCGAGGGTGAAATCCCGACCGCGCACATTCAGGAAGCCGGGCTGGACCCGGCCAACCCGGTGCTGCTGCAGACGATCGATCTCGCCCAGCAGCTTCTGGGTTTCCCGAGGCATCTCTCACAGCACGTGGGCGGCTTCGTTCTGACGCGCGAGCGGCTCGACGAGACCGTGCCCGTCCTGAACGCGGCCATGGAGGATCGCACCAACATCGAATGGGATAAGGACGATATCGACGCCCTCGGCATGCTGAAGATCGATGTGCTGGCGCTGGGCATGCTGACGTGCATCCGCAAGGCCATCGATCTCATCAACAGACACTACGGAAAGGCGCTGACACTGGCGACGGTGCCGGCGGAGGACCCCGAAGTCTACGCGATGCTGTGCCGGGCGGACTCCGTCGGCGTCTTCCAGGTGGAGAGCCGCGCCCAGATGTCGATGCTGCCGCGCCTGCAGCCGCGATGCTTCTACGACCTGGTGATCGAAGTGGCGATCGTGCGCCCCGGTCCGATCCAGGGAGACATGGTGCATCCCTATCTGCGCAGGCGCAGCGGTCAGGAGCAGGTGGAATACCCCTCGCCGGAGCTGAAGGCGGTGCTCGACAAGACGCTCGGCGTGCCGCTGTTTCAGGAACAGGCCATGCAGATCTCGATCGTGGCGGCGGGGTTCACGCCGGGCGAGGCCGACCGCCTGCGCCGGGCGATGGCCACGTTCCGCCACGTCGGCACCATCCATTCCTTCCGCGAGAAGTTCATCAACGGCATGATACGCAACGGCTACCAACAGGAATTCGCCGAGCGCTGCTTCAGCCAGATCGAGGGCTTTGGAGAATACGGCTTCCCGGAAAGCCATGCGGCGAGCTTTGCCCTCCTCGTCTATGTCTCGTCGTGGATCAAACGTCACTATCCGGAAGCCTTCTGCGCGGCGATTCTGAACAGCCAGCCGATGGGCTTCTATGCGCCCGCCCAGCTTGTCCGCGACGCGCGCGAGCATGGGGTGGATGTGCGCCATCCCGATATCAATCACAGCGACTGGGATTGCACGCTGGAGGAGCCCGCCGGCGACGCAAGCCCCCAGCGCTGCGCCGTGCGCCTTGGAATGCGGCTCATCATGGGTGCCCCGGAAAAATCGGCCCAGGCCATCGTCGCCGCGCGCGGCAAGGGCTATGCCGATCTGCCGTCCGTCTGGACCCGCAGCGGCGTGCCGGTCAGCATGATAGAGCGCCTGGCCGATGCCGATGCGTTCAGATCGGTCGGCCTCGACCGGCGGGAGGCGCTGTGGGCGGTACGGGGCCTGGGTGGCGGCATCCTGCAGGCGGGCGCGAAGCGCGCCACACCGAAGCCTTCTCTCGTGACGCGTCCCGACATGGGCGACCTGTTCGACGAGCCCTCCGTGTCTCTGCCGCAGACCACGCTGGGCGAGCACGTGGTGCATGACTATTCCAATATTGCGCTTTCCCTCAAAGCCCACCCGATTGAATTCTTCCGTGAGGACCTCTCCGCACGCGGCGTCATCACCAGTGCCGAGCATTGGGACGAGGCCTTGAAGGGCCGCTTCGTGCGCGTGGCGGGGCTTGTGCTGGTGCGCCAGCAGCCGGGCACCGCCAAGGGCGTGATCTTCATTACGCTTGAGGACGAGACGGGCATCATCAACATCGTGGTGTGGCCGAAGGTGTTCGCGCGCAACCGGCGCACCGTGATGTCTGCTCAATTCCTGGAGGTTCGCGGCCGGATCGAGCGCGACGGCCTCGTCATCCACGTGATCGCCGAGCAGCTCATCGATCTGACCGGCCGCCTGCGGGCTCTCGGCGACGGCGAAGCGCACCTGCCGAGCCTGGAGAAAGAGCACCGGGAGGGCTCGTGGAAGCCAAAAAGCCGGGACTTCCACTGACGCGATCTGCGCGCGAGGCAATTTTCGCGGTCTCCGGCCCTGCCCAGGCTTCCTTGAATGGCCTGACCGCCGCCGAAAGCGCGAGAAGGCTTGACAGCACGCCTCCAAAGATAAGAATTCGGAATTCCGAATGTAGAAAGGGCGCCCATGACGCCCCGAAAGCCCATGACGCCCCTGGAAGAAGCGCCCCGACTGATTGAGCAGGTCTACAAGCGCCTGCTCGACGCCATCAGCGACTACTCGCTGGCGCCCGGCGCGCGCATCCGCCAGGGCGACCTTGCAGACAAGCTGGGCGTGTCGCGCCAACCCATCAGCCACGCGCTTCATCTGCTGCACCGGCAGGGGCTCGTGGTCGAGGCCGGCCGCAAGGGCTTTCGGGTGACGCCGGTCGATCCGGATCACATCCGGCGCATGTACGAAGTGCGGGGCGCGCTCGACGGCCTTGCCGCGCGGCTGGCCGCCGCGCGCGTGCGCGACGATGAACCAGGCGCCCGCAAGCTGGAAGCGGCGCTGCGGCACGGCCGCGGCATCACGGCGAATACGCCGCTGCCCGAGCTGACGCAGCGGGACGTCGCCTTCCACCAGGCGCTCTATGAGCTATCGGGCAACTCCGTCATCGCCGACACCATCGGCCCGCAGTGGCCGCACATGCGGCGGGCGATGGCATCGGTGCTGTCAATGCCCCGCTATCCGCTGACCGTGTGGGAGGAGCACGCAACGATCGCGAAATGCGTTCTCGCTGCACAGCCGGACGAGGCCGAGCGCGCCGCCCGCTCCCACGCGTTGAATGCCGGCCACGCCATCGTGGAACGGCTGAAAGCCACCACCGAAGCCGCCTAGGCGCAAACGAAACGGACAGGAGGACCGCCCATGAAGCTCAGCCCACAGCAGATTGAAACGTTCCGCACCGAAGGCTGGCTCTTCCTGCCGGAAGTGTTCGATGCGGAGGAAGTAGGGCTGATGAAAGCGGAGGCGGAGGCGATCTACCGCCAGCAGCGCCCCGAAGTGTGGCGCGAGAAGAGCGGCGCCCCGCGCACGGCCTTCGCCGCGCATACCTATAGCGAGCCGTTTCGCATCCTGGGTGCTCACCCGCGCCTGATCGAGCCCGTGGAGCAGATCTTCGGCGAGAAGCTCTACATGCACCAGTTCAAGATCAACGCCAAATCGGCCTTCACCGGCGAGGTCTGGCAGTGGCACCAGGACTACGGCACCTGGAAGCGCGATGACGGCATGCCCGAGCCGCGCGCCATGAACATCTCGGTGTTCCTGGACGAGGTGATGCACATCAACGGCCCGCTGCTGCTGGTTCCCAGGAGCCAGACGGCCGGCGACCTCAAGGCTTCACACGACAAGCAGACGACGTCGTATCCGCTGTGGACGTTGGACGAAGAGACAGTGTCGCGGCTGGTGAAGGAAGGAGGCATCGTCGCGCCAGTCGGCAAGCCGGGCGGCGTGCTGATGTTCCACGGCAACCTGGTACACGGCTCCGCGGGCAACATCACGCCCTATCCGCGCAAGATCGTGTACCTGACGCTGAACGCGGTCTCCAACTACATCCGCACGCCCACGCGGCCGGAGTTCATCGCGCACCGCGACTTCACGCCGATCAAGCCGGTCGCCGACGACGCGCTGAAAAAGCTGGCCCGCAGCGCCCGCCAGGCCGCCGAGTAGCTCGCGTGAGCCTTTACCGGTTGCTGCTGAAGCGCCACGACGCAGGCAAGCCCGTGCGCGTGGCGCTGATCGGCGCGGGCAAGTTCGGATCGATGTTCCTGTCCCAGGTCCCGCACACGCCGGGCCTGGAGGTGCCGGTCATCTGCGACCTCTCCCCAGATCGGGCGAAGGCCGCGTGCCGGACCGTCGGCTGGGACGAGGCGCGCCTGGCGGCGACGCAGTTCACCGACGATGCGATCGCCGCCATGGACCGCAGCGACGTCGAGGTGGTTGTCGAGGCGACCGGCAATCCGGCGGCGGGCCTGCGCCATGCGCGCGCGGCAATCAGGAACGGTCGCCATGTTGTGATGGTCAACGTGGAGGCGGATGTCCTCGTCGGCCCGCTGCTGGCGGAGGAGGCGCGCAAGGCGGGCGTGGTGTACTCGCTCGCTTATGGCGATCAGCCCGCACTCACCGCCGAAATCGTCGACTGGGCGCGGGCGACCGGGTTTCGTGTCATCGCCGCGGGCAAGGGCACCAAGTACCTTCCCGTCTATCATAAGGTGACGCCCGACGACGTGTGGGAGCATTACGGCTTCACCCGCGAGGAGGCGGCCGCGGCCGGCCTCAACCCGCAAATGTTCAACTCGTTCCTCGACGGCACCAAATCGGCCATCGAGATGGCGGCCATTGCCAACGCCACGGGCCTCGACGTGCCGAGCGAAGGGCTGGCGTTTCCGCCGTGCGGTGCCGACGACCTGCCGCATGTGATGCGCCCAAGGAGCGCGGGTGGCATCCTCGAGCATGGGGGAATCGCCGAAGTCGTGTCCTCGCTGGAGCGGGACGGCCGCCCCGTGCATCGCGACCTGCGCTGGGGCGTCTACGCCGTGTTCGAGGCTCCCAACGACTATGCCGCGGATTGTTTTCGCCAGTATGGGCTGAAGACGGACAGCAGCGGCCGCTATGCGGCGATGTTCAAGCCCTACCACCTGATCGGGCTGGAGTTGAACGTCTCGATCCTGTCGGCGGCGCTGCGCGGCGAGCCGACCGGTCAGGCGAACGCCTTCCGCGCCGACGTGGTCGCCACCGCCAAGCGCGATCTGCGCCCGGGCGAAGTTCTGGACGGCGAGGGCGGCTTCATGGTGTGGGGCCGCGCGATGCGGGCCGACGACAGCCTGCGGGCTGGAGCGCTTCCGATCGGGCTCGCCCACGGAATCCGCATCAAACGCGGCGTCGCGGAAGGATCGACGCTGAGCTGGTCCGACGTGGAGCTGGCGGACGGCGACGAGACACTCAGGGCGCGCCGCGAGATGGAGCGCCGGTTCGCCTAGCGGTCCCCTGTCAGGCGCCAGCCCCGCCTGGGCTGGCGGCGATGGCGCACCATCCGCCTCCCCTACCCTTGGTATGCGGTATACACCGATGCCAACGGCGTAGCAGGCAAGAAGCTCGCGCCTCATCCCGAGGGAGGAGGCAGGCCCAAAGCAACGGCCAACGCTGATTGTCAGCCCCCCGCCGGCACTGTCAAAGCCAAAATTGGCAATGCCTTGCGCAAGGCTCCCGTTCCTGCGGCTCAAGTTGTCGCCCCCAGGGAAACATGTGAAGCTGCCCATGGATCACCCGGGCACAAAATCGGTGCTCCACAATGAATATGGGAGGAAGCGAATGAAGCTGAGAAATCTGATGGCCGCACTGCTGGCGCTGGCGCTGATCACGCCAGCCTCGGTAGCGCTCGCGCAGCAGAAGGTGCGGATGCAGACGGCCGTGCCGTCCGCCAGCATCTATTTCGAGCTGCTGAAACGCTACGCCGAACGGGTCGACAAAATGTCGAACGGCCGCGTCAAAATCGAGGTACTCCCTGACGGAGCCATCGTGCCGGCCTTCGAGATCCTTGACGCGGTGGACAAGGGTATCGTCGAGGCCGGATATGCGTGGACCCACTATTGGTCCGGCAAACATCCCGCCGCCGGCATCTTCTCCAATCCAATGGCGGGTTCCGGCGCGGGTCTCGATCAGATCTCGCACATGGCCTGGCTGCTCGAAGGCGGCGGCATGAAGCTCTACGAGCGCTTCTATTCAGACATCCTGAAGGTCAACGTCCAGCCGCTGTTGCTGCAGCCGATGGGGCCCGATCCGCTCGGCTGGTTCAAGCGGCCGATCAAGGACGTCGCGGACTTCAAGACCCTCAAGTACCGCGCACCGCCGGGCATCACGGGTGAGATCTTCAAGGAGATGGGAATCGCGGCGGTCGCGCTGCCCGGCGGCGAAATCGTGCCCGCCGCCCAGCGCGGCACCATCGATGCAGCCGAATGGATCGGACCGGCGGACGACCGCAACCTCGGCCTGCAGACGGTCTGGAAATACTACTACCTGCAGGGTCTGCATCAGTCGACCGACGTCGGCGAAGTGCTGTTCAACAAGACCTGGTGGAACAAGCAGCCCGCCGACGTGCAGGAGATCATGCGCGGCGCTGCCATGGCCTCGATGATGGAGACCTACTCCTTCAACGTGTATCGCAACGCCGAGGCGATCATCGAGCTGCGCGAGAAATACGGCGTGCAGGTGCTGGACACACCGAAGGACTTCTTCCCCGAGTTCGTGCGCGCGACCAATGTCGTGCTCGATCGCTACGCGGCGAAGGACGCCTTTTTCAAAGAGGTGCTGGACAGCCAGCGCAAGTTCGCAAAGACAGTCGTGCCGTACTGGACCAAGATCATCGACCTCTATTCCGAGCTCGGAAATTCCGCGCTCAAGAAATAGAGCAACGGGGGCGGGCGGCCGCCCGCCCCTATAAGGTCCGGGGAAATCCTAGGGGGATGCAATGACCACGCAGGCTTCGCCCGCGCTGTTGCGCGCGGTGAGCTTCTTTGACGGCATCAGCCTGTGGTCCGGCCGGATCGTAGCCTGGCTGATCGTCCCGATGGTGCTCAGCCTCGCCTGGGAGGTGGTGGCGCGCTACTTCTTCAACGCGCCCACCATCTGGGCGTACGACATGACCTACATGCTCTATGGCAGCTTTTTCATGCTGGGCTCGGCCTATACGCTCATGCGCGCCGGGCACATCCGCACCGACAGCCTTTACGCGCAATGGCCTGTGCGCTGGCAGGGCCTCGTCGATATCATCTGCTACGTGATCTTCTTTTTTCCGCCTCTGATCGCCCTCCTCGCCGTCACCTGGGACTACTTCTGGGTTTCGTATCTGCGCGGTGAACGGGTCGTCTCGAGCCCGTGGATGCCGGTGATTTATCCGCTGAAGTTTGTCATGCCGGTCACCTGCGTGCTGCTGCTGCTGCAGGGAATCGCCGAGCTGCTGCGCTCAATTCATGCGTTCCGGGCCGGAGAGTGGATCGCCCGCCCAACGCTCGCGCCCGGGGTGGAGAAAGGCGATGTCTGAGGAGTGGCTCGGTATCGTTTCGCTGGCGATCCTGTTCATCGCCATCTTCGCCGGCTTTCCGATCGCTTTCACGCTGATCGGGATTGCGCTGGGAGTGGGCTACCTGGCGCTCGGCCCGATCGCACTCTACCTCATGACAATTCAATTCTTCTCGGTCATGAAGGAAACATCGCTCGCTTCGGTGCCCTTCTTCCTGTTCATGGGCTATCTGCTCGAACAGTCGGGGCTGATGGAGCGATTATTCAGAGGAATCCAGCAACTGCTTGCGGGCGTGCGTGGGTCGCTCTACATCGCCGTGCTCATTACGGCGACCATTTTCGCCGCAGCCACCGGCATCGTCGGCTCCTCGGTGACCCTGCTCGGCGTGATGGCGGGGCCCACCATGAAAAGGAGCGGCTACAACATCCGAATTTCCGCGGGCGCCATTACGGCCGGCGGGACCCTCGGCATCCTGATCCCGCCCTCCGTGATGCTGATCGTGATGGGCCCGGTGGTCGGCGTGCCGACCACCGACCTGTTCGCAGCCGCCGTGCTGCCGGGGTTCGTGCTCGCCGCTCTCTACATTTTCTACTGCGTGGTGCGCAGCTACCTGGACCCTTCCGTCGGGCCGCCCTTGCCCGAAGACGAGCGCCTCGGGTCAGTGCTCGCCGTGGCCAAGGAGCTCATGCTCGGCGTGATGCCCGTCGTCATTGTTATTCTGGCGACCCTCGGGGTTATCCTTGCGGGCATCGCGACCCCGACCGACGCGGGCGCCTGCGGGGCGCTGGTCGTGTTCCTGATGACCCTGGTGTCGCGCACGATGAGCTGGGACAAGCTGAAGCGGTCGGTCTACGCGACGCTGGAGGTCTCGTGCATGATCCTCCTGCTCGTTGCGGCGTCGAACTACTTTGGCGCGGTCTTCTCCCGGCTCGGCTCGGCCAACATGATCGCGGAAGGGCTGCTCAATCTTCCGTTCTCGCCGATGGTGATGCTGATCCTGATCCTGGCGGTGATCTTCGTGCTGGGCTGGCCGCTGGAGTGGGTGCCCATCGTTCTGATCGTGGTTCCAATCCTCCTTCCGCTCGTCCACAAGCTTGGCATCGACCTGATCTGGTTCTGCACGCTCGTGGCGGTTTGCCTGCAGACCGCATGGCTGTCGCCGCCGGTTGCGCTGTCAGCCTACTTCCTGAAAGGCGTGGTGCCCGATTGGAAGCTGTCGGACATTTACGCGGGCATGATGCAGTTCATGGTTCTCCAGCTCATCGGGCTGGGCCTGCTTCTCGCCATGCCCCAGCTTGCGCTGTGGCTGCCGGCGGCGCTGCGGTGAGCAGGGCGCGGGCGGCCGATTTCGCGAATTTTGGGGAAAGCAGGTAAAGGCTTGAATTAATTGGTGGAGCCGAGGGGAATCGAACCCCTGACCTCTGCAGTGCGATTGCAGCGCTCTCCCATCTGAGCTACGGCCCCGAGGTCGCGGCCATTTAGTTGCCGGGGCTTCGCCTTGTCAAGCAAAGGGCGGCGGCGACGCGAGCCCGGCGGATGACCCAAGCTGCACATGGTCTGCGCCGCGGCTGTGGAGAAGAAACCGCCGGGCACGGCCTTCCGGCCCGAGGCTCCTGGGAGGGAAGGCCGGCGCCTCTTGTCGGATAGGGCGGCGGCCTTTAAACCCACACAACGCGCCGCCAGGGATCCGCCATGCTTGAACTGCTCAACTTCATCAGCTCTTTGATTACACTCTACATCTATATCATCATCGCCGGCGCGGTGATGAGCTGGCTGATCGCGTTCAACGTCATCAATCCCTACAACAATTTCGTACGCTCGCTCTGGCAGGCACTGAACGCGCTGACAGAGCCGCTGCTGCGCCCGATTCGCCGCATGCTGCCGGATCTGGGTGGGATCGACATTTCGCCGGTGGTCCTGATCCTGGCGTGCGCGTTCGTGCAGTCGGTCGTGCTGACGAACCTGGCGAAGCTTTTCATATGATGACAGCCGGCGGTGAGATCTGGCTGCAGAGCAAGACGGGCCTCAGGATCATCACGCGGGTCACGCCAAAAGCGGCAACCGATCGCGTCGAGGGCATCACCGAGACGCCGCAGGGCGCGGCGCTGAAGGTGCGCGTGCGCGCGGTCGCGGAGAAGGGCGAGGCCAACCGCGCGGTGGAGGAGGTGCTGGCGCGATGGCTGGGCATCGCCAAGGGGCGGGTCAGCGTCGCGGCCGGCGACAAGGCGCGCACCAAGACGGTGGAGATTGCGGGAGACCCGCGCGAGCTGCAGGCGCTGGTGAAGGCGCGCCTCGCCGCGGCGTCATGAACGGGCAGCAGGCGATGGCCGGCGCGCTGATCATTGACGGCAAGGCGGCCGCGCAGGCGCTGCGCGCCGGGATCGCCACCAGGGTCGCGCGGTTGAAATCCGAGCGCGGCGTCACGCCGGGGCTGGCGGTGGTGCTGGTCGGGGACGACCCGGCGAGCCAGATCTACGTCCGCAACAAGCTGGCAGCGACGCGGGCCGCGGGCATGGCCTCGTTCGACCACAAGCTGAGCGCGAACGTCGCGGAGGCCGAGCTGCTGGCGCTGATCGGCGAGCTGAACCGGCGGCGCGACGTGCATGGCATTCTGGTGCAACTGCCCCTGCCCAACCACATCGACGCGCGCGCGGTGATCGAGGCGGTCGACCCGGCCAAGGACGTCGACGGCTTTCATCCGCTCAACGCCGGCCGGCTCGCCGGCGGCTACCCGTCGATAGTGCCCTGCACGCCGGCGGGATGCCTCCTCCTGATCAAATCGGTGCAGGCCGACCTGGCCGGTGCGCGGGCGGTGGTGATTGGCCGCTCGAATATCGTCGGGAAGCCGATGGCGCAGCTTCTGCTGAACGAAAACTGCACCGTGTCGGTTGCCCACTCCCGCACCCGCGATCTGCCGGCGCTGAGCCGCGAGGCCGACGTGCTGGTGGCCGCGGTCGGGCACGCGCAGCTCGTGAGGGGAAGCTGGGTGAGGCCGGGGTCGATTGTCATCGACGTCGGCATCCAGCGCGTCGGCACTACGGATGGCAAGACGCGGCTGGTGGGAGATGTCGCGTTCGCGGAGGCGGTAGATGTGGCCCGGGCGATCACCCCGGTACCCGGCGGGGTTGGCCCGATGACCATCGCCTCCCTCTTGCAAAACACGCTGCGGGCGGCCGCGGCCGCCGCGGGCCGGATCTAGCCCTCCCCCGGTCCAGGCCGACCTAAAGCCCGCCAGGCCGCCAGATTCGGGGCTTGCTTCCCTGGGCCCGTTTCACGTGAAACACCAGGCGCTTGGTTAACTATCCTCATATAAAAAAGAGCCCTGCGCCGGCGCTTCCGGCAGCGAAGCCTTTCCGCTGACCCAACGGCCCGCTGCAGTCTGCCGAGGTCGGCGCCCGGCCCTCAGCCCTCGTAACCCTCGATCACCACCAGATCGACCTTCCCGGCCGTGTCGCGGATCTTGGCCGCCGCCTGGTATTCCGCCGAGTCATAGCAGGCCTTCGCCGCGGCATAGTCGGGGAACTCGACCACGACGTGCCGCTCCTTGAGCGCGCCTGCGCGCACCTGCGAGCTGCCCCCGCGCACGATGAAGCGCCCGCCGTAGGCGCGGATTGGTGCGGCATTGGCCGCCGTATAATCCTTGTAGCGCTCCGGGTCGGTGACCTGCACGTGCGCAATCCAGTACCCTTTCGGCATTGATCTCTCCCGGCCATGTTCCCTATCTACGCCATGGCGATCACATCATGTGACCGCCATGGTGGCAAACGTGTTCCTGCCTGGTTCATACGTCTGTGATGGCGCGGTTCCATGCCGCACCGGGATTTCATGATAACTCCGCCGTGCACTCCGTAGTCCCCATGCCGTTCACGCCCCCGATGCCGGTTGCGCGCAGCGGGTTGGCGACAAGGGATTTCATGTGCCATGCTTGTGCTCCCGACCATGCTGGCCATTGTGCCGCGGACAATCACATGAGTATCCCCGATGCAGTATGAGGCTCCGACGTCGCTCGACCAGGCTGTGGCCCTGCTCGCGAATGCCCGTGGCGAGGCGCGCGTGCTGGCCGGAGGCACCGACCTTCTGGTGCAGATGCGCACCGATGTTGTCGAACCGGCGCTGCTCGTGGACATCAAGGGCATCGCTGAGCTGCGCGAGGTGCGCGAGGAAGCGGGCGGCTTTCGCGTTGGCGCCGCCGTCACCGGGGCCGAGCTCAAGGAGCACGCCGCCCTCAAGCGCGCCTGGCCGGGCGTAATCGAGGCCGCCAACCTGATCGGCTCCACCCAGGTGCAGGGCCGCGCCACCATGGGCGGCAACCTGTGCAACGGCTCGCCCGCCGCCGACAGCGTGCCGGCCCTGATCGCGGCCGGTGCCAAGGCCTCCATCGTCGGGCCGAAGGGCCGCCGCGAGCTGCCCGTCGAGGACGTGATGATCGGTCCGCGCAAGCTGGCGCTGGAAAAAGGCGAGATCATCGCCTCGTTCCTGCTGCCGAAAAAAGCGCCGCGCTCGGCCGACGCCTACCTGCGCTTCATTCCCCGCACCGAGATGGACATCGCCGTCGCCGGCTGCGGCGTGAGCCTAACGCTCGACGCCGGCGGAACCTGCACCGCAGCGCGCGTCGGCCTCGGTGCGGTCGCGGCGCGCCCGCTGCTGGTGGCGGAGGCCGCCAAGGCCCTGATCGGAACCAAACTCGACGACGCCGCGCTCGCCAGGCTCGATGCGGCGGTGCGCGCCGCCTGCAAGCCGATCGACGACAAGCGCGGCACGATCGAATACCGCACCAAGGTGGCCGGCGTGCTCGCGCGCCGCGCCGCCCAGATCGCACTCGAACGGGCAAGGAAGAGCTGATGGCCAAACATCACGTGGCGGCGACCGTCAATGGCGACGCCGTCGAATTTCTCTGCGAGACCGAGGAGACGCTGCTCGACGTGCTGCGCGATCAGCTCGGTCTCACCGGCACCAAGGAGGGCTGCTCCACCGGCGACTGCGGCGCCTGCAGCGTCACCGTCGACGGCCGCCTGGTGTGCTCCTGCCTGATGCTGGGCGTGGAGGCCAACGGCAAGGCGATCGGCACCATCGAGGGCATGGCGCAGGGCGAGGAGCTGCACCCCCTGCAGCGCAAGTTCCTTGAGCACGCCGCGCTTCAATGCGGCGTCTGCACACCGGGGTTCCTGGTCGCCTCCAAGGCGCTCCTGGAAAAGAACGCCAACCCCACCGAAACGGAAGTGCGCTACTGGCTGGCCGGCAATCTCTGCCGCTGCACGGGATATGACAAGATCGTGCGCGCGGTGCTCGACGCCGCCGCCGAGATGAGAGGAGCCTGACCATGCAGGAGAAGGTGAAAGACGCCCCGGGCTCGGAGTTCACATGGGTCGGCACCCGCCCCGTGCGCCCTGACGGTGTGGACAAGGTCACCGGCCGCGCCCGCTTCGGCGCCGACATGGCCATGCAGGGCCAGCTCGTCGGCAAGGTGCTGCGCAGCCCCCATCCGCATGCGCGCATCCGCGCGATCGACACCTCGGCGGCGGAGAAGCTGCCGGGCGTGAAGGCGGTCGTCACGCGCGAGGATTTCCAGGACCAGCCCTCCGAGTTCATCCCGGCGGGCGAGATGATGATCAACTACCGCGATGTCGTGCGCAACGTGATGGCGCGCGAGAAGGCGCTCTACGAGGGCCACGCGGTGGCCGCGGTGGCCGCAACCAGCGCCGCCATCGCCAAGCAAGCACTGAAGCTGATCAAGGTTGACTACGAGGTGCTGCCGCACGTCATCGACGTGGTGGAAGCCATGCAGCCGGGGGCGCCGCTGCTGCATGAAGACATGATCACTGCCGGCGTGGAGCCGGCGCCCAAGACGCCCTCCAACGTGGCCAAGCGCATCGAGTTCGGCGCCGGCGACGTCGAGGCCGGCTTCAAGCAGGCCGACGTCATCGTCGAGCGCGCCTTCACCACCAAGCCGGTGCACCAGGGCTACATCGAGCCGCACGCCTGCGTGGCCTCCGTCTCCGAGGATGGCCAAGCCGACGTGTGGGTGACGACGCAGGGCCACTGGATTGTGCGCGCGCATTGCGCCCGGCTGCTCGGCTGGGATGTCGGCAAGATCCGCGTCACCTCCTCCGAGATCGGCGGCGGCTTTGGCGGCAAGACCGTCGTCTACCTCGAGCCGCTGGCGCTGGCGCTGGCGAAGAAATCGCGCCGGCCAGTCAAGATGGTGATGACACGCGAGGAGGTGTTCCGCGCCTCCGGCCCCACCTCGGGCGCGCACGTGCGCGTCAAGATCGGCGCCCGTAAGGACGGACGCATCGTCGCCGCCGAGGCCGAGCTGAAATACCAGGCCGGCGCCTTCGCCGGCTCGCCGGTGCAGCCCGGCGCCATGTGCGCCTATGCGCCTTACGATCTGGAGAATGTGAAGGTCGTCGGTTACGACGTCGTCACCAACCGGCCGAAGGTCGCCGCTTACCGCGCCCCCGGCGGACCGATCTCCGAGTTCGCGGTCGAGAGCGCCCTCGATGAGCTCGCCGGCAAGCTCGGCATGGACCCGATCGAGTTCCGCCTGAAGAACGCGGCAAAGCAGGGCACCAAGGCCGCCTACGGCCCCAAGTTCGGCCCGATCGGCCTGGTCGAGACGCTGGAAGCGGCGAAATCGCACGCGCACTGGCGCACGCCGCTCGGCAAGAACCAGGGGCGCGGCCTCGCCTGCGGCTTCTGGTTCAACATCGGCGGCGAGACATCCGTCTCCCTGTCGCTCAACGAGGACGGCACGCTGTCGCTGACCGCCGGCACGCCCGACATCGGCGGCCTGCGCGCATCCCTGTGCATGATGGCCGCGGAGGAGCTGTCCATCCCGATGGACAAGATCCGGGTGCAGATCGGCGACACCGGCCAGCTGGGCTACAACTTCCTCACCGGCGGCAGCCGCGCCACCTTCTCCAGCGGCATGGCCACGGTGGAAGCCGCACGCGAGGTCATGAAGGAGGCCTGCAAGCGCGCCGCCAAGCTGTGGGAGCTGCCGGAGGATGCGGTCGAGTACAAGGACGGCGCGGTGCGCCCCGCCGGTCCGAACGCCGGCAAGCACGCGCCGATGTCGCTGAAGGAGATCGCCGGCATCGCCGGCAAGACCGGCGGCCCGATCGCCGGCTATGCGCGCATCAACGCGCACGGCGCCGCGCCGAGCTTTGCTACCCACATCGCCGACGTCGAGGTCGATCCCGAGACCGGCAAGGTGACAGTGGTGCGCTACACCGCCATCCAGGATGCGGGCCGCGCCATTCACCCGAGCTACGTCGAAGGCCAGTACCAGGGCGGCGTGGCGCAGGGTATCGGCTGGGCCCTCAACGAGGAGTACATCTACGGGGCCGACGGCAAGCTGCAGAACCCCGGCTTCCTCGACTACCGCGTGCCGGTCGCCTCCGACCTGCCGATGATCGACACCGTCATCGTCGAGGTGCCGAACCCGCGCCATCCCTACGGCGTGCGTGGCGTCGGCGAGACGCCGATCTGCCCGCCGATGGCGGCGCTGGCCAACGCGGTCGCCGCGGCCACCGGCGTGCGCTTCACCGACCTGCCGATGTCGCCACCCAAGGTGCTCAAGGCGCTGGACGAGGCGCGCGCCAAGGGCACGGCCAGGCTCTGAGACGCGGCGCGCCGCTTGCTCTGTCCCTCTCCCGGCCCGCGGGGGAGGGCAAGGACTGTTGTCATGGCCCATGTCACGCTGATCGGCAATCTGCGCCAGTTCACCGGCGGCGTCGCCGAGCTCGACGTCGAGGCGGCCAGCGTGCGCCAGCTCTTCACGCGACTGGGGGAGAAATTTCCGGGGCTGCTCCCCCACCTGGAGCAGGGCTCGGCCGTAGCCATCGACGGGCAGATCTATCAGGACGCGCTGTTCCAGCAGATAGGCCCAGACAGCGAGGTCCACATCCTGCCGCAGATCGCCGGCGGCTAACGCGGCACGCTGCGGCGCAGCGTGCGGCCCATGCTCCTTGGCTGTGTACGCCGAGTTTTGCGCCGGCCGTTGACACCCGCCGGGTCGGGGTGCTGGTATCCTTGGGTGCGGGACGAAATAAATTCCACTCCAACCCGCGGGCTCAGGGAGGAATAAAGCGCCATGCTACCGATTGTGCGCATTGCACCGATATTGCTGACGGCCGCGTTTGCACTCGCCGCCACGTCTGCAAGGGCCGAAGACATCCGCATCGGCGCCTCGATCTCGCTCACCGGAACCTACGCCAAACCCGGCACCTACACGCAGGAGGGCTATCTCCTGTGCGAGAAGGAAATCAACGACAAGGGCGGCCTGCTCGGCCGCAAAGTCAAATTCGTCGTCTATGACGACAAGTCCGAGCCGCCGACCGCCATCAAGCTCTACGAGAAGCTGATCACCGAAGACAAGGTCGAGCTGGTGATGGGCCCCTACTCCAGCCCGGTCACCAACGCTGCCTCCACCGTCAGCGAGAAGTACAAGAAGCTGATGGTGGCGTCGCTGGCCGCCACCACCTCGATCTGGGAACGCGGCTACAAGTACCTGTTCATGACTATTTCGCCCGCCGAGGTCTATCTCGAGGGCATGATCGAGATCGCCGCCAAGAACGGCCTCAAGACCGTTGCGGTTCTCAACGAGGACACGCTGTTCTCCAAGGCGGCCGCAAACGGCACCATCGACCTCGCCAAGAAGCACGGCATGCAGGTGGTGTTTCACGAGGCGTATCCGAAAGGCACCACCGACTTCACGCCGATCCTCATCAAGATCAAGTCGCTCAACCCGGACGTGATTGCTGCCGGCTCCTACTTCGATGACTCCGTCGCCATCACCCGGCAGATGAAGGAGCTCGACGTCAATCCGAAGATGTACGGCGTGACCGTCGGCGGCGACCTGCCGGAGTTCTACAAGCTGCTCGATAAGACCGCCGAGTACGTGTACGGCTCGAGCCAGTGGGAGGACCACCTGCCGTATCCGGGCGCCAAGGAGTTCCTTGCCAGCTACCGTGCCATGTGGAAGCACGAACCCTCGTATCACGCGGCCGCCGCCTACGGGTCCTGCCAGGTGTTTGCCGAGGCCATCCGCAAGGCAAATTCGCTCGACTCCGACAAGCTGCGCGAGGTGCTGCTCAATCTGAAGACGACCACCGCGTTCGGCGACTACGCGGTCGACGCGCGCGGGTTCCAGACCGCGCACAAGATGGTCGTGCACCAGTGGCAGAACGGCAAGAAGGTCACCGTCTGGCCGGACAACCTGGCCGACGGCAAGCCGAAGTTCCCGACGCCGCCGTGGAACAGCCGTTGATGCGCTGGCGATAAGCCGAAGGGGTCTTCCGGCCGGAAGACCCCTTTTTGCACCCGCATCCGCGGAGTCCCCCTGATGGTGCACATTACCGGAACCATGGTGCTGCAGGTCGTCGTCTCGGGCCTGCTGGTGGGGGGTCTTTACGCCCTGGTCGCGCTCGGCCTGTCCCTCGTGTTCGGCGTGATGCGGGTCATCAACATCGCGCACGGCACGTTCCTGATGCTCGGCGCCTACGTGACCTACTGGCTGTTTGCGCTGGCCGGCCTCAACCCGTTCCTGTCGATCCTGATTTCGGTGCCGGTGCTGTTCGTCGTCGGCGCGCTGATCCAGCGGCTGTTCGTGTTCCGCGTTGTGAATGCGCCGGAGCTCTCCTCCCTGCTGCTCACCTTCGGCATCTCGATCCTGCTCGCCAACCTGGCCATGCTGGCCTGGACCTCCGACTACCGCTCCGTCGAATTCCTCACCGGCTCCTTCATTGTGAAGAATATCGCCATTTCCAAGCCGCGTTCGATCGCCTTCGCGCTGGCGCTGGCAATCACGGCGATCGCCTTCCTGTTCCTGCACCGCACCAAGATCGGCAAGGCCATCCGCGCCACCTCGCAGAACCGCGAGGTGGCCGAGGTGTGCGGCATCAACGTGCGCCGCATCGACCTCATCACCTTCGGGCTGGGCGCGGCGCTGGCCGGCGCCGGCGGCAGCCTGGTGTCGGTGATGTTCGCCGTCTATCCGGAGATGGGCCAGGTGTACGTGTTCAAGTCATTCCTGGTGATCGTGCTGGGCGGCGCCGGCAACTATCCTGGCGCCTTCTTCGGCGGTCTGCTGCTGGGCGTGATCGAGGGACTCTCCTCGCTGTTCCTCACCGCCCAGCTCACCGAGGTGGTGTCCTACGTGCTGCTGGTGGCGCTGTTGCTGCTGCGCCCGCAGGGCCTTCTGGGAGGGCGCACCTGATGCCGTCGCTCGCAAAGGTCGTTCTGCCCACGGGCATCTTGATGGCGGCTCTCGCCGTGCTGCCGATGTTCTCCTCCGGCTACCACGTCAGCTTCACGATCCAGGTGTTCATGTGGATCGCCCTGGCGGGAAGCTGGAACATCATCTCCGGGCTCACCGGCTACGTCTCCTTCGGCCACGTCGCCTTCTTCGGCGTCGGCGCCTACACCTCCGCCCTGCTGATCACCAAGGCGGGATGGCACTGGCTGCCGGCGGGACTGGCCGGCTGCGGCCCCGCCGCGCTGCTGGCACTTCTCATCGGCTATCCCTGCCTGCGGCTGAAGGGGCCCTATTTCGCCATTGCCATGCTCGGCCTCAACGAGGTGGTGCGCGCGCTCGTGTCCTACTTCGAGGGCCTCACGGGCGGCGGTTCCGGCATTTCGCTGCCGCCCATCAACGCCACCGTGCCGGTCTACTACGCCATGGGCGCCACCGCCCTCGCCGTCGTCGTGACCACCTACCTGATCATCAACTCCCGCTTCGGCCTGCGCCTGATCTCGATCCGCGAGGATGAAATCGCCGCGGAAACCATGGGCATCGACACGGCGCGCATGAAGCTCTACGCGTTCCTGATCTCGGCCGCTTTCCCCGGCATCGTCGGCGGCTTCTACGCCTGGTACGCCAGCCACATTGAGCCGATGGGCGTGTTTCCGCTCATCACCACCATCACCATGATCATCATGTGCCTGTTCGGCGGCGCGGGCACCGTGCTCGGCCCCGTCATCGGCGCTACGCTGCTGTCGATCATGCAGGAGCTGGTGTGGGCGCGCTTCCTGTTTGTGCACCAGGCGATCTTCGGCGCCCTGATCATCGGCGTGGTGCTGCTTATGCCGAGGGGCATACTGGGCGTCGCCCGCCAGTACTTCCGGCTGCCGCGGACCGTCTGACATGCCGGACACCGCCATCCTCGAGATCAGGAACGCCACCAAGCGATTCGGCGGTGTGACCGCCCTCAACGGCTGCTCGCTGTCGGTTGCGGCCGGCAAGATCAGCGGCCTGATCGGGCCGAATGGCTCGGGCAAGACCACGCTGTTCAACTGCATCACCGGGCTGGAGCGCCTGCACGGCGGCCAGATCCTCTTCAAAGGCCGGCGCATCGACGGCCTCAAGCCGCATCGCATCGCCCGGCGCGGCATCAGCCGCACCTTCCAGGTTACGCGCGTGTTTCCCCAGCTCACGGCGTTCGAGAACCTGCTGGCCGTTACCGGGACAGCCTTCGACGCCGCCCACGAGCGCGCCGACGAGCTGCTGGCCTTCGTCAAGCTCGACCGGCTCCGCGATGAATTCGCCGGCAACCTGTCGTACGGCCAGCAGAAGCTGCTCGAATTCATTCGTGTGCTGATGACCGACCCGGAGCTGATCCTGCTCGACGAGCCGGCCGCCGGCGTCAACCGCACGCTGCTCAACGAGCTGCTGGACGTGCTCACCAGGCTGCGCGACCAGGGCAAGACCATCCTGATCGTCGAGCATGACATGAAGGTCGTGATGGGCTTGTGCGAAACGATCTTTGTGCTCGACTATGGCGAGAAGATCGCCGAGGGGCCGCCATCGCTCATCCAGGGCAACGAGCGCGTCATAGAGGCCTATTTTGGACGATAGCGAAACCAGTACCGCCACATCCGCGCGCGCAGCGGCCGGCAACGGCGGCGCGCAGGAGCTCTTGCGCGTGGAGGGCGTCTCCGCCGGCTACGGCCAGATGGAAATCCTGCACGGTGTCAGCCTCAGCGTGCAGCGCGGCGAGATGGTCAGCATCATCGGCCCCAACGGCGCCGGCAAGTCCACCGTGTTCAAGACCATCGTCGGGCTGCTGCACCCGCGCGCCGGGCGCGTGCTGTTCGACGGCCACGACATCACCGGCCTGCGCGCCGACCAGGTCCTGCGCCTGGGGCTTGCCTACGTGCCGCAGGGCCGCATCGTGTTCCCACAGATGACGGTGACCGAGAACCTGGAGATGGGCGCCTTCACGCTGCGCGATTCCGCGCGTCTGCGCGAGGCGCTGGAGCGGGTGCAGACGATGTTTCCCATCCTCGCCCAGCGCGGCCGGCAGAAGGCCGGCACCATGTCCGGCGGCGAGCAGCAGATGGTGGCGATCGCGCGCGCGCTGATGACCTCGCCCAAGCTCATTCTGCTGGACGAGCCTTCGCTCGGGCTGTCGCCAAAGTTCGTATCGCTGATCTTTGAAAAGTTGACCGAAATGAAAAGCTCCGGATACACCATGCTGGTGGTGGAGCAGAACGCGGCCAAGGCGCTGGCGGTGGCCGACCGCGGCTATGTGCTGGAGCTGGGGCGCAACCGCTACGAGGGCACGGGCCAGGCGCTGCTGTTCGATCCGGACGTCAAGCGGCTCTATCTCGGCGGCTGAGTGCGGCGCGCCCCGACGCCGCCACGTCAGTTGGGCTTCTCGCCCGCCAGCGTCACGCGGTGCATGAGCCGCTTGTAGCCGTGATAGTCGTTGACGGGGTTGTGCAGCGCGCAGCGGTTGTCCCAGAACGCAATCGACCCCGGCCGCCAGCTGAAGCGGCAGGTGAACTCCGGCTTGATCTGGTGCTGGAAAAGAAAGTTGAGGATCGGCGCACTCTCTTCGTCCGTCATGCCCTTGATGCGCTGGGTGTGGGCGGTGTTGACGTAGAGCGCCTTGCGGCCGGTCTCAGGGTGCGTACGCACGATCGGGTGCTCGCCGACATATTCCGTCCGGGCGTCGGCGCGCTTGCTGTCGCGCACGCGGTCCTCGCGCGTCTTCGTCACGTCGGCCTTGGCCGAGCTGTTGATGCCGATCAGGCCGTCCAGAAGCTTCTTCATGCCGTCCGACAGCGTGTCATAGGCCAGGTACATGTTGGCGAACATGGTGTCGCCGCCGAACGGCGGCGTCTCGCGCGCGATCAGCATCGTCGCCATCGGCGGGATGTCCAGGTAGGCGGTGTCGGAGTGCCAGATACCGCCGAAGTTGGTCTTCTCGTGCTCGAGCTTCACCACCGGGATGATTTCGGGGAAATCCTCCAGCCCCTTGATGAAGGGATATTCGACGACGTTGCCGAAGCGCTTGGCAAACTTGAGGAAGTTTCCGGGCGGCAACTCCTGGTCGCGGAAGAACACCACGCAATGGTCGAGCCACGTGCGCCGGATGGCGGCAATGGTGCCCTCGTCGTCCATATCCCGGTTGAGATCGACCCCCAGGATTTCGGCGCCGATATTGCCGGCGATGGGGCGAACCTCGAATGTGTTGCGCATGGATGTCCTCGGCGTCTGGCGTGGTGCTCGCGTAGCAGCGACATCTTACGCCGGGGTGCGCCCTGCGCAAGGCAACCCAGGGCTGCGCCTGCCGCGCAGCGCTACGCCTTCCGCCGGGCCATCGCGGGATCGCGCACCAGCACCTTTTCCTCATAAAGGCCGGCGATCTCGGCATCCGACAGGCCGGCCAGTTCCTTCAGCACCTCCTCGTTGTGCTCTCCCAGCCGGTCGGCGGAAAGCACCGTGCGCTCAGGCCAGCGGGAGAATTTCACCGGCGGGCCGGGGATGGCGAAAGCGCCGATACCGGGGTCCGACACGTGGCGCACCGTACCGCGGGTGCGCAGGTGCTCGTGCGCGACCGCCTCGTTCAAGGTGAGGACCGGCGCGCACGGCACCCGATGCTCCTCCAGCACGCGCTGGGCCGTCGCGCGGTCGGGAAAGCCGCGCAGCCAGTCTTCGATCAGGTCCTTGATCAGCACGTTGTTGTCGCGCCGCGCACGCGCGTCCTTGAAGCGCGGGTCGTTGACCAGCTCGGGTTTGCCGAGAGCCGCCGTAAGCTGCCCCCACTGGTGGGAAAGCGCGGTGATGTTGATGTAGCTGCCATCGCTGCAGCGGAACAGGCCGGTCGGCCCGCCGTCGGGGTGCTGCGAGCCGGTGCGCCTGAACTTGAACTTGTCGCCCCGCAGCGCCACCCGCGGCACGTTGGCCTCGTGCATGTGGAAATAGGTGTCGAGGATGGCGGCGTCGATGTACTGGCCCTCGCCGGTGCGCTCGCGGTGCAGCAGGGCGAAGCCGACGGCCATGGCGGCGGCGACGCCGGTGGAAACGTCGCCGAGCGCGATCGGAAATTGCGCGGGGCCGCGATCCGGCTCGCCGATCTGGTCGGTGATGCCGGCATAAGCCGCGGCGATGTAGTCGTAGCCGGGCTGCGCGCTCAGCGGGCCGGACTGGCCGGCGACCGAGATCGAGCACATCACGAGCCCCGGGTTCAGCGCACGCAGATCCTCATAGCCAAGCCCCGCACGCGCCATCACGCCGGGTGCGAAGTTTTCAACCACCACATCCATCTTCGGGATCATGGCGCGGAGGATCTCGGTGGTGCGCGGATGCTTCCACTGCAGCGCCAGCGAGCGCTTGGAATGGTTGTGCTGGAAGAAATAGGTGCTCTGCGAGGAGGCCTTGTCGCCCAGCGCCTTCACGCCCTGGATACGCGAGCGGTCGCCGGCGGGCGCCAGCTCGAGCTTGATCACGTCCGCGCCCAGTTCCGCCAGGATGCGGGTGCAGGTGGGACCGGCCACGAACTGGGTGATGTCCAGCACGCGATAGCCGGTCAGCATCGGCTTTTGGGCTGCGCTCACGCGTGGGCTGCCTTCTCGGCCGGGCGCCCGCCCGTTGTTCCGCGCGCCAGCCCTGCTTCCGTCAGGCGCTGCTCGAGCAGGCCGATGCGATCGTGGCCCCAGAACGGCTCCTTGCGGAATACGAAGATCGGCACGCCGAAAATGCTGTCGGTCGTCGATTCTTCTTGCGCCGCCTCGTACTCCCGCAGTCCTTCGCCCGCCAGGTAGTCGCGAAACTCCGCTTCCGGCAGACCGAGCGAGGCGATCACGCCGGCGATGGCGTCCGGCTGGTCGACCTCCAGCTCGCGGCGAAAGAATTTGTCGTAGACATGCCGGCTGTACTTGACGAGCAGACCGTGCTTCTCGGCAAACAGGCCGCCGATCAGCGCCGGCGTGGTGTCGTAGATCTTCAGCGGCCCCTTGATGATCAGGCCGCCGCGCATGTTGGCCCAGCGGCGCGCATCGAGATAGGAATACTTCACCTTGTATTCGGAGTAGACGCTGCGCTGCCCCTTGCCCTTGATGCGCAACTGGAACGGCCGCCACCGGATGCGAATGTTGAACTTCTCCTCGAGCGCGAAGCCCGGATCGAACGCCAGGTAGGCGTAGGGCGACTTGTAGTCGGAGTACATTTTCACGTCTTCGCGCTGATCCGGCATCGGAGCTCCCCTGGCGAACATGGCGGCCCGGCGCATGGGACGCGGGTCACCGGCATCGCCCGATACTGTCGGCCATCGCTAAAACGCGCAAGACGCCGGCTCTGCCGGGGCCGCCTATCCCGTATGCTTAAACGGCGGCTCAGCGGGAAGGGCTCAGGCCGCCTTCTGCTGGCGCAGGGTCTCGCCGCGATAGCTCAGCGCCTCGGCGATATGATCGCGGGCGACGCCGTCGGCACCGTCGAGGTCGGCCAGCGTGCGCGCGACGCGCAGCGTCCGGTGGAAGCCGCGCGCGGACAGGTGCAGCGCTTCGGATGCGCGCCGCAGCAGGGCCATGCCCGCCTCATCCGGCGCAGCGATCCTGTCGAGCAGGGCGCCGGAGCACTCGGCGTTGGTGCGCACCCCTCTGGCGCCCAGCGCGGCGAAGCGGGCGTGCTGGCGCTCGCGCGCGGCGCTGACCCGCTTGCGCACCTCGGCGCTGCCTTCCGTTGGCGCGGGCAACACGAGGTCGGCGGCGGAGACGGCCGGCACCTCGATCTGCAGGTCGATGCGGTCGAGCAGGGGTCCCGAGATCCGCGCCTGATAGTCTTCCGCGCAGCGCGGGCCGCGCTTGCACGACTGCCCCGGCCTGCTGCCGCCGCACTTGCACGGGTTCATCGCGGCCACAAGCTGGATGCGCGAGGGATAGGCGATGCGGTGATTGGCGCGCGCGATTACCGTCTCCCCCGATTCCAGTGGCTGGCGCAGCGCGTCGAGCACGTTGGGCAAAAATTCCGGCAGCTCGTCGAGGAACAGCACGCCGAGGTGCGCCAGCGACACCTCGCCGGGCCGCGGCCGCGACCCGCCGCCGACCAGCGCCGCCATGCTTGCGGAGTGATGCGGCGCGCGGAAGGGACGCCGCGTGGCGATCCGCCCGCCGAGCAGCTCGCCGGCCAGCGAGTGCACCATCGAGACTTCGAGCATTTCCTCCGGCAGCAGCGGCGGCAGGATGGAGGGCAGGCGCGCGGCGAGCATGGATTTGCCCGACCCCGGCGCCCCGATCATCAGGAGATTGTGGCCGCCGGCCGCCGCCACCTCCAGCACGCGCTTGGCACTTTCCTGGCCCTTGACATCGGCGAGGTCGGGCTGCGGCGCCTCCTCCCTCGCCACGTTGGGCTTGGGCCGCGCCAGCGTCTGCAGACCGGCGAAATGATTGACCAGCGACAGCAGGTGCGGCGGAGCAAGCACCGCCATGGCCTCGTCCGCCCAGGCCGCCTCGGAGCCGCAGGCGGCGGGGCAGATCAGGCCCTTGCCCATGGCGTTGGCACCGATCGCCGCCGGCAAGGCGCCGGGCACTGCGCGAATCGAGGCGTCGAGCGCCAACTCCCCGATGGCGGCGAATCCTTCGATCGCGTCGGGCGCGATGGCGCCCATCGCCACCATCATGGCGAGCGCAATCGGCAGGTCGAAGTGGCTGCCTTCCTTCGGCAGATCGGCCGGCGCGAGGTTGACCGTGATGTGCTTGTAGGGGAGGCCGAGACCGACCGCGTGCAGCGCATTGCGCACCCGCTCGCGGCTTTCCGCGACCGCCTTGTCCGGCAGGCCCACGATTGCGAACACGTGCGCGCCGCCGCTGATGCGCACCTGCACCTGGACCGGCTTCGCCTCGATGCCGACGAACGCCACCGTGGAAATCTGGCCGTACATGCGTGCCCCCGCCGCTGCAGCACGCCAAACTTATGGCCTCGGCGCCCGTGTCGCAAGAACATTTAGGGAACGCGGCGTCCGGCTGTGGATGGTGCCGCGAACGGAAAGGCACGCGGCAAACGCTGCTCTCCTCGGCTGCCCGAGCCCTGCGCAACGGCACGGCGCGGGAACCTCCCCGGTGATCCGGGGGTTAAGCCGCGGTCGCCTCCAGTTGGCCGGGGGCGGTCCAGAAGAAAGGGTGCGGCGATGATCTGGCTGGTTCGCGGGCTCGGAGCGGCGTCGCTGGCGCGGGTCCTGACGCTGGCCGCGGCCGCCGCCCTGTGCCTGGCGCCTGTCCAGGCACAGTCCCCGCCGCCGCCCAGTAAATACCCTGTTCCGCAGGCCGAGGGCGAGGATCCCGATCGCGACGACCCTGCCCATGAAGCCGCCGAGCTTGTCGGCGCCACCGTCTTCACGGCCGACGGCGCCGACGTCGGCGAGGTCGGTGCCGTCACCCTCGGCCCGGACGGGCAGATAGCCTCCCTGCACGTGACGATTGCCGCCACGCTCGGCCTGGGGACGCGCACCGTCGAGCTGCCGCAGGGAACGTTTGTGGCCCAGCGCGGCGCAGTGGTGCTCGACATGACGACACAGGATCTTGCGCGGCTGCCGTCGCCGACATCCGCACCGACACCGGGCGCGTCGCGTTCCAGCCGCGACCTATGACGCGGATTGCCCGGAGCGGGCCAGCGCGCAAAGGTTCGCCAGCAGCTTGCGCATCAGGTCCTTTGCGACGTCATCGTTCAGATTGCCCGCGGCATCGAACTTCTGCGCTGCCTGCCCAATCATCACTTCCGGCAGATTGACCGCGCGCATGTCGAGAAACACGAAGCACTGGCGCAAATGATATTGTGCCCGCGCGCTTCCGAGCGCACCAATCGATGCCCCCATCACCGCCACCGGCTTACCGGCCCATGCGTTGTCGCCGTAGGGACGCGATACCCAGTCGATGGTGTTCTTCAGCACGCCTGGAATGGAATAGTTGTACTCCGGCGTCACGAACAGGATGGCATCGGCCGCGCGCACCTTGCTCTTGAGCGTCGTGACTTGAACCGGAGGCGACTTCTCGTGGTCCTGGTTGAAGCCCGGCAGGTCAGGGAGATCGAAGATTTCCAGCTCCGATCCAGGCGGCATAAGGCCGGCCGCAGCTCTGAGCGCCGCGCGGTTGTAGGAGCCTTTGCGCAGGCTCCCCGCGATTCCAAGCACTTTCACAGATGATTCCATGACCGGCATTTCCTCTGCAGATCGCTTTAAGAAAATCGCCTCGCGCGACCCGCCGTCTCTCTTACAGGTGCCGTCCGCGGGGCTGCGCGTTACTTGATGTCGCTGCCGCGATAATGAAAGGGCCAAAATCAGCGCGCGACCACGCGTCCGGCGGGCCAGGCCAGCTGCAGCCCATGCTCGATGTGCAGCGGAACCCGGAGGGGCGAGACGAGGATGATGTCCAGCGCCCGCTCATGCTCGGCGAACGCGGGATGGCGGCTGATCCAGAATTCTGCGGCCCGGGCATAGCGGCGCGACTGGCGCGGCGTGATCGCGGCTTGGGCGTCGGCTTGGGTGGGGCGGCGCTTGACCTCGACGAAAGCCAGCCGCCGGCCGCGCCGCGCAATCAGGTCGATCTCGCCATAGGGAGAACGCCAGCGGCGCGCGAGAATGCGATAGCCCTTGGCAAGAAGAAATGCAGCAGCCACGATTTCGGCGATCCGGCCGCGCCGGTAGCGTTCGACGCGCGCGGGCGAGGGATCTCGGGTGTCGGTCATTTTCGCTGGCGCTGTTTCAGGCCGATGCCCAGATCGTAGACGCGCGCTTTGGGCACACCAAGCCGCTCGGCAACCGCCTTGGCGGCATCGCGCAGGCTCGTGTCGCCGAGCAGCGTCTCGAGCTGCGCCAGGATCTCGGCGTCGGTGGCCGGCTCCGCCCGCGGCGGGCCAACGACGATGACCACCTCGCCCTTCGGGGCCGACTCCTGCGCCCAGAGCGCAAGCTCGGCCGGCGTGCCGCGCTTCACCTCCTCGTGCAGCTTGGTCAGCTCGCGCGCCACAGCCGCTTCACGGTCGCCAAGCGCCGCCGCGATATCCTGCAGGCTTGCAGACAGGCGGCCGGGAGATTCGAAGAACACTAGCGTCGCCGGCACCGCCTGCAGTTCGCGCACGCGCGCCAGCCGGGCCGCGCCGCGCGCGGGCAGGAAGCCGGCGAACACGAAGGTGTCGGTCGGGAGCCCGGTTGAGGCGAGGGCCGCGAGCACGGCGGATGGCCCGGGCAGGCTGACCACCGCATGGCCGGCATCGAGCGCGGCGCGTACGAGCTTGTAGCCGGGGTCGGACACCAGCGGCGTGCCGGCGTCGCTAATGAGAGCGATGGATTTTCCTAAGGCCAGCTCGCCCAGCAGGTGCGGCCGCTCGCGCTCCGCACTGTGCTCGTGATAGGCGCGCAAGGGACGCGAAATGCCATAGTGGCTGAGCAGCGTGCGGCTGTGGCGGGTGTCCTCGCAGCAGATGAGATCGGCGCGCTGCAGCACCGACAGCGCGCGCAAGGTGACGTCGGCGAGATTGCCGATCGGGGTCGCCACGAGATACAGGCCGGGCGGCAGCGGAGCCGCCGTCAATCCGGCCACCACGGCCGCTGCGCGCTGCGCCACCGGCGGCGTCTGCCTTTCGCTCACGGGTTCCATCTTACATTGCGGCCCATGCCGTCTTAGCAACTTGGCTCGCGCCTGCACACAAGGACCGTTGAAATCCGGCCGTGTTGCATATTTACGCTGGTCCTGGCCGGGCCAACGGATTACCTAAGCGATTGATTTGCGGACACGAGGTGTGGATGTCGCGCACGTCACGTCGGCTTTTGCTCTCCAACGCGGCCCGCGCGGCCGCGGGTCTGCTGCTGTGCGGCGCGCTGGGCGCCTGCTCGGCCAATGGCCCCACTGCGAGCGCCAGCACGGGGGCCTTGCCGGTCGCCGGCGATCCACAGCTTGCCGACAAGAACGCCACCAAGGTGGTGCTGCTGGCACCACTGTCCGCCAAGGGCCAGCCGGGCCTGATCGGCAAAAGCCTGAAACAGGCCGCGGAGCTGGCGCTGTTTGAGCGCAACAACCCTAACCTGCAGCTCGTGGTCAAAGACGACAAGGGCACCCCGGAAGGCGCGCGGGCGGCCGCCGAGGAGGCCATCAAGTCCGGCGCGCAGCTCATTCTGGGTCCGCTGTTGGCAAAATCGGTCACGGCCGCCGCTGCGGTGGCACGGCCCGCCAACGTGCCCATCGTCGCCTTCTCCACCGATCGGTCGGTTGCCGGCCACGGCGTCTACCTGCTGAGCTTCCAGCCGGGGCCGGAAGTGGATCGGGTCGTGTCGTACGCGGCGCGCCAGGGCAAGAAGCGCTTCGCCGTGCTCGTGCCGCAGGACGCCTTCGGCAAGCTGATCGAGGCGAGGTTCAGGGCGGTGGCGCCGGGCGAGGGCATCGAGATCGTCGCTCTCGAAACATACTCGCCCTCCACCAACGCCATCATCGAGCCGGTCCGCAAGATCACCGCCGCCATCCAGGCGGCCGAGGCGCAGGGCGCTCCGGTCGACGCCCTGTTTATTCCGGGCGCCCAGGACAACCTGGCGATGATTGCGCGCCTGTTGACCCAGGCCAAAATCGATCCGCAGCGCATCAAGCTGATCGGCACCGGCGGGATGGACGATCCCAGCCTGGGGCGCGACCCGATGCTGGTCGGGGCATGGTATCCCGGTACGGATGCGCGCGGCTGGAACGACTTCAGCCAGAAATTCGCCAAGTCCTACGGACAGCCGCCGCCGCGCATCGCCGCGCTCGGCTATGACGCGATGAACGTGGCGGTCGCCCTGGCGCAGGGCGCCGACGGCCAACCCTACACTGCCGCCGCGCTGACGCGCGCCTCCGGCTTCACCGGCATCGACGGCGCCTTCCGCCTGCTGCCGGATGGCACCATGCAGCGGGCGCTGGCCATTCTTGAGGTGCAGAAGTCTGGCAGCAGCATCATTGAGCCGGCCCCGGCGCTGCAGGGCGGCGCCGCGCCGGCCGCGGCGTCCGCTGGAGGCGGCAGCTTTTTCAGCTTTTTGAACATCAACTGACGGCAGCGGGCACCGGCGCGAGCGCCGAAGCAAGCTGCAGGACAATGCGGTTGACCACCATGCGGCCGGCCGCCGTGGCCCGGATGCGGGATGCGCCGCAGCGCTCCAGCAGGCCCTCGCCGATCAGCTTATCGACGGCCCTGCGATCCGGAGCCAGGCCACTCGTGGCCGCGAGGCGGCCAAGGTCGAGGCCCTCCGCCAGCCGGAGCCCCATGATCAGCGCCTCGTCCGCCGTTTCCTCGTGGGTCAAGGCCGTCAATTCATCGATGCCGTGGCCGCGCGCCTCGACCAGCTCCGCCCAGCGCTCGGGCCGCCGCCCGGTCGCGGTCGCGTGGCGCACGCCATCTCTGACGTAGCGTCCGTGCGCGCCGGCGCCGATGCCGGCATATTCGCCATAGCGCCAGTAGAGCAGGTTGTGGCGGCATTCCTCGCCCGGCGCGGCGTGGTTCGACACCTCGTAGGCCGGCAGGCCGGCGGCCTGCGTCATCTCCCCGGTCAGGGCGTAGAAATCGTGCGCCAGCTCGGCATCCGGAATTACCAGCCGGCCGCGGGCATGGAGGTCCGCAAACGGCGTCTGCGGCTCGATGGTGAGCTGGTAGAGCGAGAGATGGCGCGCGGCCAGCGTCAGCGCCTCCGCCAGCTCCGCCTGCCAGGCGGCCAGCGTCTGCCTGGGGCGCGCGTAGATGAGGTCGAAGGAGAACCGGTCGAAGGTGCGGGCGGCGATATCGATCGCGGCACGCGCCTCCTCGGCCGTGTGCAGACGGCCCAGCGCGCGCAGGTCCTCATCGATCAACGACTGCACGCCGAGAGAAACGCGGTTGACGCCGGCGCTGCGATAGCCGCTGAAGCGCTCGGCCTCCACGCTCGACGGGTTGGCCTCCAGCGTGACCTCGACGCCGGGGAGCAAGCGCCAATGGCCGGCAATCGCATTGCAGATCGCGGCCACGGTGGCAGGGGCCATCAGCGACGGCGTGCCACCGCCGAAAAATATGCTGCCGACCGTGCGGCCGGGCGTCAGCGCCGCCCAGTGCGCCAGCTCGGTGAGGTAGGCGCGCAGGAAGCGCGGCTCGTCGATGCCGCCCGCGCGCACGTGACTGTTGAAATCGCAATAGGGGCACTTCGAGGCGCAGAACGGCCAATGAACGTAGACGCCGAACGCGGGCTCAGCCACGCCGGTCGCCGAGGCAGGTGCGGGCGAACTGCTCGAAAGCGCGGGCGCGGTGGGAGATGGCATGCTTGGCGGCGGGCTCCATTTCACCGAACGTGTGCGTGTGACCATCCGGGACGAACATCGGATCATAGCCGAAGCCGCGCGTTCCGCGCGGCGGCCAAACCAGATGTCCGTAAACCCGGCCCTCGAACACTTCCGGCGGCTCGTCCGGCCGGGCAAGGCACAGCGCCGCGACGAAGTTGGCGCGCGGCCCCGGCGCGGTCCAGCCGGACCTGGCGCGAACCTCGGCCTCGACGCGGGCCATGGCGACGGAAAAGTCTTTCGCCGGGCCCGCCCAGCGCGCCGAATAAATGCCGGGCGCGCCGCCGAGCGCCGCGACCTCGAGCCCCGAGTCGTCGGCGAGCGCGGGCAGGTTCGCGCCCCGCGCCGCGGCCACCGCCTTGAGGGTGGCGTTGGCTGCAAACGTGGCGCCCGTTTCCTCCGGCTCGGGCAGATCGAGATCGGCCGCGGACACCACGCTGAGGCCGTACGGGGCAACCAGGTCGCGAATCTCGCGCACCTTGCCGGGATTGTGGCTGGCCACGACAAGCCGCGATCCCGGCGCGAGGCGCGGCATCAGACGAGGCCCCAGATGCGCGGCTCGGCAAACTCCAGGCAGTTGCCGGCGGGATCGCGGAAGTAGATCGAGCGGCCGCCGCCGGGCCATTCGAAATCGGCCTCGATGGCAACGCCATGCGCTTCGAGCTTGCGCCGCCATGTATCGATCTCGCCGGCGGACGCCCGAAAGCAAACATGGCCCTGGCCGTCGGTGCCGTGCGGCGGCACCGGCAAGCCGCCGGGCTTGGGCGGAATGCGGCTGGCGTCCGGATTGAAAATCAGCAGCACCTGGTCGCCACAGCGATAGAACACGTGGCGTCCGGGCACCCTGGCAAAGGCCTCGAAGCCGAGCACGTCGCGGTAGAACGCCTCGACCGCCGCCAGATCACGTGCGCACAGGGTCGTCTCGAGAATGCCGGCCGGGGTCATACCCGCAATGTGGGCGCTAATGCGCGGCCGGTCCAGGGCTCATCAGGCAACAGTCAGCTTCTGCAGCGACACCAGTTCGGCAATCCCCTTGCGGGCCAACACCATGAGCTGGTCGAAGCTCTCCTGGCTGAAGGGCACGGTCTCGGCGGTGCCCTGCACTTCCACAATGCCGCCGCTGCCGGTCATCACGAAGTTGGCGTCGGCGTCGGCGGAGGAATCCTCCGCGTAGTCGAGATCGAGCACCGCGTGGCCCTTGTAGAGGCCGCAGGAGACCGCCGCCACGTGGTCGCGCAGAACGCCCTCCCGCACCATGTCGCGCGCCTGCATCCACTTGATGCAGTCATGCAGGGCGACCCAGGCGCCGGTGATGGCGGCCGTGCGGGTGCCACCATCGGCCTGGATGACATCGCAGTCGACGGAGATCTGCCGTTCGCCGAGCTTGGGCAGGTCGACGACAGCGCGCAGCGCGCGGCCGATCAGGCGCTGGATCTCCTGCGTGCGTCCCGAGGGATGCCCCACCGTCGCTTCCCGCCGCGTGCGCTCGGTGGTGGCGCGCGGCAGCATGCCATACTCCGCTGTCACCCAGCCCCGGCCCTGGCCCTTGAGCCACGGCGGCAGCCGCTCCTCCAGGGTGGCCGTGCAGTGTACGCAGGTGTTGCCGAACTTGATGAGGCAAGAGCCTTCCGCATGCATGGAAACCGCGCGCTCGATGCAGACAGCGCGAAGCTCATCGGGATTGCGTTTCGACGGCCGCATCAACGGGAGCACACCTTTGCGAAAAAGCGGGCAACGCGGCGCACCCTAGGCGAGCAGGCCCTCGCCAGCAACCGCAAAACAGCCCCTGCGCACGCCCATTCCTGCTGCGCAAATCACGCGCCCAATTGCAGGCCGCCCGCACCGGCACGCCGAGCGCCAAGGGCGCGCCGGCCTGGCCCCGGCATACGCGCACGCAGGACCGCACCCTGAAGATCGGCGACGACATCGCCGTCGAAAAGCGGTTCATGCGGGCACGCCTGGGCGTCCTGATCCGGGCGGGAGCCGTCCTGCGCCGTGTACAGAGGCGCAAATGACCCTCGAAAAGGAAAAAGCATGATGCGCCCGCCGATTTGACGGGCCTGCGAGGGCTCCCTAGATTCCTTGCGGTGAGCGGCAAGTTGCAACGGCATGAACCTCGCAAAGCCAATAGGACGCCCAGGCTCCACCGAGAGCCTATCGGAGCTGCAGAAACTCAACGAGCGCTCGCGGACGATCTTCCGCGAGATCGTCGAGACGTATCTGGCGACGGGCGAGCCCGTCGGCTCGCGCAACCTGTCGCGGCAGTTGCCGATGTCGCTGTCGCCGGCCTCGATCCGCAACGTCATGGCCGACCTGGAGCACATGGGGCTCATCTACGCGCCCCACACCAGCGCGGGACGGCTGCCGACGGACGTCGGCTTGCGGCTGTTTGTGGACGGCCTACTGGAGGTGGGCGAGCTCAACGACGACGAGCGGCGCAAGATCGAGTCGCAGTTGCGCGTTGAGCGCGAGAAGTCGCTGGAGAACGTGCTGGCCGACGCCGGCGAGATGATCTCGGGCCTGTCGCATTGCGCCGGCGTGGTGCTCTGCGACAAGCAGGTCAGCACGCTCAAGCACATCGAGTTCGTGCAGCTCGAGCCGGGCAAGGCGCTGGTGGTGCTGGTCGGCGACGACCAGAGCGTGGAGAACCGCATCATCGCGCTGCCGCCCGGATTGACACCGTCGAGCCTGGTGGAGGCCGCCAACTACCTCAATGCGCGTATCCGCGGGCAAACGCTGGCGGAAGCCAAGGCCGCCGTAGAGGCGGAGCTGTCGTCGGCCAAGGCCGAGCTCGACGCGCTGACGCAGAAGGTGATCGAGGCGGGCCTCGCCACGTGGTCGGGCTCGCAGGGCGACCACCGCAGCCTCATCGTGCGCGGTCAGGCCAACCTGCTCAAGGACGTCGATGGGCTCGAGAACCTTGAGCGCATACGCCAGCTTTTCGACGACCTCGAGACCAAACGCGACCTCGCCCAGCTCCTGGGGCTGGCAGAGGGCGGCGACGGCGTGCACATCTTCATCGGCTCTGAGAACAAGCTGTTCTCGCTCTCGGGCTCCTCCCTGATCGTGGCTCCGTTCGAGGACAAAAGCCGCAAGATCGTTGGCGTTCTCGGGGTGATCGGCCCGACCCGCATCAACTATGCGCGCATCATCCCAATGGTGGACTTCACCGCCAGGCTCGTGAGCCGCGTGCTGACTTGATTTTTTCGCCGCTTGGCATGATATCGGGCGTGAGCAGACGGCCGCGCCGGCTGACTTGATTTCCCAGGCTGTTTGGATATTCCGCCTGCGCGCCCTCAGCATCATGGGAGCATCATGGCCAATACGACGCATGGCGACTTCGAGACGGGCAAACCCGCGGATACCGGCTCCGATCCGGCAGCGGCGGGCAACGAGCCCGCTCCGGTCAGAGATACGCCCAAGCACCCCGACGACATCATCGCCGCGCTGCGCGCCGAGACCGCCGACCTGAAGGACAAGCTGCTGCGCGCGCATGCGGAGGTGGAGAATATCCGCAAGCGGTCCGAGCGAGAGCGCGAGGATACGGCAAAGTATGCCGTCACCCGGCTGGCCCGGGACATGGTGACGGTGGGCGATAATTTTCAGCGCGCCATCGAGGCAGTGCCGGCGGGCGCAGCCGAGACCGACCCCGCGCTCAAGAGCTTCCTCGACGGCATGACGCTAATCGAGCGCGAATTGATTAACGTTCTGGAGCGCCACGGTATCAGGCGTATCGAGCCGCTCAACGAGCCCTTCAATCCGCACTTCCACCAGGCGGTGATGGAACTGGCCCGCAGCGACGTGCCGGCCGGCACCGTGGTGCAGATGTTCCAGGCCGGCTACATGATCGAGGATCGCGTGCTGCGCCCGGCCATGGTGGCCGTGGCCAAGGGCGCGCCCAGGGTGCCCGTCCCCGCCGAGCCCGGTCCGCCTGAGGCGGGCCCCGTCGCCAACGGAAACGAGCCGCCCTCAGGGCCGAAAGCCAGCTAGCGGAGGGCCCCGGCGACGTGTTGCACATCGATCAACAACTTCCTGCATCAATGTGCTCCGGTCGCCCCGGCGGCCGTTGCAGCCCCGGCACCCCCCGCCTATATAAACCGCGACATACCCGTCACAGCTCTAGGGGACTGGTCCTGAGGGTCATTTTGGGGGCCCCCGGGACAGAGCCGGGCGCCGAGTTCGGGTCCGGACGGTCCGCCGCAATAAAGAGAGGATAGAGGACATGGCCAAAGTCATCGGCATCGATCTTGGCACCACCAATTCCTGCGTGGCCGTCATGGAGGGCACCAAGCCCAAGGTGCTCGAGAACGCCGAAGGATCCAACACAACCCCCTCCATCGTTGCGTTTACCGGCGACGGAGAGCGGCTCGTCGGCCTGCCGGCCAAGCGCCAGGCGGTCACCAACCCCACCAACACTTTGTTTGCCATCAAGCGCTTGATCGGCCGCCGCTATGACGACCCGATGGTGGAAAAGGACAAGAAGCTCGTTCCCTACAAGATCATAAAGGGCCCGAACGGCGACGCCTGGGTCGAGGCGAACGGCAAGCAGTATTCCCCGGCACAGATTTCCGCCTTCGTCCTGCAGAAGATGAAGGAAACGGCCGAGGCCAAGCTCGGCGAGACCATCAGCGAAGCCGTCATCACCGTTCCTGCCTACTTCAACGACGCCCAGCGCCAGGCCACCAAGGACGCCGGCAAGATCGCGGGCCTCGAGGTGCTGCGCATCATCAACGAGCCGACGGCTGCCGCGCTCGCCTACGGTCTCGACAAGAAGACCGGCTCGAAGACGATCGCCGTCTACGATCTCGGCGGCGGCACGTTCGATATTTCGATCCTGGAGATCGGCGACGGCGTGTTCGAGGTGAAGTCCACCAACGGCGACACGTTCCTCGGCGGTGAAGACTTCGACATGCGGCTCGTCGAGTACTTAGCGACCGAGTTCAAAAAAGAGAACCAGATCGACCTGCGCGGCGACAAGCTGGCGCTGCAGCGCCTGAAAGAGGCGGCCGAGAAGGCGAAGATCGAGCTGTCGTCCTCGCAGCAGACCGAGATCAACCTGCCGTTCATCTCCATGAACCCGCAGACGCAGTCGCCACTGCATCTGACGATGAAGCTCACCCGCGCCAAGCTCGAGAGCCTGGTCGAGGACCTGATCGAGAAGACCAAGGGTCCCTGCCATCAGGCGCTGAAGGACGCCGGCCTGAAGGCGGCTGACATCGACGAGGTGGTACTGGTCGGCGGCATGATCCGCATGCCGAAGGTGCAGCAGGTCGTCAAGGAGCTGTTCGGCAAGGAGCCACACAAGGGCGTCAACCCCGACGAGGTGGTTGCCGTCGGCGCGGCAATCCAGGCCGGCGTGCTGAAGGGCGACGTCAAGGACGTGCTGCTGCTGGACGTGACGCCGCTGTCGCTCGGCATCGAGACGCTCGGCGGGGTGTTCACGCGCCTGATCGACCGCAACACGACAATCCCGACCAAGAAGAGTCAGACCTTCTCCACGGCCGAGGATGGCCAGAATGCGGTGACCATCCGCGTCTCGCAGGGCGAGCGCGAAATGGCCGCCGACAACAAGCTTCTCGGCCAGTTCGACCTGGTCGGCATCCCGCCGGCGCCGCGCGGCGTACCGCAGATCGAGGTGACGTTCGACATCGACGCCAACGGCATCGTGCACGTGTCCGCCAAGGACAAGGCGACCGGCAAGGAGCAATCGATCCGCATCCAGGCCTCCGGCGGCCTGAGCGAGGCCGAAATCAAGCGCATGACCGAGGAGGCCGAGCGCTTCAAGGATGAGGATCGCAAGAAGCGCGACCTGGTCGAGGCCAAGAACGGTGCCGATGGCCTGATCCACTCGACCGAGAAGTCGATCAAGGACCTGGGCGACAAGGTGGCGGCGGCCGACAAGACGGCCATCGAGCAGGCCATCAGCGAGCTCAGGGATGCCCTGAAGTCGGACGACATCGAGAAGATCAAGTCGAAGACGACGGCGCTGGCGCAGTCTGCCATGAAGCTGGGCGAGGCGCTCTACGGGGCCCAGTCGGGTCAGGGCGGCGAGAAGCCCGACGCCGGGGCGTCCGGCGGGCAGCAGAAGGCCGGCGGCGAGAACGTCGTCGACGCCGATTTCGAGGAAGTCAAAGACGACAAGAAGTCAGCCTAACCAACGAAGGGCATAAAATATGTGGGCCCTCGCCGAACAGGACGTGGCGACGATGCGCCGATGTCCGGTCAGGCGAGGGCTTTGCACGTCGGGGGCGTAAGGCGGCCAGCCCGCGACGCAACAAAACAGGATCGGACTGCGGCCCATGGCCAAGCGCGACTACTACGAGATACTGGGGCTTTCCAGGGGGGCGAGCGAGCAGGACGTGAAGGCGGCCTTCCGCCGGCTCGCCAAGGATTGCCACCCGGACCGCAACAACGGCGACAAGGTCGCCGAGACCAAGTTCAAGGAGCTGAACGAGGCCTACGAGGTGCTGAAGGACCCGCAAAAGCGGGCCGCCTACGATCAGTTCGGCCACGCCGCGTTCGACGGCCACGGCCGCGGACACGGGTTCGGGCCGGACTTCGCCTCCTCGATGTCGGATATCTTCGACGACCTGTTCGGTGAGTTCATGGGCGGACGCCGGGGCCGTCAGCGCACCGGCCGCGAGCGCGGCGCCGACCTGCGCTACAACATGGAGGTGTCGCTGCAGGAGGCCTTCGCCGGCAAGACCGCGCAGATCCGCGTGCCGACCAGCGTAACATGCGAGGTTTGCGCGAGCACCGGCGCCAAGGCCGGAACGCAGCCTTCCACCTGCCCCACCTGCGGCGGCCACGGCAAGGTGCGCGCCTCGCAGGGCTTCTTCACGATCGAGCGGACCTGCTCGTCCTGCCACGGACGCGGCGAGATCATCAACGACCCATGCCCCGCCTGCAACGGCTCGGGCCGCGTGGTCAAGGAACGCACGCTGTCGGTCAACATTCCAGCCGGCGTCGAGGACGGCACGCGCATCCGCCTCGCCGGCGAGGGCGAAGCCGGCTTGCGCGGCGGCCCGGCAGGCGACCTCTACATTTTCCTTTCGATCAAGCCGCATGAATTCTTCCAGCGCGATGGCGCCGACATCTTCTGCCGGGTGCCGATCTCGATGACAACGGCAGCGCTGGGCGGACAGATCGACGTGCCGACCGTGGACGGCGGCAAAACACGCGTGAAGGTGCCGGAAGGCTCCGAGAGCGGCAAGCAGTTCCGCCTCAAGGGCAAGGGCATGCCGGTGCTGCGCTCCAAGGTGATGGGCGACATGTACATCCAGGTGGAGGTGGAGACGCCCAAGAACCTCAGCGCCCGCCAGCGCCAGCTGCTGGAAGAGTTCGAGCGCGAGAGCAACCGCGAGACGTCGCCGCAATCCGCCGGGTTCTTCAGCCGGGTGAAGGAATTTTTTGAAGGCAAGGCGAGCTGAGCCTCCCGGGCCGTACTGGCTCCACGCGGAGGTCGACGGCAGGGGAGGCAGCCGGTGGCCCACGACGCCGCGCGCGATAAGCTGATCGTCGCCCTGGATTTTCCCGATCCCGAGGACGCGCACGCCTTCACGGTGCGTCTGGGCGACGCCGTCACGTTCTACAAGATCGGCCTGGAGCTTGCCATGTCGGGCGGGCTCGATCTGGCACGCGAGCTGGCCGACACGGGGCGAAAGGTGTTTCTCGACATGAAGCTGCTCGACATCGAGAACACGGTGGAGCGGGCCGTGCGCGCGGCGGCGCGCACGGGCGCGACTTTCCTCACCGTGCACGGGCAGGACGGCAAAACCCTGCGCGCGGCGGCGGCGGGGAAGGCGGGCACCCATCTCAAAATCCTGGCCGTGACGGTGCTGACCAATCTCGATGCGGCCGACTTGGTGGAACAGGGCATTGCGGGCGATCCGGCCGACGTCGTGGTGGCGCGCGCGCGGCTCGCACAGCTGGCGGGTTGTGAAGGGGTGGTGGCGTCGGGCCAGGAGGCGCAGGCCATCCGCGCCGCAGTCGGCGCGGGGATGGTCCTGGTTACGCCGGGCATTCGCACGGCGGGCGGCGCTGCCGGCGACCAGGCGCGCGTGATGACGCCGCAGGCGGCGATTTCTGCGGGCGCGGACTATCTGGTCGTCGGGCGGCCGATTACGCAGGCTTCCGACCCGCGGTACGCTGCGGAGCAGTTCGTGGCGGCCATCGGCGCGGCGCTGGATGGGCGTGCAGGGCGCGGATAGCCCGGCCTGGGGCTGCAGCCGCGCCATCTTCACCCTGATCGGGCGTATCCCCGGGGTGCCGGGGGCGTGCGATACTTCGCGTCGCCTCGGCTCATTGGGGCGGCGCATTCCGGATGTGCCGTTCCCGGCCTGCGAGCGGAGGGCGACAGTCCGGTCACCTCGCCTGGTATCAAGTGCCGCAGACCA
>DASZQG010000097.1:0-7428 GCA_035550075.1 Hyphomicrobiaceae bacterium | reverse complement strand
CGGCGAGGTCCGCCAGGACGATGGCGAAGCAGTTCATGCCCACGCGGGCGACGCACTCCGCCCGGTGCTGCTCGCGCAGCCGCTGCGCGATGAGCTTGAGCAGGCTGTCGCCGGTGCCGCGGCCCATGGACTCGTTGATGAAGCGAAAGCGCTCGATGTCGAGCAGCATCAGCGCCAGCTTGCGCGCGGTCCGGGAGGCCTCGTGGGAGAACTGCCTGAGCCGGTCCAGCAGCAGGTTGCGGTTGGCGGCGCCGGTCAGCGGGTCGTAGTACGAGAGGTAGTCGATGCGCGCCTGCTTCTCCAGGCGTTCGAGGGCGACGGAGGCGTCGGCGGACAGGTCGGCCAGCAGATTCAACTGCTCGTCGTCGAAGAAGCCCGGCTCGGAGGAAAACAGGACCACGATCGCGGCGACCCGCCCGTCCGAGACGAAGGGCAGGGCGGCCGCAGCGCGGTAGTCGCGCTGCAGCGACTGCTCGCGCCAGCGCAGCGGCATGTCGGGACTGTCGATCTCGTTGACCACCTGTTGCGCCTGCCGGCGCACGGCTATGGCGGCCAGCGTGTCGTGGTCCGGCGAGGACGGGTGGATGTCGAGATCCACGGCCTCGAAGAAACCTTCCACGATCCCGTGCGCGGCGATCCGGCGGATCCTCCCGGCGTCCGGGTCGATGACGCCGGCCCAGGCCATGCGCATGCGGCCCACCTCGACCGCGATGCGGCACAGTTCCTCGAGCAGCTCCTCGCGGGTGTGGGGGCGGATGATGGCGGAGGAGAAGCTTCCCAGCACTTCCCGGATGCGCGACAGTCGCTGCAACTGCGCCTCCCGGAGCACCCGTTCCGTGATGTCGCGGTCCGTGCCGCGAAAGCCGGCCACGCGGCCGTCCGCGCCGACCACGGCCCCTCCGCTGCTTTCCAGCCAGCGCACCTTGCCTTGCCTGTTGCGCCAGCGCAGCACGACGTTGTGCCAGCGCGAGCCCGGGCCACTCGCATGGTCCACCAGCTCGGCCAGCCGGTCCCGGTCGCGATCGTCGATGTAGCGGGCGGTGGGCGTGCCGGCGAGTTCGTCGGGCGCATAGCCGAGGATGCGCTCGATCGCCGGGTTGTTGTAGGTCATGCGGCCATCGAGGTCGCATTCCCAGACCCATTCCTCGGTCGTTTCCACGATGCCGCGAAAGCGCTCCTCGCTGGATTTGAGCGCCTGCTCCATCTGCAGGCGGTCCGTGATCTCGACCGCGATGCCCCCCAGCATCCGGCTGCGGCCGTCGGCCTCCGGGATCGGGAACTTGGTCACGAGGAAGAAGCGGTCCGGACCGCCGAAGGTGACGCGCTCGACGTTGCGGATCACCTGGTTCTCCATCAGGACCTGGCGGTCGTTCTCGACGATGGGCGTGACGTACTCCTGCGGGTAGAGGTCGGACGTGGTCCTGCCGAGCATCCGCTCCACGGTCCGGCCGGCGACGGCGGAAAAGCTCGGGTTGACGAACACGAAGCGGCCGTCGCGGTCCTTGATGAAGGCGGAGGCCGGCAGGTTGCGCATGAACATGGAGAACTGGGTTTCCAGCTGGCGGGCGCGCTGCTCGGCGTTGCGCCTGGCCAGGCGGTCCTTGGCATCGGCGAGCGCGCGCTGGACCGCGGTCGGGAAGCGCTTCAGGTTCGACTTGAGGACGTAGTCCGTGGCCCCGCTGCGCAGCGCCTCGATCGCGCTTTCCTCGCCGATGGTGCCGGACAGGAAAATGAAGGGCAGGTCGGGCTTGACCTGGCGGCAGATGGCGAGCGCCGACATGCCGCTGAACTGCGGCAGCGAATAGTCCGACAGCACGACGTGCGGGTCGAAGGACGCGAGGCATTCGCGGAAGTCCGCCTCGTTGTCGACGACCCTCGAGGTGAAGCGCATGCCCGCGCGCTGCAGCTCCCGCAACTCAAGGTCGGCGTCGGGCGCGTAGTCCTCGACGAGAAGGATCCTGGTTTCAGCCATGCCGCTGGGCGCTTCCCGGGTGGTTGTTCAGCGGGAGGGCACCTTGTTGACCAGCGACCAGTACAGGCCCACCTGGGAAACCATGTCGAGGAACTTGGCGAAGTCCACCGGCTTCACGATGTAGCTGTTGACGCCCAGCGAGTAGCTTTCGACGATGTCGCGCTCCTCCTGGGAGGACGTGAGCATCACCACAGGCACGAAGCGCGTGGCCTCGTTCGCCTTGAGCGTGCGCAGGACCTCGATGCCGTCCACCTTGGGCAGCTTCAGGTCGAGCAGGATCAGCTTGGGCGAGCCGTTGGCCCGGTCCTGGTACTGGCCCCGGCAGAAGAGGAAGTCGAGGGCCTCGGCGCCGTCGCGGACCCAGACCAGGTTGTTGGCCAGGTTCTTCTTGCGCAGCGCCCGGATGGCCAGTTCGGCGTCCGTCGGATTGTCCTCGACCAGCAGGATCTCCACGTATTCGTAACCGGTCATGCCTCGCCCCCCTGCGGAATGGTGAAGAAAAAGGTCGCGCCCTTGCCCACCTCGGCCTCGGCCCAGACGCGGCCGCCATGCCGCGAGACGACGCGCTGGACGATGGCAAGGCCGACGCCCGTGCCGGGGAACTCGTCCGGCCGGTGAAGGCGCTGGAACACCCCGAACAGCTTGTCGTAGTAGCGCATGTCGAAGCCTACGCCATTGTCGCGCACGAAGAAGGTGACGAACCCCTTGTCGGCAGGCAGGGCGCCGATTTGCACCGATGGGCGCGGGTTCTTCGAGGAGTACTTGAAGGCGTTGGATACCAGGTTGACCCAGACCTGGCGCAGCAGCACGGGGTCGCCGCGCACCGCGGGAAGGCTGCCGATGCCGACCTCGGCGGCGGTCTCCGCGGCTTCCCGAACCTCCCCGACGGCCTCCGCCACCAGCTGCGCGGTGTCGACCCGGTCCATGGCGAGCGGCTTGCGCCCGAGCTTGGAGAACGCCAGCAGGTCGTCGATGAGCAGTCCCATGCGCTGGCTGCTCTGGCGGATCACCGACAGCAGCCGCCGGCCCTCGTCGTCAAGGACCTGCGCATAGTCCTCCTCCAGCAGGCGGGAGAAGCCGTCGATGGCGCGCAGGGGCGAGCGCAGGTCGTGGCTGACCGAGTAGGTGAAGCTTTCCAGCTCCTTGTTGGCGGATTCGAGCTGGTTGGCGCGGATCTGCAGGTCGGCGTTCAGGCTGCGGATGTGTTCTTCGGCATGCTTGCGATCCGTCACGTCGTGGGAGATGCCAAGCAGGTACCGCGGGTTGCCCGCCGCGTCCCGCAGGGCGATCTTCAAGGTGTGCAGGTAGACCTCTGCACCGCCCACGGTGAGGGGTTCCTCGACGATGTTGACCACGCCCCGGGCGGCGAGGACCTCGCGGTCCTTGGCAACGAAGGCGTCGGCCTGCTCCCGGGGAAACAGGTCGTGGTCGGACTTGCCGATCACCTGCTCGCGCGGCAGCCCGAGCATGAGCTCCTCGGCACGGTTGATCCGCACGAAACGCAGCGTGCTGGCGTCCTTGACGAAGACCATGCTGGGCATGTTCTCCACCACGGCGTCGAGGAACGCATTGAGCTCGGCCATCCTGTTGCGGGACGCGACCACGTCCGTGATGTCGAACATGGTGGTGCGCGAATGCAGGAAACGGTTGTTCCCGTCCATGACGGGCACGGCGCTCACCGAGACCGGGAACCGGGTGCCGTCCCGGCGCACGAGCCGGTACTCGAGGTTCTCCGTGCGCTTGCCTTCGAGCAGCCGGGGGAAATTGTCGAGGACGATCTGGCGGTCCTCCGGCGCCACGATGTCGAGGAAGCGCACCTTGCCGATGAGCTCGTCGGGCGCGTAGCCGAGCCACTCGGCTTCGGTGGCGTTGACGTGCAGGAAGACCCCTTTGCGATCCACCGAGTGGTAGCCGCACGGCGCGCGGTTGTACAGGTCCTCGATCTCCTCCGACATCCGCTGCGCCGCCTCTTGCGCCCGTGCCCGGTGCAGGACCTCGCGGCGCAGCAGCGCGAAGGCGAGCGCCAGCAGGCTCAGGCTGAAGATGTTGCCCGCGATGATGACCAGCAGGGTCCTGCGCGCGGACGCCTCGGAATCCCGCGCCCGCTGCTGCAGCAGCTCCTCCTCGTCGACGCGCAGCTTTGCGACCACTGCGCGCACTTCGTCCATGGCCTGCGTGCCGGCGTCGAGCCGCTGGCGCACACGCGGCGTGGCCTGCAAGCGCTCGCCGTCGCGCAGGGCCGCCAGGGTCAGCTGCGCCTCCATCATGCGCCGGCTGACGAGCTCCGCCAGCATCCGGCTGCGTTCCTGCTGGTGGGGGTTGTCGGCGGTAAGCGATTCGAGGCGTTCGATGTGCCCCGACAGGCTGGCCGCGGCGTCGTAGTAGGGCGCCAAATAGCCGTCCTCGCCGGTGATGATGTGGCCGCGAACCGCGGTTTCCGCATCCTTCAGTTCCGAGAAGATCCGCTCGGTGATATGCAGGACTTCATGCGTGTGCGCGACCCAGAGGGCCGTGTTCCGGAAGGCGCTGACGCTGCGATACGAGATCGCGGCGATGCTCACCAGCGCGACGAGGGCCACCAGCGAGCCGGCGGTGACGAGGACCGACAGGTCGCCGCTGCCGGAGGAGCGGCCGGCCCGCGACATCATGCGTCCGCCGCGGACCGGCTGCCGCGGGTGCGGGGACGCCGGCGCACGGCAAACGCTGGCGTTCGGTATCCGGGAAGGGCAGCGGGACGCGCCACATGTCCGGCGTCCCGGGGCTGCCTCTGCAAGAGCGCAAGACGATGCAACGGTTGGATCCTCGCCGGCGAGGTCTCGGCCTTTATTATTATTTCTTCTGCCGGATTCGGCAGTTGCCTTCCTATCCCGGGAGCATCAGCCAGCAAAGGGCGGACGGCAATCAGGAATTCACTGAATATGCTGTCGCCTTTTATCCTACAGGGATGCGCCGCCTGGCGAGGCCGGCCCTCAAAATACCAGCCGGTTGACGATGGCGTAGTGGGTGAGCTCGGCGTTGTGGCGCATGCCCATCTTCTGCAGGATGCGGGCGCGATAGGTGCTGACGGTCTTGACGCTCAGCGCCAGGTGCCCGGAGATCTCGGTCGCCGTCTTGCCCGAGGCGATCAGCCGCAACACCTCGAATTCGCGATCGGAGAGCTCCTCGTGCAGGGGGCGCGTGGACTTGCGGGCAAGCTCCCTGGCCATGTGTTCGGCCAGTTCGGCGGTGATGAAGGTGCCGCCGCCCGCCGCCTTCTGCACCGCCTTGAGCAACTGGTCGGACGCGGTTTCCTTGGACAGGTAGGCGGCACCGCCGGCCTTGAGCACCCGCAGCGCGTACTGGTCCATCGGGTACATGGAAAGCACGATGACCGCCAGCTCGGGCTGGTCCTTCTTGATGACCTTGAGCACGTCGAGCCCGCTCTTGTCCGGCAGCGAGATGTCCAGCAGCACGAGGTCCCAGCGTTCCTGGCGCACCAGCGACAGCGTCTGCGCCCCGTTGGCCGCCTCGCCGACTTCCAGCGGCTCGGGGTAGTCGGACAGGATGCGGCGCAGGCCGTCACGGGTGATGGCGTGGTCGTCGACGATCAGGACTCGCATCATGTCAGGCCGCCTTCCCCGGCGCCTCGCCGGGCGCGCGGCGCGCGAGCGGGAAGCTGATCGTCAGGTTCGTCCCGGCGCCGGCGGCGCTTTGCAGGACCAGCTCGCCGCCGAACGCGGCCGCCCGCTCGCGCATGCCCTGGATGCCGCACGAGGTCGGGTCGTTCAGCTTCTCCGCCGGGATGCCGGTTCCATTGTCGGAAAGGTTGATCCGGAGCCGGTGGTCCTTTTCGGAGACGACCACGCGCACGCGCGTGGCCCGTGCGTGCCGGGCGACGTTGGTCAGCGCTTCCTGGACGATGCGGAACACCGCCGTCTGCGCATCCTTGCCCAGCGTCACGGGCATGGCGTCGAAATCCACGGAGCACTGGACGCCGTAGCGGTTCTCGAACTCCTCGAGCTGCCACTCCAGCGCCGGCCAGAGGCCGAGATGGTCCAGGATGCTGGGGCGCAGCTCGGTGGCGATGCGGCGCACGGTATGGATCGAGGAGTCGATGAGCGCGATCACGCCCGCCAGCAGGTCGTGCGCCGTCGGCGGAATTCCGGGTAGGGTCTTGAGGCAGCGGGAAAGGTCCATCTTGGCCGCCGTGAGCGAGGCGCCGAGCTCGTCGTGGATCTCGCGCGAGATCAGCGCGCGTTCCGCCTCGCGGGCCGACTGCAGGTGCGCCGAAAGCTTGCGCAGCTTGTCCTCCGAAGCCCGCAGCGCGGTATTGGCCTGCAGCAGCTCCTGGGTGCGCAGCATCACCGCCGTCTCCAGCCGCGCGCGCGAGCTCTTGAGCATGGCCTGGGCCTGCTTCTGGTCGTCGATGTCGATGCAGGTGCCGACCCACTTGACGATCTGGCCGTTGTCTTCGCGCACGGGCAGCGCCCGCGTGATGTGCCAGCGATAGGCGCCGTCGCTGCGCAGGAGCCTTTGCTCGATCTCGAACGCCTCTCCCGTGGAAAGGCTCTGCGCCCAGCGCGACTGGCAGACGGGAAGGTCATCGGGATGGATGATCCTGGCCCATTTCCAGCCTTCGATCTCCTCGAAGGCGCAACCTATGTAGTCCAGCAGGCGCCTGTTGACATAGTCGAGGTAGCCGTCCGTCGCGGTGGTCCAGACGATGTTGGGAACTGCCTCGGCGAGCAGCTGGAAATGGTTGGCGAGGGCGACCGCCTGCGCACGCGCCGCCTGCTCGTAGACCAGGTCCACGTTGCGCCTCTCCAGGGCCTTGCGTTCGGAGATGTCGCGCACGACAACGTGCGCCGCGGAGCGGCCGTTGAAGGTGATGGGCGAGGCGACGGATTCCACGTCGAGGATGCTGCCGTCGCGGCGCACCAGCTTGAGCTCGTAGGGGGGCAACGGCCTGCGGCGGCGTTCCAGCTCGACCCAGCGCTTCTTGAGGCCGGCGACGAAGTCGGGATGGACGAAATCCAGGGGCGACTTGCCGATCAGGTCGGCCGCCGAGGCCACCCCGAACAGCCGGGCGGTGGCGCCGTTGACGAACACGAACTTGCCCCGGCTGCGGATGTAGATCGCGTCCTGGGACATCTCCACCAGGTCGCGGTAGCGGGCATCGACGACCTTGAGTTGCGCTTCCGTGGTCACCTGGTCGTGGATGTCGATCAGGTTGCCGACCCAGCGCATGATTTTGCCGTCGGCGTCGCGCATGGCGGTCGCCTGCACCTGGTACCAGCGGTGATTTCCGTCGGCAGCGCGGAGCCGGTAGCGCATCATCGGCTGGCCCGAGCCCTCGACGCAGCTGCGCCACCAGGCGGCCACCGGGGCGACGTCGTCCGGGTGCAGCGCGCGCATCCACCCGTCCCCCTGGCTTTCCCGCGCCGTGAGGCCCGTATAGGTGGTCCATTGGGAATTGA
>DASZQG010000096.1:0-2609 GCA_035550075.1 Hyphomicrobiaceae bacterium | reverse complement strand
TCGTTTGGCACCTCGATGTCGGCTCATCACATCCTGGGGCTGGAGCAGGTCCCAAGGGTATGGCTGTTCGCCATTTAAAGTGGTACGTGAGCTGGGTTCAGAACGTCGTGAGACAGTTCGGTCCCTATCTGCCGTGGGTGTCGGAGTATTGAGAGGATTTGTCCCTAGTACGAGAGGACCGGGATGAACGCACCTCTGGTGTACCGGTTGTCGCGCCAGCGGCACAGCCGGGTAGCTATGTGCGGACGGGATAACCGCTGAACGCATCTAAGCGGGAAACCCACCTCGAAACCAGTGCTCCCTATGAGAGCCGTGATAGACCATCACGTCGATAGGCTGGATGTGGACGCGCAGCAATGCGTTAAGCTAACCAGTACTAATCGCTCCATTGGCTTGATCTCGCACATCGCATGCAGCGATAAACAGATGACTTGTTGAATGCTCGGGCCTACGCCCGAGCGGGCAAACTGCATAACAGCCGGCACAACTGGCTACTTCATTTACTCGCATCCAACTCCATCCAAGTGCGCGCAAGCGCGGGCATCAACACCCGTTCGCGCGAAGGCGCGAACATCAAATGGAGCTCTTCTTCTTCGATGACCTGGTGGTCATTGCGAGGGGCTAAACACCCGATCCCATCCCGAACTCGGCCGTGAAAACCCTCAGCGCCGATGGTACTCCGTCCTAAGACGTGGGAGAGTAGGTCGCTGCCAGGTCTTCCAAGAAGAAGATCAAACAAACGCATCCGATCCAGACAATGTCCAAATGACCTTCCCGCGGGGTGGAGCAGCCCGGTAGCTCGTCAGGCTCATAACCTGAAGGTCATAGGTTCAAATCCTATCCCCGCAACCATCAATCCGAGATTAGAAACGCCCAGCGCACTCAGCCTGGGCGTTTTGCTTTTCCGGGCCAGCTCATCAGGGGCGCTACAACCAGCGCCGCACGCGTGACCGGTAGCTGCGATACATGTCGCCGAACTTGCGTTCGAGATAGGTCTCCTCGCGCGCCACGACGCCGTAGCGGATGACGAGCGCGAAGGGGAACAGCGCGATCAGCAGCCAGACAGCGTTGAATGTGGTTGCCAAACCGATCAGACCGAGGAACATCCCCAGGTAGATCGGATTGCGCGTGAAGCGGTACGGCCCGCCGCCCACGATCGCGATGGTCGGCCGGTTGGTGGGCACGTTCGAGCCGGCCCGCGTCATGGTCACGACGGCCCAGATCAACAGCGCCAGCGCAAGAACGAAGATTGTCGCCCCAAGCCAGATTGCAGGCCAGTCGGGCGGCAGGAACGGTAGCGGCGCGAACCAGTCGAGCGCGAACCCGCCGATGACGGCAAGCCCCCACGCAAGCGGCGGCCGGACAACGACCCGAGCCGTATCCGTCGTGTCATCCATGGCGCAACTGTGAGCCCTGGGTTGGCGTCACACAAGCCGTCGTTTGTGTGCGTGCGGCGGCCCACAAGGGCAACCGTGCCACGGCACGGTCATGACATCCGCCATCCCGGCAGATGCCTCGGGCAAATCTTGTACCTTTGGACAAGTGATTGCATGTCCGTGGGGCAGCTAAGCTCCACCATCCCAGTTCCGTGACGGACCAAACCGGCCTGCTCAAAAGGGAGGATAGGACCATGGCAAAAGCAATCCATCCGTCGGTGGATAACGGCGTGAAGCCGGGATCGCAGAATTTCGCCGGCGGCACGCTGACCTGCAAATGCGCGACCAATCCGGTCGAAGTGACGATCAAAGGCCAGACGGCCCACAACCATGTCTGCGGCTGCACCAAATGCTGGAAACCGAAAGGCGCCTTGTTCTCCATGGTCGCCGTGGTTCCACGTGACAAGCTCAGCGTGACCAAGAACGGCGACAAGCTGAAGGTCGTCGATCCCAGCGCCACCATCCAGCGTCATGCCTGCACCGGCTGCGGCGTGCACATGTATGGCCGGATCGAGAACACCAAGCATCCGTTCTACGGCCTGGACTTCGTCCACACCGAGTTGTCCAAGGAGCAGGGCTGGTCGGCGCCGGAATTCGCCGCCTTCGTCTCGTCGATCATTGAATCCGGCGCGCCGCCGAGCGAGATGGGCGCGGTGCGGTCACGGCTGAAGGAGCTGGGACTGGAGCCTTATGATTGCCTGTCGCCGCCGCTGATGGACGCGATCGCCACCCATGTGGCGAAGGCATCCGGCGCGCTCGCCGCTTAGCCATCGACATCTGAACGGACGCAATTGCCGGCGAGGGGCAGGATCGCGCCTGCCCCTCGACCGCGCCTGAACCGGGATCGAAGAGGGATTGCGCCATGAAAGTCCGTGCCGCCCTTGCGACTGCCGCGGGCAAGCCGCTGACCATTGAAGAGGTCGACCTGGCCGGTCCCAAGGCGGGCGAGGTCCTGATCGAAGTGAAGGCCACCGGCATTTGCCACACCGACGAGTTCACTTTGTCGGGTGCCGATCCGGAAGGTCTGTTTCCGACCATTCTCGGTCACGAGGGTGCCGGCATCGTCGTTGATGTCGGGCCGGGCGTGACGAGCCTGAAAAAGGGCGACCACGTCATCCCGCTCTACACGCCGGAATGCCGGCAGTGCGAATATTGCCTCAGCCAGAAGACCAA
>DASZQG010000095.1:0-1739 GCA_035550075.1 Hyphomicrobiaceae bacterium | reverse complement strand
TATAGATTGCAATCCATTGCAGATACGTAATGGAGGGAGAGGGTTCGTTCGCCCTCGCCGGGGGCTTCTCAGGCCCCCGTTTCTTTTACGGCAATAGCTTTTGTCCCCATCCGTCAATGATACCGGTTTTTGGATTTCGCGCATATCGATGGTTTGTCCTGAGATCGTAATCACCTGACAGTAGGCCACCGAAGAACCGGGCGCGGACCGAAGAGTCCAGGCGCCCGGTTCCGGTGGCCGAGCCGCTTTCGAGCGGGTTTGATGGCGTTGCAACACGACCATTCGAACCCAAACGAAAGACGATCATGACCGCCAAGGACAAGATAGCACGCCGCAAGCTCTCGCTGCTGGAGCTGGCTGCCGATCTCTCCAATGTCAGCCGCGCCTGCAAGGTGATGGGCTATTCCCGCCAGCAGTTCTACGAGATCAGGCGCAATTTCCAGACCTACGGCGCCGAGGGGCTGATCGACCGCCTGCCCGGCGCCAAGGGGCCGCACCCCAACCGGGTCTCGGCCGAGATCGAGCAGGCCGTGCTCGATCATGCCCTCGTCCATCCCTGCCACGGCGCGGTGCGGGTCGAGCAGGAGCTGCGCCTCAAGGGCGTCCAGGTCTCATCCGGTGGCGTGCGCGGGGTGTGGCAGCGCCACAACCTGCTGACCAAACACGAGCGCCTGTTGCGGCTGGAGAAGACCACCGCCGAGCGGAAGATCGAGCTCACCGAGGAGCAAACGAAGCTCCTGGAACGGTTCAGCCCCGAGTTCCGCGAGCGCCATATCGAAGCCCCGCATACCGGAAGCTTGGTCGCCGTCGACACCTTCTTCGTCGGCACACTGAAGGGCGTCGGCAAGGTCTATCTGCAGACCGCGATCGACTGCCACAGCCGCTATGCCTGGGCGAGGCTCTACCCGAGCAAGCTCCCCGTCACCGCCGTGCACCTGATGAACAACGATGTCATCCCGACCTTCGAGCAACACGCCGCCACGATCGACACCGTGCTGTCCGACAACGGACGCGAGTTCTGCGGCCGGCCCGACCAGCATCCTTACGAGCTGTTCCTGCAACTGGAAGAGATCGAGCACCGCACCACGCGGGTCAAGCGCCCGCAGTCGAACGGCATCGTCGAACGGCTGCACCGCACACTGCTCGATGAGCACTTCCGCGTCGAGGGACGGCGCACCTGGTTCGAGACCATCGAGGAGATGCAAGCCGTTCTCGACGACTATCTCGTCGCCTACAATCAGCGCCGGCCGCACCAAGGCCGCGGCATGAACGGCAGAACGCCGGCAACGGCCTTTGTCGAGGGCCTGCCAAAACCGCAACAGCAGAAGGAGGACAAGCGAACCGAAAAGCGAGCAACCAAACAAGCCACCTGACGCCGCCCGCTCATCGCGGCACTGTCAGCCGATTACCCTCTCTGTACAGCCGTCCCTTTCGTGACGATCGTCGTTCCGGTCATCATGTTGCTTTGGACGGCGCTGTTGCCCTTCTACCAGCTCTTCAGTATCCGGGCGCTTCCGCTCCTGACGCTGGCCAATTTCGAACTCGTATTGAGCGCTGAACCCTATCTGGTTTCGATGAAGCACAGCCTCATTCTTGCCGGGTCGACCGCAACTTTGGTCGTCTGTATCACAGCTGTTATGGGCTGGTGCATAGCACGCCAGATGCGCGGCGGTCGGCTGATGGACATTCTGGCGGCGGTGCCGCTCGCTTTTCCTGCGATCGTCTTCAGTTTCGCATTT
>DASZQG010000094.1:0-12631 GCA_035550075.1 Hyphomicrobiaceae bacterium | reverse complement strand
CGGGAGCTGCCGCACAAGGCGCTGCGTCGCCATCAGTTCCTGGGCGGTGAAGATCGTCTCCACGCGCCGCTCGTCGGTTCCCGTCGTGGCGAACAGCATGCGCCGCTCGGCGCCCTGGTCGGGATAACCCACATCGATCTGCATCAGGAAGCGGTCGAGTTGCGCTTCGGGCAGCGGGTAGGTGCCTTCCTGCTCCAGCGGGTTCTGGGTTGCCAGCACGTGGAACGGCGCCGGCACGTCGTGGCGCTGGCCGGCGACCGTGACGTGATGCTCCTGCATGGCCTGCAGCAGCGCCGATTGCGTCTTCGGGCTGGCGCGGTTGATCTCGTCCGCCATCAGCAGTTGGGCGAAGATCGGACCGCGGACGAACCGGAAGCTGCGGCGGCCGGCGGTGCTGTCCTCCAGAACCTCGGAGCCGATGATGTCGGAAGGCATCAGGTCGGGGGTGAACTGGATGCGCTTGGCGTCGAGCCCGAGGATCTTGCCGAGCGTCTCCACCAGAAGCGTCTTGGCAAGGCCCGGCACGCCGATCAGCAGCGCGTGTCCGCCGGCCAGGATGGTGACCAGGGACCGCTCGATCACCTGCTCTTGGCCGAAGATCACCGCCGAGGCGCTCTTCTGCACGCGTTGGATTCGTTCGCTTGCCGCCTCGATGCGGCTGACGATAGCCTCGTCAGTCTGTGTGAGGGTGGTCATGACCTTGAACTATACGCTGAGCCGCCATTGGTGAGAAACTGTGTTGGCAAACGTGGTCACAATATGAACAGTTCTGATTTGCCCGCACATGGGTGGCAGATTGGCGGATTGCAAGCCGCCCTCCAAATCAAACAACCGAGAGAGGCATGAAAGATGTCGAGCGAGCGCCTGCCGGCCATAGCAGCCGATAAACTGAGCGCCGAGCAGCGCGCGGCGGCCGCCGAATTCGAAAGCGGGCGCGGATACACGGTTCGCGGCCCGTTTGCGGTGATGTTGCGATCGCCCGAGGTCATGCTGCGCGCCAAGGCGATGGGCGATTACTTACGGTTTCGTAATGTTCTGCCGAAGCGCGTCAGCGAGATGGTCATCCTCGTGACCGCCCGCGAATGGACCCAGCACTACGAGTGGTCCTACCACTACAAGTTCGCCTTGGATGCGGGCCTGAAGCCGGAGATCGCGGAGGCGATCGCCGACGGGCGCCGGCCGGAGGCGATGGATGAGGATGAAGCAGCTGCCTACGATTTCGCCATCGAGCTGCATCGCACACGGCGCGTGAGCGACGTCACCTATGGGCGCGCGATTGCCCGCTTCGGCGAGCAGGGCGTGATCGATCTGATCGGGCTCAATGGCTACTACAGCTTCCTGGCCATGATGATGAATGTGGCCCGCACCAGGCCGGACACCGAAAGCGCCAGGCCGCTCGCGCGGTTTCCGGACTGACCGGCGCACCGATGCCGACAGGCAACCGCATCGCCGGATTGGAAACCCTGCTGCGCACCAGCGCCGGCAGCGGCCCGGCGCCTGTCGAAAACTGGAATCCGCCCTATTGCGGCGACATCGGCATGCGCATCCGCCGCGACGGTGTGTGGTTCTACCAGGGCAGCCCGATCGGCCGCCAGGCGTTGGTCAAGCTGTTTGCCCGCGTGCTGCGCAAGGACGCCGACGGCCGGCACTATCTCGTCACGCCCGTGGAGAAGGTGGACGTCGCGGTCGAGGACGCCCCCTTTCTCGCCGTCGAAATGGAAGCGCAGGGCAGTGGCGAAAATCAGCGCCTCGTCTTCCGCACCAACGTCGACGACATCGTTGTCGCCGGCCCCCATCATCCTTTGCACTTCGTCACGGAAGCGGGCAGCGACGGTCTCAAGCCCTACCTGCTCGTGCGCGGGCGCCTGGAGGCCCTCGTCACGCGCGCGCTTTATTACGATCTGGTGGAGCTGGCCCGCGATGAGGGCGGCCGCGGATTGGGGATATGGAGTAGCGGTTCGTTCTTTCCGCTGGAGGCGAGCGAAAAGAAATAGCGACGGTAGAAAACTCTAAGAGGAAACGCGACATGCTGAAAGACCCGCCCATTCTCACCATCCGACGCAGGTTCCAGCGGCCGCAGCGCGAGCTCGTCCAGCGCCTGCGCGGCGCGCAGACCGGCCAGGTGATCGACGCCATGCAGGGGCGCGGCGCCCTGCACAATGCGGTGAAGCCGGTCGATTCCGCTCACACCCACTTCATCGGCACCGCGCTGCCCTGCGAGACCGGCGCCAACGACAACCTCGCGATCCTCGCCGCTCTCGTGCAGGCCGAGCCCGGCGACGTGATCGTGGTGGCCGCCGACGGCTTTGCGGAAACCGCCGTCGTCGGGGACAATGTGCTGGCCATGGCCCGCAACAAGGGCGTCGCCGCCATCGTGGTGGATGGCATGGTGCGCGACCTCGAGGGCATCATCGGCGTGGGTCTGCCCCTATTCGCGCGGGGCATCACGCCCAACTCCTGCGTGCGCAGCGGCCCGGGCCGCGTGGGGCTGCCAGTGGTGTGTGCGGGCGTCGCGGTCGAGCCGGGCGACGTGGTGATGGGCGACCGTGACGGCGCGGTGGTGGTGCCGCAGCGCGATCTGCCGCGTGTTGCCGAAGCGCTCGAGGACATCAGGCGCATGGAAAGCGAGAGCCAAAAGAAGATCGCTGCCGGCATGACCCATCCGGAGGCGATCGCAGAACTCCTCAAATCGGATCGCGTCGCCTACCTCGACTGATCGGGCGCTTCGCGCAGCGGCACCAGGTTGGGGCGTTGGGGGAGCAGCTCCGGTGTCTTCACGTTCCACACCAGCCCCACCTGCCGCAGCCCCAGCAGCACCCACCAGCCGGGATCGGCCTCGCCGCTCTCCAGCCCAAGCCGCGCCGAGGCTGGGAAAGCATGGTGATTGTTGTGCCAGGACTCGCCCATCGTCAGCAGACTGCAATAGGGCACGTTGTAGCCTTGCACGCCGGCGCCCTCGAGGTGCCAGCTCCGCGGGCCCTGGTTGTGGGCGAAATACCCGACCAGCCAGTGTCCCGTCACCGACGCGGAGACGCGTACGGCGATGCCCCACACCACCCACGGCAGCCCGCCCACGAGGTAGAACAGCACCGCCCATGGGACCTGCTGTGCCATCCAGGTCCTCTCCAGGAATCGGTAGAAGCGGTCGGCCGCCACCCGGCGCTCGATGGTGAGTTGCGGCGGATGCAGCAACCGCAATTCGCAGTGAAGCTGCCACCAGCCGTCCTGCATGACCCCCGAGGCGTGGGCGAGGTAGGGGTGGCACCGCGGCTTGCGCTGCGCCCAGTCGCGGATGTCGTGCTGGCGGATCATGCCGAACGGCCCTGCCATGCCCACCAGCGTGCCGAGATAAACGAACAGCCGCTCCAGCCACAGCGGGCAGTCGTAGGCGCGGTGGATCAGGCGTCTGTGCATGCCTAGCGAATGGCCCAGGCACACCGTCACTGCGGTGGTCGCCAGAAGCAGCGCCACCGCGCCCCGCGTTGCCGTCAGCGGCCCGCCCACCAGCGCAACCAGCGTCATGGTGAACATCCAGAGTGACTTCAGGGGCCGCCAGTGCACGCAGCCCTGCACCGCGTCGGTGGTGGAAAGGTCGGCCATGCGCGGCGAGCGAAGGCTGCTGGCGGAGGCCGCAAGCGCAGCATCTACGGGATCTGCGGTTTCCTCGTCAGCCCCGCCACTCACGCAAACGCGTGTCATTGCCGGCTCTCCGCGCCTGACCAGCTCCCACAACATAGCGCAACGAGGCCGTAAGCGGCATCGGCATCACAGACTCGCGGCTCCCATTGGCGCAGGCGCACGCGGCGGTGCTAAGAAGGCGCCATGGATTCTCTGGCCAGCAAATCCGACCCAGGCCCCGATGCGGCCGATTTCCGCCGGCGCGCCGCCGAGCGCCTGATGCAGGTGCCATCGGATGCGGTTTTTGATCCGCGCTCCGGCCGGGCGCTCGGCCCCAGCGATTGGGACCTCAACCCGGAGTTCAAGGGCGACCTTGCCATTATGGAGCCGCCGCGGCCGGCGGCGGTGCTGGTGCCGATCGTGCTGCGCGAGACGCTGACAGTGCTTTTCACGCAGCGCTCGCACGATGTGCCGAGCCATCCGGGCCAGATCTCGTTCCCCGGCGGCAAAATGGAGGCCTGGGACGCAACCCCGCTGGACTGCGCCTTGCGCGAGGCGCAGGAGGAGATCGGGCTGCCGCGAGCTCACGCCGAGCCGCTCGGCTACCTCGACAGCTACCGCACCGGCACCGGCTTTCAGATCAATCCCGTTGTGGCCTTCGTGCGGCCCGGCTTCGACCTGTTCCTCGATCCGCGGGAAGTGCTCGATGTGTTCGAGGTTCCGCTCGGTTTCCTGATGAATCCCGGCAATCACCAGAAGCACTCGCGCGAGTGGCGCGGCCGCCAGCGTGCCTTCTATGCCATGCCGTATGAGGGTCATTACATCTGGGGTGCAACGGCCGGCATCCTGAAGAACATGTACGAGAGGCTGTTTGCCCGATAATGCGCATTGTTATCGAGAACGTGCTGCTGTTCCTGCTGCCGACGCTCGTCTACGTGGCCTACGTCGTCCTGATGCGCCGTGGAGCGTCGTCGGCCGGCACCGTTCTCAACGAGGCGCCGCTGATCTGGCTGTTCATCGTCGGCGCGGTGATCGTGGGCGCGACCCTTGCCTACTATGCAACCACTACGCCGGGAGGTAAGCCCGGCGACCTCTATATTCCGCCGCATATGGAGGACGGGCACATCGCGCCCGGCCGTCTCAAGTAGCCATGGCTGCCACTGCTCCCCCTCGCCTCGCCGACGCCGGGTTTCTCGGCTGGCCCGAAACGCGCGCCGTGTTTGCCGCGCTGGCGGCGGCCGGCATCGAGGCCCGCGTGGTCGGCGGCGCTGTCCGCAACGCGTTGCTGGGACGCTCGGTGAGCGATATCGACTTGGCCACACCCGCGCTGCCGCAGGACGTGATCAGGGCCGTCGAGGCGGCGGGGCTCAAGGCCATTCCCACCGGTATCGCCCACGGCACGGTGACCGTTGTGGCGGGCGAACGGACTTTCGAGATCACCACGCTGCGGAAGGATGTCGAGACGTACGGCCGCCATGCCAGGGTGGAGTTCACCGGCGACTGGAGCGCAGACGCGCGCCGTCGCGACTTCACGATGAACGCGCTCTACTGCGATGCCGCCGGCAATGTGTTCGACCCGCTCGGGGGCTACCCCGATCTCGCCAATGGCCGTGTCCGGTTCATCGGCGATGCGGCAGCGCGCATCAGCGAGGATTACCTCAGGATCCTGCGCTTCTTCCGGTTCGCCGCCGAATACGGCAGGGGCGCGCCCGATGCGGAAGGGCTCTCGGCGAGCGTGCGCGCGCTTGCCGGGCTCGGCCGTCTTTCACCCGAGCGCATCCGTCACGAGCTGGTGCGGCTGCTGGTGGCCCCGCGGGCAGTCGAGGTGGTCGGCACCATGTTCGACTACGGCGTGCTGGTGGCCGTCCTCGGGGGCGTTGCCCGGCCGGCGCTACTGGGGCACGTGGCCGAACTCGAGCGCGCCCTGGCCCGCCAGCTCGATCCCATGCTGCGTCTCGCCGCTCTCGCGGTGGAAATCCCCGAGGACGCCGACAATCTGTGGCGTCGCCTGCGCCTTTCCAACAACGAGCATGCGCGTCTCGTCCGCGCTGCCGGCGCGCGGGACTTTCTCGCGGCCGTCAGAGACGCGGCTAAAGCAGAATGCGTTGCAAAGGAGCGCCTCTACGCCACCGGCGAGAATGCTTATCGGGACCTGGTGCTGCTCGCCTGGGCACGCGCTGGCGCGCCGGGATCCGATGCGAGCTGGCTGCGGTTGTGGACGTTGCCGCAGCGATGGGCTGCACCCACCTTTCCGCTGAGCGGGGACGACGTGATGGCGCTCGGCGTTCCGGCCGGCGCGCGCGTCGGTGCCATCCTGCGCTCCCTTGAGGCGTGGTGGATCGACGGCGGCTTTGCGGCCAATGAATCCACACTGCGCAAGAAGCTGCGCGCGCTGGTCAAGTCGTCCGCTGCGGGCAACTAAACGACGACTGGCTGGGTTACTTGCTTGCCAACTTCGAACACCCGGCGATAGCGCTCGATCTCCGCCGGCGGACCCATGGCCTTGGAAGGATTATCCGACAGCTTGACCGCCGGGCGGCCGTCGGCCGACACCACCTTGCAGACGATGGAGAACGGATCGAGCCCGTCGTTCGCGGCGAGGCCGCGGAAGTCGTTGGTCAGCAGCGTGCCCCAGCCGGAGCCGATGCGCACCCGCCCGTGGTAGTGGCGATGGATGCGCTCGATCGCCTCCACGTCCAGCCCATCGGAAAAGATGATGAGCTTCCTGGTCGGGTCCTGCCCGCGCCGCTTCCACCAGGCGATGGCAACGTCGCCAAGCTCGATCGGGTCACCGGAGTCGATCCGCACGCCGGTCCATTGCGCCACCCAGTCGGGCGCGTGCTCCAGGAACCCCGGCGAGCCGTAGGTATCGGGCAGCATGACGCGCAGGTTGCCGTCGTAATCCTGCTGCCAGTCTGCCAATACCCTGTAGGGTGCGCGCACCAGCTCCCGATCGTCGTCGGCGAGTGCGCAATAGACCATTGGCAGCTCATGAGCATTGGTCCCGATCGCCTCGACCTCGCGGCGCATGGCGATCAGGCAGTTGGAGGTGCCGAGGAACGCGGGGCCCAGCCCCTCGATCATCGCCTGCACGCACCAGTCCTGCCACAGGAAGCCGTGCCGGCGCCGCGTGCCGAAGTCGGCAATGCTGAGATTGGGAAGCTGCTTGAGGCGGCCGATTTTCTCCCACAGCCGCGTCATGGCGCGGGCATAGAGAACCTGCAGCTCGAATTTGCCCATGCCTTTCGTCACCGCGCGACTGTGCAGCTCCATCAGCACGGCGAGGGCAGGGATCTCCCACATTGTCGTTTCGATCCACGGGCCTTCGAAGAGGAGTTCGTATTGGTCACCCCGGCGCTCGAGCTCGTAGCTGGGGAAGCGGAACGCCTCGAGCCAGGCGATGAACTCGGGCGAGAACATCTGCCGCTTGCCGTAGAACATGTTGCCGCGCAGAAACGTCGACTCCCCGCGGCTCAGTGAAAGCGTGCGGATATGATCGAGCTGTTCGCGCACCTCACCAGGGTCGATCAGCTTGCCGAGCTTGACCGATGTGCTGCGGTTGATGATCCCGAAGGTGACCTGCACGTCGCGGTGGCGCTTGAAAATCGTCTGCGCCATCAGCAGCTTGTAAAAATCCGTATCCAGTACGGAGCGGATGATCGGGTCGATCTTCCAACTGTGATTATAAACGCGCGTTGCAATATCGGTCATAGACGGTGGCCGCGAGAGTCGACTCCGAGCCGGGAGCTGAACCGCTCCCGGGACGGAATGATGCTAACCTCTGTTGCCAGCCCGGCGCAACGGACCAGCCGACCGGCCGGGATATGGCTGCCCGTTGCGGGATGGCGGGCATGACCGAGCGGAATGGCGTCCGAAGAGCGAGGGAAAAATGGCCAGTGTTAATGCCGCGCCGAAACCGGTGCATGAGGGGGAGTCCGATGCGCGCGCGGTAGATCGCCTGGTATTCTTCTCCGACGCGGTGATCGCCATCATCATCACGCTGATGGTGCTGGAAGTTCGCCTGCCGCCGCTCGCGGAGCATGCCAGCCAGGAGGAACTGCTGCAGGCCTTGATCGCGCTTATCCCGAAGTACCTGGCGGTGCTGCTCAGCTTCCTGGTCATCGGTCTGTTTTGGACCCTGCACCATCGCAGGTTCAATTGGGTTCGCAAGGTCGACGAGCGGCTAGTTTGGTGCAATCTGGTCTATCTGCTGGTGCTGGCAAGCGTTCCATTTGCGACCGGCCTTTTGTCGGAACACTCGGGCTGGGTCTCCTCCATTGTCTATGCGTGCGTCCTGGCCCTGGCGTCGCTGGTCGCTGCCGTGCTGTGGTGGCATGTCAAGCACAGCCCCGAGATCATCGCCAACGACTGGGCGCATCGCGAAATGCGTCTTGCCATCTGGATGTCGATCGCGACGGCCGGCGTGTTTCTTGGGTCCATCCCCGTTGCCCTCTGGAACCACACCATCGCGCAGGTGATGTGGGTCCTGGTGTTCTTCGCCGGCCGCGCGGTGGGATGGGCCTTTCGCCTCCGCAACCCCATGCCAGCGCCTGTGCAGCTCTCATAAGAAAAAGCCCCGGCGTGCGACGCCGGGGCTCGTGGTCTTGCGTGAGGAGCGTCAGAAGTCCATTCCACCCATGCCGCCCATGCCGCCGCCACCCGGCATCGGGGGCGGCGCTTCCTCCTTCGGTGCTTCCGCGACCATGGCCTCCGTCGTGATCAGCAGGCCCGCGATCGAGGCGGCATCCTGCAGCGCGCAGCGAACCACCTTGGTGGGATCGATCACGCCGGCCTCGACCAGATCCCCGTATTCGCCGCTCTGCGCATCGTAGCCGAACGAATATTTGGCGTTTTCGAGGATCTTGCCGACCACGACCGAGCCATCCTCGCCGGCGTTCTGCACGATCTGCCGGGCCGGTATCTGCACGGCTTTGCGCACGACGCCGATGCCGACCTTCTGGTCATCGTTCTCGGCCCGCAGATTGTCGAGCGCCTTGCTCGCCCGCAGCAGGGCCACGCCACCGCCCGGCACGATGCCTTCCTCGACGGCGGCGCGGGTTGCATGCAGCGCGTCGTCGACGCGGTCCTTGCGCTCTTTCACTTCGACTTCGGTCGCGCCGCCCACCTTGATCACGGCCACGCCCCCGGCAAGCTTCGCCAACCGCTCCTGCAGCTTCTCGCGGTCGTAGTCGGAGGTGGTCTCCTCGATCTGCTGCTTGATCTGCTTCACGCGTGCTTCGATGTCCGTCTTCTTGCCAGCGCCGTCGACGATAGTGGTGTTGTCCTTGTCGATGCTCACTTTCTTGGCGCGGCCCAGCATCTGCAGCGTGACGTTCTCGAGCTTGATGCCGAGGTCCTCGCTGATCATCTGCCCGCCGGTCAGCGTGGCGATGTCCTCGAGCATGGCCTTGCGGCGATCGCCGAAACCGGGCGCCTTCACCGCGGCCACCTTCAGGCCGCCGCGCAGCTTGTTGACCACCAGGGTGGCGAGTGCCTCGCCTTCGACATCCTCCGCGATCACCAGCAGCGGCTTGGCGGCCTGTACGACGGCTTCCAGCATCGGCAGCAGCGGCTGGAGGCTCGAGAGCTTCTTCTCATGGATGAGAATGTAGGGGCCATCCAGTTCAACCAGCATCTTCTCCGCGTTGGTCACGAAGTAGGGCGAGATGTAGCCGCGGTCGAACTGCATGCCCTCGACGACGTCGAGTTCTGTTTCGAGGCTTTTCGCCTCCTCGATGGTGATGACGCCCTCGTTGCCGACCTTCTTCATGGCCTGCGAGATGATGCGGCCCACTTCCTTGTCGCCGTTGGCCGAGATGGTGCCGATCTGGGCTATTTCATCGTTGGAGGTTACCTTCTTCGACTTCGCCTGCAGTTCCTCGATGATCTTGCCGACGGCGCGGTCGATCCCCCGCCTCAGGTCCATCGGATTGGCGCCTGCCGCCACCGACTTGGCACCCTCGCGCACGATCGCCTGGGCGAGCACCGTGGCGGTGGTGGTGCCATCCCCGGCGACATCGGACGTTTTCGAGGCGACCTCGCGCAGCATCTGGGCGCCCATGTTCTCGAACTTGTCTTCAAGCTCGATGTCCTTGGCGACGGTCACGCCATCCTTGGTGACGCGCGGGGCGCCGAAGGACTTCTCAAGCACCACGTTGCGGCCCTTGGGCCCCAGAGTCACTTTGACGGCGTTGGCGAGGATATCGACCCCGCGCAGCATGCGCGCGCGGGCGTCTTGCGAGAACTTGACGTCTTTGGCTGCCATTTTCACGTCTCCAGGAGAAGTTGTTGTCGAAGCCGGGTCTCGCGATGCGAAACCCGGCCTGCTTCGTCAGGTGCGAGCGGCAGTGCGCGTTCGCATGTGCATCCCCGGCACCAGGCCGAGGATGGTACGGCGTAGCGATGCGATCAGGCTGCGGCCCGCACCGAAACGTTTCCCTCGATGATCCCCAGGATGTCGCTTTCCTTCATGATCAGCAGATCCTGGCCGTCGATCTTGACCTCGGTACCCGACCATTTGCCGAACAGTACCCGGTCCCCCTTCTTCACCTCGAGAGGCACCAGCCTCCCCGCCTCGTCGCGCCCGCCGGGACCAGCCGCGATAACTTCTCCCTGCATCGGCTTCTCTTTGGCCGTGTCCGGAATGATGATGCCGCCCGGGGTTTTTGTGTCCTCCTCGATGCGCCGCACCACGACGCGATCTTGCAATGGGCGAAACTTCATGGCCTCAACCTCACTTTTGCGAAGACAACTACGGTTGGGCTCTCCCGATGCCGGTCAAGCCCGCCAGGGGCCCAGCGCATCCGGCCAATGAGATTGGCAGACGCTGCATGGCGCCCGCGCGCCCTCTTACGGATTGCTGTTAGCACTGTCAAGACGGGAGTGCTAACGCACGGTCAATCGCAGGCGCTGGGCACGGCATTCGTGCGGAACCGCCATTCGCGGCGGCCGTTCAATATGCCCAGACAGGGCCGGGACAGCAGGTGGCCGTCACGGCCTACAAAGGACGGAAATGAGCTGTGGGAAGCGCGCAACCCGCCGATCGCGAATCCAATTTAAACTCCGCGCAGGTGCAGCGCGTTAGCGGGGTGAGGTAATCGCCGTGACTGACCGCAACTTCTCTTTGCAACTCGCCGGGTACAGCCTGACGACGGCCGAGATTCTCTACCGGCTTCCGGATCACCCGTCGCTCCTGCAAAGCTTCATCTGGCAGGAATACGACCTGCATCCGCGCTTCCCGCGTCTGAAGGATTTTCTCCAGTTCTGGGCGCACAACCTGGAAGGCAAGCTCTACCGGGTGACCGTCGCCCACAAGAAGCTGATTTCACCGGCCGAACTGCGGCTGATCGGCGACGACTTCCGCATCCACTGACGGAGGTTCTGTGCGGGGGGAGGCCGCATTCAGCCGCCTTTGGCGACTGGATTGCCTTTGTCATCCAGGTAGGCGATGCGGATCATGTTGGTGGTGCCCGGGGAACCGAGAGGCACGCCCGCCACGATGATCAGTCCCTCGCCCGCCTTGGCAAAGCCTTCATCGAACGCGATCCGGCAGCCCTTGCGCACCATCGCTGCCTGGTTTTCTGGGTCGCTGGTCAACACGCAGTGCACCCCCCAGACGAGCGCGAGGCGGCGGCCCGTACCGACCACCGGTGACAGCCCGATCACGGGAAGGCCCGGCCGCTCCCGCGCCACCCGGACCGCGGTGGACCCCGTGGCGGTGTAGCAGATGATACCCGCAAGCTGCAGCGTGTCGGCGACCGTATGGGCGGCGGCGGCAATCGCATCGGCCGCCGTGGCCTGGGGCGGCGTACGCGTAGCGTGGATGATGGCGCCGTAGCTGGGATCGCCCTCAACTTCGACGGCGATTCGGTCCATGGTGCGGATTGCCTCGACCGGGAATTTACCGACCGCGGACTCCGCGGAAAGCATGATGGCATCGGCCCCATCGAACACGGCGGTGGCAACGTCCGACACCTCCGCACGCGTCGGCACCGGCGAGGAGACCATGCTCTCCAGCATCTGCGTGGCGACCACCACGGGCTTGCCGGCGGCGCGCGCCTTGCTGGTGATCTGCTTCTGCAAGCCAGGGACCCGCTCGACCGGCAATTCGACGCCAAGGTCGCCGCGCGCCACCATCAACCCGTCGGAGTTGGCGATGATGGCATCGAGGTCGGTAATCGCGGCCGGCTTCTCGATCTTCGACATCAGTGCAGCGGCATTGCCGACAAGCTGGCGCACCAGCCGCACATCGTCCCCGCGCTGTACGAACGACAGCGCCACCCAGTCGACGCCGAGCCGCAGCGCGTAGTCGAGATCGGTCTTGTCCTTTTCCGTCAGTGGACCGACGGGAAGAACCGTATCGGGCAGGCTGATGCCCTTGCGGCTTGCGAGCGTGCCGCCGATGACGACCGTGGCATCGATTGTGTTCGCATGCTTATCGGTGACGCACATGCGGATCTTGCCGTCATCGAGCAGCAGCGTGTGTCCGGGCTCGACCGCCTCGAAGATCTGCGGATGCGGCAGAAACACCCGCTGGGACGACCCGTCGCTCTCATCCTTGTCGAAGCGGAAGCTCGCGCCTTCCGCCAGCGTGACGCGCTCCCCCGCCAGGTTGCCGACACGAAACTTGGGTCCCTGCAGATCGCACAGGATTCCGATCGGGCGGCCGAAACTGGCCTCGGTGGAGCGCACCGCTGCGTGCAGCTTTTTCACCACGTCGAACGACGAATGGCTCATGTTGATGCGGAACACGTCGACGCCGGCCTCGAAGAGGCGTTCGATCATCTCCGGGGCGTACGACGCAGGTCCGAGCGTGGCGACTATCTTGACGCGCCTGCTGCGTCTCATTTGGCTCTAGCGCCCCCTTCGCTGGGATCGGTAAGGCGGATGGTCCAGTCGTTGGCTTGCTGTGTGTCGACCTCGAAAAAGCCGGTGCTCTTATAGCCACGCCGGCCGCAGTCCTGAACCCCTCGAATCGTGAAAACCTTTTCGGACGTGCACATGCTGGCCTTGC
>DASZQG010000093.1:0-8926 GCA_035550075.1 Hyphomicrobiaceae bacterium | reverse complement strand
GCGTCTATCGCGCCGTGCTGCCGGTGGTTTCGGCGTGCAGGGCGGGCGGAAAAGAAATGCACCGCCTGGAGCTGCTGTTCGGCATGGGCCGCAAAGGCGGCGGCGAAGTGAGCGAGGCAGATTGGCGCACGTTTCTCGATGCCGAGGTTACGCCGAGGTTTCCCGAGGGGCTGACGGTGCTCATCGGATATGGACAATGGCGCGGCACGGGGGGCACGCTGGTGAAGGAGACATCGCGCATGCTGCTGATCTGGTATCCGGAAAGCGCGGACCGCGACGCGGGCATCGAAGCGATCAGGGCCGCCTACAAGCGCCGCTTCGGCCAGGACAGCGTGCTGCGCGCCGAGGGCAGCTCATGCGTGTCATTCTAGCCGCCAGATGAACGGCCTCGCCGGGACATGACGCATCTCTTCGTCTATGGTTCGCTGCTTTCCGCGGTCCGCCACCCGATGGGGGAGCGGCTGCGGCGGGAGGCCACGCTGGTCGGGCCTGCCTCGATGAGGGGCCGCCTTTACCGCATCGCCAGCTATCCGGGGCTGGTGGAGGGCGGCGGGCTGAACGCACGCGTCTACGGCGAGCTGTACGCGCTGGCGCACCCGGACCGCACCTTCAAGTGGCTCGACGCCTACGAGGGCATTCGCCCCGGCAACGCCGGCAGCAACGAGTATGAGCGCGTGGAGCGTGCAGTGCAGCGCGACTCTGGCGGGGCGGCGAAGGCCTGGGTCTACCTGTACCTCGGCGATGTGTCGCGGCTGGTCCTGGTGGCCGGCGGCCGCTGGACTGCGCGCGCCCGGCAATAATGCCATGTTGCAATCAAGCCCGCGCTTGGCACAATCCGCAAAAGGAACGCGCCTGAACGTCTTCGGAGGAAGCGCATGTCGAGCCGCTATCATGAGGTCTACGCCGCCTGGCAGCGCGACCCGGAGGCATTCTGGGGCGAGGCGGCGCACGAGATCGACTGGTACAAGCCCTGGGACAAGGTGTTCGATCCGTACGCGGGCCAATATGGCCGCTGGTTCGTGGGCGCCGAATGCAACACCGCCTACAACTGCCTGGACCGCCACGTGGAGCGCGGGCGCGCGCAGCAGAAGGCGCTGATTTACGACAGCCCGGTGACGAAGACGACGCGGGCCTACACGTATGCGCAGTTGCGCGACGAGGTGGCGACGCTGGGCGGGGTGCTGCAGGACCTCGGCGTCAAGCCGGGCGACCGCGTGATCATCTACATGCCGATGGTGCCGGAAGCGGTGATCGGCATGCTGGCGTGTGCGCGCATCGGTGCCATCCATTCCGTGGTGTTCGGCGGCTTCGCCGCACCGGAGCTCGCCACGCGCATCGACGACGCCAAGCCCGTCGCGGTGCTGTCGGCCTCGTGCGGGATCGAGCCCAACAGGACGGTGGAGTACAAGCCGTTGCTCGACAGCGCCATCGAGCTTTCCAAGCACAAGCCGCAAAACGTGCTGATGCTGCAGCGACCGCAGGCGGAAGCGAGCATGATCGCGGGCCGCGACGTCGATTGGGCAAGCGCGGTGGCGGACGCCAAGCGCCGCGGGCGCAAGGCTGGATGCGTGGCCGTGAAGGCGACCGACCCGCTCTATATTCTGTACACGTCCGGCACCACCGGCCAACCGAAGGGGGTGGTGCGCGACAACGGCGGGCACATGGTGGCGCTGAAGTGGACGATGAAAAACCACTATGGCGTCGATCCCGGCGAGGCCTACTGGGCGGCGTCCGACGTCGGCTGGGTGGTGGGTCACTCGTATATCGTCTACGCGCCCCTGCTGCACGGCTGCACCACGATCCTCTACGAGGGCAAGCCGGTCGGCACGCCCGATGCGGGTGCCTTCTGGCGCGTGATCGCCGAGCACGGGGTAGCGGCGATGTTCACCGCGCCTACGGCGTTCCGCGCGATCAAGAAGGAAGATCCCAAGGGCGAGCACATCAAGCGCTATGACTTGCGCGGCTTCCGCACGCTGTTCCTGGCGGGCGAGCGCGCCGACCCGGAAACCATCAAGTGGGCGGAGGCGCACCTCAACGTGCCGGTCTACGACCACTGGTGGCAGACGGAGACGGGCTGGACCATATGCGGCAATCCGGTGGGTCTCGGCGCGCTGCCCGTGAAATACGGCTCACCGACGGTGCCGATGCCGGGCTACAACCTGCAGGCGCTGGATGCCTCCGCGAAGCCCGTGAAGCCGGGCGAGACCGGCACGCTGGCGATCAAGCTGCCGCTGCCGCCGTCGTGCCTGCCGACGCTGTGGAACAATGACGAGCGCTTCCGCAAGAGCTACCTCGCGGAGTTTCCCGGCTACTACACCACCTCGGACGCGGGCTACGTCGATGAGGACGGCTACGTGTTCGTGATGGCGCGCACCGACGATGTCATCAACGTGGCCGGGCATCGGCTGTCGACGGGGCAGATGGAGGAGATCGTCGCCACCCACAAGGACGTTGCGGAATGCGCGGTGGTCGGCGTTGCCGACGAGCTGAAGGGCCAGATCCCGGCCGGGTTCATCGTGCTCAACGCCGGCGTCAACCGCCCCACGCAGGAGATCGAGGGCGAGGTGGTGAAGCTGGTGCGCCAGGAGCTGGGGCCGGTGGCGGCGTTCAAGACCGTGATGACGGTAAAGCGGCTGCCGAAGACGCGCTCGGGCAAGATCCTGCGCGGCACCATGCGGCAGATCGCCGACGGCGAGCCGTGGAGAATGCCGGCGACCATCGACGATCCCGTAATCCTGGATGAGATCACCGGCGTGATGCGCGAGCACGGCATGGTGAAGGGCTGAGCCGCGGATTGCCGGGCTGCCGGGCCGCTGGGATCGCTGCCGGCGGCCGGGCGGGCGTTGCGTGCAACGATGGCGGCTGCCACGCGTTCAGCGTCCGATGAACCGGGTTGCGGGTGGCCCGAGGTGATCTTCAGGGAGGTCCGCCAGCCATGACGCGTGACAACCAGAAGACGTTTCCTTCCTTCGACGGCACCGTGATCGCCTACACCGACGAGGGCCAAGGTCCGGGCGTCATCCTGCTGCACGGGCTATCGGCGGACGGCCGCCTGTTCGGACCGGTTGACGAATTGCGCGATGAATTCGCCGTCATCGCCAGGACCATCGGGGAGCTGGGCGTGGCGCCGACCCTCGACGTTCCGCCCGCGGGGCGCCGCGGCCTCAAGGCGCGGCTGCTGGAAGCCGGCGCGCGGGTGATCGTTCCAGACCTGCGCGGTCACGGCGCGTCCGGCAAGCCGCACACGGCGGCGGCGTACGAGCACGCGGCCCTGGCGCGCGATGCGCTTGCGCTGGCCGACCATCTGCGCCTTGGGCGTACCGCCGTCTGCGGCTACTCGCTGGGCGCGATTGTTGCGGCAAAGCTGCTGGTGCTGCAACCGGAGAGGGTCACGTCCGCCGTCCTGGCCGGCATCGGCAAGGAGCTGCTTCAGGGCGAGGTGCTGGAGCTTCCCGCTGACCATCCCGCGGCCGCGGTGGCCAAGACCATGACGATGCGGACCTACAACAACTTCGTCGCCGACGTACTGGTGCGGGGAGATGCCACGCCGGGCCATCCCGGCGCATCGTACGTTGCGCTGGCGCGGGCGATGCACGACGACATCGCGGCGGTGGCGGCAGCTCTGCGCGGGGACGGTGCCGAGCAGGTGCCGGCCGCGGCCCTGCACCAGGTGAACATCCCCGTTTTGCTGATCAACGGGCGAAAGGATCCGGCTCATCTCGCGACGGGGCGGCTGCTGGAGGTCCTCGCCGACGGTCGCGCCGTCGTGTGCGAGGGCGATCATCTGGACGCGCCGTGGCAGCCGTCTTTCCAGCAGGCGGTTGTCGATTTCCTGAGCGGACAATGGCGCGCGGGCACATGACGCGCAACGCGTGCCAGGGCCGGATCTTCAGGCGACCAGCCGGTTGATCTCGCGCTCGACGTGGGCGGCGCGCCAGACGTTCTTCAAATAGAAGACCTTCTGGCCGCTGCCGGCGGTGCGGAAGCGGATCTCGATGTCGCCCGTGCCGAAGCCGAGGAACCAGAGGCCGAGCAGGCGGTGCACGAACACGTCGTCGCTCTGGCGGGCGGTTTCAACCTGCGGGGAGGTGTAGCTCTCCGCCGCATCGGTGAACCAGTATTTCTTGGCGATCGAGTTGGGGGCGAATTCCCAGTAGGTGGAATGGTCGGTGCCCAGGATGATGAAGCACCACGCCAGGAACAGGAGGCCGGAGAAAAGCAGGTAGAAGGCGAGGTTCATGTGGACCAGCAGCAGCGGGAAATACTGCAGAATCTCGTCCCAGCCGATGGTCATCTGCACCACCAGCACGATCACGGTCAGGGTGAGGAACAGCACCAGGGACTTGACGCCGCGCGCCCGTGCGTTGGTGAAGACGAGCACGAACAGGACCAGCATGACGAAGGAGATGCCGAGCCAGGCGCCCGGATATATCAGGACCGCCTTGTGGCCCGGCGACACCGCAACCGGGACGCCGCGGAAGCGGGTGAGCAGCGCGCAGAAGAAGCCGTAGCCCCACACCACCCACCAGTAGAGCAGGTCCGAGTGCTGATAGACCTTGAGCCGCCCCAATCGCTCGATGCGCGCGGTGGTCGGCGTCGGGCCGGTTGCCGTCGTGTCGGACATGTCTCTCCCCTCCGGGCCAACGCCCAGACCGGCTGCAGATTGCCGGTTCCGCAAGCCCACTTCAAGGCAGGAGATTGGCGGCGAAGCCGTCCGCGGGCGTCACATCCTGTGGATGGAGGCGGCGGCCTTGACGAGGTCGTATTCGCAATAAACCGGGCCGGAACGGGACGTTGCCTTCAGGAAAAGGTAGGGCGTGCGGTAGCGCGCGTTCCAGAGGTCGTTGTCGACCTGCCAGAGCCGCACGTCGAGATTGCTCTTGCCGACCGCGAACTCGACCGAGGCCGGGTTGGACCAGGCTTGCGGCGACAGGCCGAGGCTTGCGTTGCCGGTGTCAATCTGGCAGGCGTGGACGGCGCGCTGCTTGTAGGCGTTGACGATCGCCTCCGCGGTCGCGAGGCGGAACAGGTATTCCTGATGGCCGATCTTGAGGGCAGCCAGCAGGGCGAGAAGAAATACGAACGTTCTCATCGGGGCGGGCCCGCCTTGCCCGCGCGCTGCGCGTCAAAATAGTGCCGCCATCTCCGGCCGGTGTGCGGAAGATGCGAGGGGAAGTGTCCGCCGAGATGGTGAACAAAAGGTTTCCGCCCGCGCAAAGGGCAGACCGGGCGCAGCAAAGCCGCATGCGGGTGCTGAGTCATGCTGCGCTGGCGGTGCTCGCGCTCGTGATCGCCACCTGGTCGTGGGCGGCGACCTCCGCTGCGCACGAAAGCGTGCAGGCCGTGCTGGCACGGCTGACGCCAGCGCAGCGCGCAGCATATGACGCCTATCACGCGGCGCGGCTGGAGTTCGAGCGCCAGACACGGGCCTACTGGCACCGGGTGGAGGCGAAGCGGGACGCGCGCAGGGCGCGGCGGATGCTGGGCCAGGCTTACGCGGCGCAGGACTACGTGCACACGTTCCCGCCCAAGTACCAGGGCCCGGAGCTGCCCGCCGATGTCGCGCGGATGCTGGCGGAGGCGCGGGGGCCGGCCGAGCGGGCCCCGCCGCTGCCGAACGTGGCCGACATCCTGGCCTACGCCAAGGAACGCTACGGCTTCGTGCCGACGCTGACGACGGAGCACGACTTCAAGCGGCGCTACGCCAGGGAAGCGCTCGCCCTGGGGCTGACCAAGGACCAGGTGGTGCGCATCTATGCGCTGGAAACCGGGGGCCTCGGCACCTACGACATGCAATCCGGCATCAGCCCGGGGACGCGGCAAGGCAATCCGATCTCCTCGGCGCTGGGCTACGCCCAGCTCCTGCACGCCAACTCCACCAGCGAGTTCGCCAAGCACGGCGACAGTTTCATACGGCGCCTGCTGGCGATGGCGGCCCAGCGCAGCACGCCGCCGCAACAGGCCCACGCCCTGCGCGCCAAGGCGGCGGTTCTGCGGCGGATGCTGCATGTGGCGCGCTCCATCCCCGACGAGTGGAGCGCGCACGTGCGCTTCGGCGGGTCACCGGCGGGGCTTGGCATTCACGCGCTCAACCTGGACGCCGACGTCGGGCCTTGGCTGCAGGTGCTGAAGCTCAGGGGACTGAAGGAGTCCGCCGCCAGGGCCGGAGTGTCGCATTTGAGCGGGGCGCAGATCGAGCTCATGAACCTCGCCGGCCCGCGCACGGGGCTCGAAATGATGACGCGCATCGGCGCCACCATGCCGACGCCGAATTTCTTCAGCGAGGGCGGCTACAACCGCAATCCGATCGTGCGCGACAAGACGGCGGCCGAGCTGATGCAAGCGCTCGAGGCGCGCATGGAGGCCAACATCAAGAAGGCGGGGTCGGTGGAGTTCGCGCAGGTGTTCGACGAGCTGGTGCGCCGCTGACCCGCCGGGTTCTGGCGGGCGGCCGCGGGCTCAGCGGAGGATCGACGCCAGGGCGACCACGGCGCCGACCAACAGCACGTGAGCTGCAACGAAGGCCAGGGAGGGCGGGACAAAGCGCTGCATCGGACTATTCCGTTGAAGGTGGGGGACTTGGAACAGGCGGGAGAAACGCGTCAGGGACGCGGACGCATACAAGGTCAGCCTTACCCGGCGCTTAACGCGCTGCTGGCCCGGGCGGGCTGGATGGACAGGGCGCCGGCCGCGGGCCGTCAGCCACCGCGCGCGCGGGCGAGGCCGCCGCTAAACCCTTTGGAAATCATGGCGATCCATCTCCTCTCGGTGTGATCGCCATTTAAACTCGGCGAAGGCAAATCCGTTCCTCCGCCGAAAGTCCCCCTTCCGGTGTGGCAATGATGCCCCGTTCGCGGAGCAATTCCCGGCTCAGCCGTGACGCTTGCGGGCCAGGGCGGCGCCCTTGGCCAGCGAAGCCAGCTTGGCATAGGCGATGTCGCGGCGCATCGGCGCCATGCCGCAGTTCGTGCAGAGTACGACGCGCTCCCTTGGCACGTGCGCGAGCACCTGGTCGACTACGGCGGCGACGTCCTCCGGCGTCTCAACGGTGTCGGTGGCGACGTCGATGGCGCCGACCAGGATGTCCTTGCCCTTGAGCAGGGACAGCAAGCTGAGCGGCACCTTGGAGTTGCGGCACTCCACCGACACCTGCTTGATGCTGCTGTTGGCGATGGCGGGGAAGATCTTCTCGTATTGGCGCCATTCCTGGCCCAGCGAGGCCTTCCAGTCGATGTTGGCCTTGATGCCGTAGCCGTAGCAGATGTGCACGGCGGTGGTGCAGGTGAGGCCGGCGGCGGCGCGCTCCAGCGCGGCGATGCCCCACTCGTTGACCTCGCCCATGAATACGTTGAAGGCGGGCTCGTCGAACTGGATGACGTCGACGCCGTCGGCGGCCAGGGCGCGCGCTTCCTGGTTCAGCAGGTCGGCGAAGGCGAATGCCATCTTCACCTTGTCGCCATAGTGGCGGTCGGCGATGGTGTCGGCGATGGTCATCGGGCCGGGCAGCGTGAACTTCAGCCTGTGCCGGGTGTGGGCGCGGGCCGCCTGCGCCTCGAGCGCGTGCACCCGGCCCTTCAGGCGCACAGGCGCGATCACCTGCGGAACCATCGCCTTATAGCGGTCGTCACGGATGCCCATCTCCACCTTGTGCTCGAAGTCGATGCCCTCGATGCGCTCGAGGAAGCCGTGCACGAAGTGCTGGCGGGCCTGCTCGCCGTCGGTGACGATGTCGATGCCCGCGTCCTCCTGCTCCTTGATGGCCAGGATAGTGGCGTCGCGCTTGGCATCGTCCAGCGCCGCGCCCTGCGCCTTCCAGGGCGCCCACAGCGTGTTGGTCTCGGCCAGCCAGCCCGGTTTCGGCAGACTGCCGGCGACGGTTGTTTCGAACATGGCCATTGTCCTCCCGAACTATCGTTGCCGCTCTTTCTAGGGCATGCTGGGGCGATAGCATAATCCGGAGACGGCGCGACATACCCTGTTTGGCGCAGAACGGGGGAGGTGGGCTGTCTCCCAAGGAGGTGGGACGCATGTTCTCAGCGGCTGAAGCTGCCAAGTTCGTGGACGACGCGCACCGCGCGCGGGCGCGCTACCAGAACCTTCCCGAAGCAATTGCCCCGCGCACGGTGGCGGAGGCCTATGAGGCGCAGGAGGCGCTGGGCGCGCTGTGGGTGAAGCGGCTGGGGCCGGTGGCGGGCCTGAAGATCGCCACCACCACCAAGGTGATGCAGCAGCTGATGGGCATCGACCACCCCTGCGGCGGCATGATCTTCGCCTCGCGGATTCACAAGTCGCCCGCGGTCATCGCCAAGGCGGACTTCGTCAACGTGCGGGTGGAGTGCGAGCTGGCGGTGCGGCTGGGGCGCGACCTGCCCAAGAGCGGCGCGCCCTACACGCGCGCGACCGTGCGGGACGCGATCGCAAGCATCATGCCGGCGTTCGAGCTGATCGAGGACCGCAACGCGGACTACAAGACGTCGCGGGCGCTGTCGCTGATCGCGGACAACGCCTGGAACGGGGGCATCGTGATCGGGCCCGAGGTGCCCCTGCCGCCGACCCTCGACCTCAACGGCATCTCCGGCACCGTGAAGCGCAACGGGACTGCCGAGGCGACGGGAAAGACCGACGATCCGCTGGGCGCCCTGGCGTGGCTGGCGAACCTGGCCGTCGAGCGCGGCCGGCCGATGACGGCCGGCATGGTGGTGATCACCGGCAGCCTGATCGTGACCATCGACATCGCGCCCGGCGAACGGCTGGATTTCAGCATCGACGGCGTCGGCACCGTGACGATGACGGGGCGCTGAAAGGGTGTTGGACGCGGGCGCGGAGTGCCAGGGGCCTCGAGTCGTTCCGGCCGGGACGGAAGCGTGACGCTTCGGAGAGGGCTAGGCTGCCTGTTGCTGCCCCTCACCCCGACCCTCTCCCCGCA
>DASZQG010000092.1:0-5345 GCA_035550075.1 Hyphomicrobiaceae bacterium | reverse complement strand
CTCGCACTGGGATTCGCTGGGCCACATCTTCTATGACGACAAGATGTACAACGGGCACCACGCCTCCAACGTCGACTCCAACGGGCTCGGTGTGCTGGGCATCGAGCACGCCAAGGACAAGCTGGTGGGGCGCGGCGTGCTGCTCGACGTCGCGCGATTCAAGGGCGTGGATGCGCTCAAGGACGGCTATGGCATCTCCAATGACGAACTCGACGCCTGCGCGGCGGCGCAGAAGGTGGAGGTGCGCAAGGGCGACTTCGTGATCGTGCGCACGGGCCAGATGGAGGCCTGCATCAAGAAGGGCGAGTGGGGCGGCTATGCCGGCGGCGACGCGCCGGGCCTCAAGTTCGAAAGCTGCTACTGGCTCCAGGAAAAGCAGGTCGGCGGCGTCTGCTCGGACACCTGGGGCGTGGAGGTGCGGCCCAACGAGACCAAGGACGTCAACCAGCCCTGGCACTGGGTTGTGATTCCGGCCATGGGCCTGTACATGGCGGAGATGCTGGACCTGGCCGAGCTGGCGCAGGACTGTGCCAAGGACAAGGTCTACGAGTTCTTCTTCTGCGCCCCGCCGCTGGTCATTCCCGGCGGCACCGGCTCGCCGATCAATCCTCAGGCCATCAAATAGAGCGCTGGCGATGCCGGCAAACATGGGACGTGACGTAGGGCGAACGATGAATCTGGGCTTTTTCACGATGCCAATCCATCCGATGACGAAGGATTGGCGCATGTGCCTGCGCGAGGACCGGGAGGCGTTCATCCTCGCCGACGAACTCGGCTACCGCGAGGGCTATGTCGGCGAGCACGTCACCGACAAGGCGGAGAACATCACCTCGTGCGTGACGTTCATCGCCACGCTGATCGAGGCGACTAAGCGCATCAAGTTGGGCACCGGCACCGTCAACCTGCCGAACGCGCATCCTGCGCAGGTCGCCGCCAACATCGCCATGCTCGATCACCTGCTGAACGGGCGCTTCATCTTCGGCATCAGCCCCGGCGGGCTATTGTCCGACGCCGAGGTGTTCGGCAACCTCGGCGCCGACCGCAACGAGATGTTCGTGGAGGCCATCAACCAGGTACTGGCGATTTGGTCCGGCACCCCGCCCTACAACATCAGCGGCAAGTACTGGCAGATCTCGACCGAGCGCACGCTGATGGAAGACGTCGGCCAGGGCATCCTGCCGAAGCCGCTGCAGAAGCCGCACCCGCCGATTGTGGTGACGGTGGTGGCACCCTTCTCCAAGGGCGTGACGGAGGCCGCCGCGCGAGGATGGGACCCGATCTCCGCCAACTTCCTGCTGCCGGCCTGGGTCAAGAGCCATTGGCCGAAGTACGTGGAGGGCTGCGAGCGGGCCAAGCGCGCGGCCGACCCCTGCAACTGGCGCGTGGCGCGCAGCATCTTCGTCGCCGACGACGACAAGACCGCCCGCGAGTATGTGACCTCGGCGCGCAGCCCCTACCGGCTCTACTTCAACAATCTTGTCACCAAGCTGAAGGCCGGCGGGCGCGCGGAGGCGTTCAAGACCTCGCGCGACATGCCCGACGATGCCGTGACGCTCGACTATGTTCTCGACAAGCTGGTGATCTGCGGCACGCCGCAGAAGGTGACCGACGAGCTGCTGGCGTTCCGCGACGAGGTGGGGGACTTCGGCACGCTGCTTTACGCGGGCAAGGACTGGCTGGACCGCGACCTCGGCCGGCGCTCGATGGTGCTGATGGCGGAGAAGGTGATGCCGGCCATCAACGCCGCTATTGGCCGGTCGACAAAGGCGGCGGAGTAGGCCAGTCTGGCGAATGGCCGCCGCCAGGAGCGCTGGGAAGGCCGCTAGCGCTTGACGCCGGCCATCTTCTCAAGCACGGCGCAGACCGCGCCCATGTCCTCGGCGCCGTGGCCCATGGCCAGCGCCGCGGCGTAGAGCGGCTCGGAGGCGGCAAACAGCGGCGTGGGGCAATCCATCGAGGCGGCGAAGCCGCCGATCACGGTGAGGTCCTTCTTCCAGGTCGCCGAGCGCATGGTGGCCGGCAGATAGCTGTTCTTCGCCATCATCGGCGCGCGGACATCGAAGATGCGCGAGCCGCCGGCACCCGCACCGATCACCTCCACCACGCGCTGCGGGTCGAGCCCGGCCTTCATGGCCAGCACCATGGCTTCCGCCGCCGCCACCGTGTGGATCGCCACCAGGTGATTGGCGACGAACTTCATCTTGCTGCCGTTGCCGAATTCGCCGAGGTCGTAGACCTGCCGGCTGAACCCCAGCAGCACCGGCTCGACGCGCTTGATCGCCTGCGCGTCGCCGCTGGCGTAGATCACGATGTCTTTGCGGGCCGCGTGCGCACCGCTGCCGGACACCGGACAATCCAGCGCGATATGGCCGCCCTTGGCCAGGATGCGCTGGAATTCACGCTTGTCTTCCAACGACAGCGTGCTGGCCTCGATCACCGTGCAGCGACCGGCCGTGACGCCGGCGATGATCTGCGCGGTGTCGAGCACGGCGCGCGCTGTGGGAAGGCTCAGGATGATGTCACGCGCGGCTTCCGCGACGGCTTCGGCACTGTGCGCGATCTCAACGCCTGCGGCCTGGGCCTCCGCCCGCCGCGCGGCGTCGGTGTCGAAGCCGATGACGCGGCGGCCGCCCTGCGCCAGATGACGCGCAAAGGCGCCGCCCATGATGCCAAGACCGATGACGCCGATGGCTGTTTCCATGCCGCTCTCCGCCGATGTGAGCCGTGACCGGGATTATCAGCCGATCGCACCGGCAACGCCAGCGAAAGGACGGGGAAGGCCGCAGGCGTCGGCGTGCGGGGTGACGGCCGCCTGCTATTTCTTGAGCGCGGGTGCGGACGGCTTGGCGGCCTCGGCCGTGCTACCGCCGGAGTCGGCCTTGGCCTGGCCGCCGCTCACATAGGAGGACCACACCACGCTGCGCCGCTCGCCCGGGCGCGGATCCTCCGCCTGCGGCTCCTGCATGTCGCGGGCGTTGTCGATCATGACGGCGAGATTGCGCTGCGTCGCGCAGCCCCAGTTCGGATACGACACGCGCTCCTCGTAGCGGCCGAGGTCTTCCGACCAGTCGCCACAGCGCGGCCCGATCGCTACCGGGCGATGGTAGGCAAGGCGTATGGCCGGCGCGCCGTCAACCTGCGGCCCGATCTTGCCGACCCGGACGAGATGATAGTCGATGCCGGCATCCACCACGTGCCGCTGGATATCCTGTAGCGAGTGCGCCAGCGAGGCGCGGTCGCGGACGTTGGTGGGCGCGGTGATAGTCAGCCGCCCTCGCGCCTCGCGGCGGAAGCGCTCGAGGAAGCGGTAGACATCGACGTGCTGATTGCGGCTCAAGCCTTCCACGCCGGGCGGCACCTCCACGTCCAGGCTCTCGCTGCGCGAGGTGAAGCGGATCGGGTGGCGCTGCTCGGCGTTGTTGAGCCCGACCGCCATCTCGTTGTCGAGCCGCCGGGACTCGTCGCAAGCAGTGAGCGCGAGCGCCGCCAGGGCCACCAGGGAGAGCCAGGCGCGGGGCGCGAACGAGGCTCGTGTGCGTATCGTCATCCCTTCACCCCTGCGTCCGGATATTCCACGATGAAACCGTAGTCGCCCTGGTAGTGGCCGCGCGGGGGATGGTTCGGAGAGCCATAGACGCGGTTGATGTGGCCCAGGAACAGCTCCTGCAGGGTGCTCGAGGGCGCATAGCCCTTGTCGGGCAGCGCGTATTGCGTCTTCGGCGCGGAGGTCGACAGGTAGGGCGTGACCAGGATGACCAGTTCGCTCTGGCGGCGCTGGTAGTCGTTGCTGCGGAACAGCGCGCCGAGGATCGGCAGATTCTTGACGCCGGGCATGCCTTCCACGTTCTGGCGGGTATCGTCCGACAGCAGGCCGGCCATGGCCAGCGTGCCGCCGCTCGGCAGCTCCAGCGTGGTCTCGGCGCGGCGCACCTTCAGCGCGGGAATGGTGATCTCGTTGAGCGAGACGGCACCATCGGAGGATAGCTCGCTGACCTCGGCGGAGATGGTGAGGCTGATGCGCCCTTCGGTCATCACGACGGGTTTGAAGGACACGTTCACGCCGAACGACTTCCAGGCCACGGTGATCTGCCGATCCTGGGTGGAGATGGGCACCGGAAACTCGCCGCCCGCCAGGAACTTTGCGGTCTCGCCCGAGATCGCGGTGAGGTTCGGCTCGGCCAGCGTGCGGATAAGGCCGGCGCGCTCCAATGCCTGCACCATCGCACTGATGGTATTGGCGCCGCTGGTCCAGGCGCCCTGCATGGCCGTACCGCCGAAAACGAACGGAAGGTTGCCGGTGCCGAGCGGCACGGCCGGCGAGGCCGGCGTCGCCTGGGGAACAGTGGAGGTGGTGATGGGAAAGCCGTTCTGCGTCACCTTGGCAAAGCTGATGTTGCCGGAGCGGAAGGCGGCGCCGGGAATGTTGACACCCAGCCGACGGATGGCGTCGCGCTGCATCTCGGCCACCTGCACGCGCAGCAGCACCTGCTCCTTGGCGGCGACCGACAGCATGTTGACGACGGAGTCTTTTTTCTTGGTGTAGCGCGCGGCCATCTCCGCCGCGCGGTTGGCGTCGATCGGGTTGATGACGCTGCCGGTGAGCACGACGTTGTCGCCCACCGATTCGACCTTGATGCTGGAGCCGGGCAACAGCCGCCCGAGCGCGTCGGTGAGCGCGGTAAGATCGCGGGCGACCGAGATCTCGAGGAACACCAGCTTCTGCCCGTCGGGACCGAACAGGAAGGCGTTGGCGTCGCCCGCATCCTTGCCCAGCAGGTAGACCTGGCGCGAGGACTGCACCACGGCGTCGACGACCTCCGGATTGGAGACCAGCACGTTCTGCAGATCGACCGGAAGCTCGATCAACAGCGACTTGTCGAGGCCGATGGTGATCTTGCGTGTGATGGGAAAACGGGTGCCGGGCGGCAATACGATGTTGGAGCGGTGCACGCCATCGGCTTGCGGCCAGGGATCGCGGGCATGGGGGGACTGAGCGCGCGATGCGCCCGCCACGCCCAGCGCGCACGCGAGCGCCACCATGGCCAATACGGTGCGCGCGACGGCGCGGCGTTCCCGCAAGATCCGCATGACAGACCCAACCCCGTGATTGTCGCCAACCCAGCCAGCCGGCCGGACGCGTGGCCCCTCAACGCACGCACAACCCGCGACAGGGGTGGTTACTTGCGACAATCCCGGTGCGATCTCCAGCAACGGGCGTGGCCAATGGGCCCTTCTCCCCAGCCAGTCCACAGCTTGCGGGCAGCTTCTGCGCAGACCGCAGCCGGCGCAGCTGCGGGCGCCGGATTGCCGCGGCGCGGCGCAATTGTGCCGCCGCTACAGGCACA
>DASZQG010000091.1:0-12555 GCA_035550075.1 Hyphomicrobiaceae bacterium | reverse complement strand
CCGCCCGCCGCCGAGGTGCCGCGCACCGGCGCATCCTGGCCGCAGGCTGCCCCGCCGCACGCACTGGCGCGTTCGCACGCGGCCGCCGCCGGTCAGGCACGGCCGCGCCGCATCCGCCACCGCGCCCGCGCCCTGTTCGCGTGGACCGCGCCGGTCGCCGTGCTCGGCGGCCTGTTCTACCTGACGCAGGTTGCGCCGCTGACGCTCTATCGGGCCGTTTCGGTGCTTCCCCAGCCTCTCTACGCCCCGGCCCGGTCGATGCTCGACCTTGTCGTGTCGGCGACGGCTCCCACCCACGATGGGCTGAAGTGGATCGAGATCGGCGATCCACGGTTGCGCAAGCTCGACAAGTTGCCCACAAGCGGGCGTTAGCGGCCCTGTTCGCCGTATTTGGCCTGCGCCCCCGCGCGGCTTATCTATTCTCATCCTGCGAAGCATACGGACCACATGGCCGCCATCCCTACCGAGAAGCTCGACCGGCTGGTACAGCGCTGGGAGGCCATCCAGGCCGAGCTCAACCGCGGCCCCGGCCAGGCAACCTTCATCCAGCTCTCCAAGGAGTTCGCCGAGCTCAATCCGGTGGTGGTCACCATCCACACCCTGCGCAAGGCGGAGGCGGAGCGTGCCGACTTGAAGGCGCTGCTGGCTGATCCGGCCGCCGACAAGGAGCTGGCGGCCATGGCCGGCGACGAGCTTGCCGCGCTGGAGCCGCGCATCGCCGCGCTCGAGCAGGAGCTGCGCGTGCACCTGCTGCCGAAGGATGCGGCCGATGAGAAGAGCGCGATCCTCGAGGTACGCGCCGGCACGGGCGGGGACGAGGCGGCGCTGTTCGCCGCCGACCTGTTCCGGATGTACACCCGCTACGCGGAGACGCATGGCTGGAAGACCGAGATCATCAGCCTCTCGGAGAACGATCTGGGCGGCTACAAGGAGGTGGTGGCGTCCATCTCCGGCAAGGGCGTGTTCGCGCGCCTGAAATATGAATCCGGCGTGCATCGCGTGCAGCGCATCCCGGTGACGGAAGCCGGCGGGCGCATCCACACCTCGGCCGCCACCGTTGCCGTGCTGCCGGAGGCCGAGGAGGTCGATGTCGATATCCGCCCCGAGGACATCCGCATCGACACCATGCGCGCGGGCGGCGCCGGCGGCCAACACGTCAACAAGACCGACTCGGCGGTGCGCATCACCCACCTTCCCACCGGCATCGTCGTCGTGTCGGCGGAGAAATCGCAGCACCAGAACCGCCGTCTCGCCATGCAGGTGCTGCGTTCGCGCCTGTTCGAGACGGAGCGGCAGAAAGCGGCGGATGCCCGGGCCGCGCAGCGCAAGGGCCAGATCGGCTCCGGCGACCGCTCGCAGCGCATCCGCACCTACAATTTCCCGCAAGGGCGGGTCACCGACCATCGCATCGGGCTGACCCTGCACAGGCTCGACGAGGTGCTGGCCGGCACCGCCCTCGACGAGATCATCGATGCGCTGGCCACCGAGGACCAGGCGAGCCAGCTCGCCGCCATGGACGAGCACGCCCGTGTCTGAGGTCGCCCTGCACCCCTCCGCCGCAACGCTTCGCAGCGCGCTGCGCAACGCGATCGCGGCGCTGAAGCACGCCGGCATCGAGAAGCCGGCCGACGAGGCGCGCCGTCTCGTCTCCCTGGCGCTCGGCGTGCCGGCGGTGGCCGTCCTGGCCCGGCCCGAGCGGCCCTTGACGCCCTCCGAGTGCGCCCGGCTTGAGGCCTGCCTCGCCCGGCGCCTGGCCGGCGAGCCCCTCTCCCGCATCGCCGGCGAGCGCGAGTTCTACGGCCGCTCCTTCGCCATCTCGCCCGACACCCTCGACCCGCGTCCCGACAGCGAAACCGTGATCGAGGCCGCGCTGGCCGCGGTCCGCGCCGAGGGCTGGCACGATTCGCCGCTGCGCATCCTCGACGTGGGAACCGGCTCCGGCTGCCTGCTGCTCACCCTGCTCGCCGAATTGCCGCAGGCGACCGGGCTCGGCAGCGACATCTCGCCGGCGGCGCTGGCCGTCGCGCGGCGCAACGCGGCCCGGCTTGGGCTCGACCGCCGCGCCGACTGGCGCGAGGGAGATGCCCTTGAAGGGATCGACGGGACTTTCCACATATTCGTTGCAAATCCTCCGTATGTGCGCTCCGGCGAGATCGCCGCCCTGGCGCGGGAGGTCCGCGATTTCGATCCGCGCATCGCGCTCGATGGCGGCGCCGACGGGCTCGACGTTTACCGGCGTCTGATGCTCGGAATTCCGAAGGTCGTTCCAGATGGTTGGGTCGTTCTCGAAACAGGCCACGACCAGGCTGCCGCGGTGGCGGGGCTGCTGGGTGCCGCGCTTGGCCCCGTGTCCGCCGCACCACCGCTGTTGCACCACGATCTAGGGGGACGTGCACGCTGTGTTGCTGTCAGAACACGGAGTTGAGCATACAGCCAGAAAGCCCTTGGATTTTGGGCAGGGCCGCGATAGGGTTCAAATCCAGGTGGAGGTCCTCGACGCGTTCAGCCGTTTGCCGAACAAACGTGGCGGAACGCAAAGAGCGGTGCGAAGCAGGTTGAATTGCTCGCAACAAGGCGACGTATCGTCAAACACCACTAGCTGCCCAAGAGACGTACTGATGGCGTGAATTGCCGTGGCGAAACGCTGGACCTGCGCGTGCAGGACGCCGGCTGACGTCCAGAGTGGCGAGGCCATCGCTACAGATCGCAGCTGCGATGCTCCGGCCGTGAGCTGGCTAAGCATCGAGGGAGAAGACGCTCACGCGCAAGCGGAAAGGTTTGTTGAGATGATCCACACGGACGGGAGCCTTTGAGGCAGTGAGGCAAGGACAGCAGAATCGGCGCGGCCGCGGCCGCAATCGCAAGAGCCAGAACCCTCTGGCGCGCAGCTTCGAATCCAACGGTCCGGACGTGAAGGTCCGCGGCACGCCCGCCCATATCGCGGAGAAGTACATCTCCCTGGCGCGCGACGCGCAATCCTCCGGCGACCCCGTCCTGGCGGAGAATTATCTGCAGCATGCGGAGCATTACAGCCGCATCATCATGGCCTATCGCGAGCAGATGCATCAGCCCGGCGAGATGAACGGCGGCGGGCCGCGCCAGGGCGAGGGCATCGACGACATGGGCGACGACGAGGGCGAGGACGTCATGGAAGACGCCTTCCCCCACATGCCCCAGCCGCAGATGCAGCAGCACAGCCGGCCGCAGGGCGGCTACGACAACAATCGTCACGACCGCCCGTTCCGCCGCGATCGCGACCAGGGCCGTTTCCGCGACCGCGACCGCGATCGCGATCGTGACCGCTTCGGCGGCGGCGACCGCGAGCGCTACAACGAGGCGCGCTCCCACCAGCCGCAGGGCGAGGGGCGCGGACAACCCTTCGAGCGCGGTGAGCCGGGCGAAGGCGGCGGCAACGGCAACAACGAGGGCCGCCGGCGCGACCGGTTTCCGCCGCAGCACGAGCAGCCCGAGTTCCTGCGCCGCCCGGTGCGCCGCGCGCGCAGCGAGGGCGAGGAGCCGAAAGACGATACGCCGCGCGAGTAGCGCCGGCGGCTACGTCGGCAAGCCGAGCGGCATGTTCAGGCTGATCTCGCCACCCTCGACGACCTTGGCATAGATCCCGAAGTCCTGGTGGCCCCAGGTGCGCTGCAGATGCGCCGGGACGGCCATGTCGCGCGCGCCCGTCGCCGGGTCGACGTTGGTCGCCTCGCAGCGGGTGGTGGTCGCGAACACCTCGAGTTTCGCCTGGTCCGCGGTGATGGTCTTGCCGGTCCAGCCCAGCTCCGCCCACGGCGGGGCGCCTTCGAAAAAGATGTTGGCGCGGAACCGCAGCGGGTCGACGGCCCGGCCGAGCGTGCGCTCCACCTCGCGCACGCTCGCCATGTTCACCAGGTGCACGCATTTGGCGGCCATATCGGAGAAGCTGTGTCCCGGCGCCTGCACCACGTGCGGCGCCCCGCGCAATTCCTCCTTCATGTAGGCGGCCATGAACTGCTCGATCAGCTGCCGCCCGAGCGCGGTCGTAAGCTGGCCGCGCGCCACCTGCCGCCCGTTGCGCAGGATGGTGAGTGTCTCGGTGTCCTCGTCGAACTCGGTCTTGAGCGTTGCCAGCCGCTCGTCCCGCATCAGCATGAGGAAGGCGACCTTCGGCAGATGCTTGGGGGCGTCCGGGTCGAAGCGCCCAGGTCCGTTCTCGATGGCGTAGGCGCGATCGAACGGCAGCGTCTCGCCTTTCGTCAGGGTCACCCGCGCCAGCGCCTGGGGCGAGAGCCCTTTGACCGGATAGCGATACAACCCGACAATCTGCGCCTGCGTCGACTGCGGCATCATCAGCTCCGTCCCGGGCCCGCGCGAAATTCCCCGCCGGCTTACTCTTTTTGCACCGCCCGCGGCATCCTATATCTGCGCCAGCGGCCTTTGATGCGGATGCCGAACGCGGGTTCACATCGAGGCTGAATACTGGTCCTGTCAAGCGACGGCGGTTTCGTGCCCGATTGTGGGGCGGGCTCCCGTGCCGAGGAGGGGCAATTCATGAATTTCGAAAAGTACACGGATCGCGCCCAGGGCTTTGTGCAATCGGCCCAGAGCCTGGCCCTGCGCGAGGGACACCAGCAGTTCGGGTCCGATCATCTCCTGAAGGTCCTGCTCGACGATCCCGAGGGTCTGGCTGCGGGCCTCATCGACCGTTCCGGCGGCCGTTCGCGCGAGGCCCTGGCCGCGGTCGAGCGCGACCTTGCCAAGCGTCCCAAGGTCTCCGGCGGAGGCGCCGGCCAGGTCTATCTCGCGCCCGAGCTGGCGCGTGTCTTCGATACCGCCGAGAAAATCGCCGACAAGGCCGGCGACAAGTTCGTAACCGTCGAACGGCTTCTGCTGGCGCTGGCGGTCGAGTCGGGCTCCGACGCCAACCGCGCGCTGAAGGCCGCCGGCGTCAGTGCCACGGCCCTCAACCAGGCCGTCAATGACATTCGCAAGGGGCGCACCGCCGACAGCCGCTCGGCCGAACAAGGCTATGACGCGCTGAAGCGCTATGCGCGCGACCTCACCGCGGCCGCCGCCGAGGGCAAGCTCGACCCGGTGATCGGGCGCGACGAGGAAATCCGCCGCACCATCCAGGTGCTCTCCCGCCGCACCAAGAACAATCCCGTGCTGATCGGCGATCCCGGCGTCGGTAAGACCGCCATCGCCGAGGGCTTGGCCCAGCGCATCGTCAAGGGCGACGTGCCTGAGAGCCTGAAGGACAAGCGGCTGCTGGCGCTCGACATGGGGGCGCTGATCGCCGGCGCCAAGTATCGCGGCGAGTTCGAGGAGCGCCTCAAAGCGGTCCTGTCCGAGGTGCAGGCCGAGGGCGGCCGCATAATTCTCTTCATCGACGAGTTGCACACCATTGTCGGCGCCGGCAAGTCGGAAGGCGCGATGGACGCCGGCAACCTGTTGAAGCCGGCGCTGGCGCGCGGCGAGCTGCACTGCGTCGGCGCGACCACGCTCGACGAGTACCGCAAGCATATCGAGAAGGACGCGGCGCTGGCCCGCCGCTTCCAGCCCGTGTTCATCTCCGAGCCGACGGTGGAGGACACCATCTCCATCCTGCGCGGACTCAAGGAGAAGTACGAGCTGCACCACGGCGTGCGCATCACCGACGGCGCGATTGTCGCTGCCGCCACGCTGTCCAACCGCTACATCTCCGACCGCTTCCTGCCCGACAAGGCCATCGACCTCGTCGACGAGGCCGCCTCGCGCCTGCGCATGCAGGTCGACTCCAAGCCCGAGGAGCTGGACGAGATCGACCGCCGCCTGATCCAGCTCAAGATCGAGCGCGAAGCGCTGAAGAAGGAGCAGGACGCCGCCTCGCGCGAGCGCCTGTCGCGGCTTGAGAAGGAAATCGCCCAGCTCGACGAGCAGGCCTCCGCGCTCAATGCGCGCTGGTCCGCCGAAAAGGGCAAGCTCGGCGACGCGCAGAAGCTCAAGACGGAGCTGGATGCCCGCCGCATCGAGCTGGAGCGCGCCCAGCGCCACGGCGACCTGACCCGCGCGGGCGAGCTGGCTTACGGCGTGATCCCCGGCCTTGAGAAAAAGCTGAAGGCGCTGGAAACCGGAGATGACAAGGGCGGACAGATGGTCCAGGAGGCCGTCACGCCCGACAACATCGCCCAGGTCGTCTCGCGCTGGACCGGCATCCCGGTCGACCGCATGCTGGAAGGCGAGCGCGAGAAGCTGTTGCGCATGGAAGAGGTGCTGGCCAGGCGCGTCGTCGGCCAGAGGGAGGCCGTGGAGGCCGTCTCGACCGCGGTGCGCCGTGCGCGCGCGGGCCTGCAGGATCCCAACCGCCCGCTCGGCTCGTTCATCTTCCTGGGCCCCACCGGCGTCGGCAAGACCGAGCTGACCAAGGCGCTGGCCGCGTTCCTGTTCGATGACGAGAACGCCATGGTCCGCATCGACATGAGCGAGTTCATGGAGAAGCATTCGGTGGCCCGCCTGATCGGCGCGCCTCCGGGCTATGTCGGCTACGAGGAAGGCGGCGCCCTGACAGAAGCGGTGCGGCGCCGGCCCTACCAGGTCGTGCTGTTCGACGAGATCGAGAAGGCCCACCCGGACGTGTTCAACGTGCTGCTGCAGGTGCTGGACGACGGCCGCCTGACCGACGGCCAGGGCCGCACGGTGGACTTCAAGAACACGCTCATCATCATGACGTCCAACATCGGCTCGGACTACCTTGCCAACCAGAAGGAAGGCGAGGACACCGAGGCCGTGCGGCCCTACGTCATGGCCGAGATGAAGCTGAAATTCCGCCCCGAGTTCCTCAACCGCATCGATGAGATCATCCTGTTCCATCGCCTGCGGCGCGAGGACATGGCGACCATCGTCGACATCCAGATGGGCCGCCTGCAAAAGCTGCTCGAGGATCGCAAGCTGAAGCTCGATCTCGACGACAAGGCGCGCACGTGGCTCGCCAACAAGGGCTACGACCCCACCTATGGCGCGCGGCCGCTGCGCCGCGTCATCCAGAAGCAGGTGCAGGACCCGCTGGCTGCGCAGATCTTGGCCGGCAAGGTCAAGGACGGGCAGGCCGTGAAGATCACCGTGCGCGACGGCGCACTGGTGCTCAACGGTGAGCCGGTGCGCGTCGCCGCCTGAGCCCGGCGCGCGCCGCGATGGCGATCAGCTTCGCGGCACGCCGGCGATTTCCAGCCCGTCGCCCAGCCGTGCCATGAAGGCGGCAGGGAACGGCCATGCCGTTCGTGCCCGGTCCGCGGTCAGGTGCGGGTCCTTGCGCATGAGGCGGCGGGCGATGCGGCGCGCTTCGTCCCTGGCGCCGGCGTGAACGGCCGCGGCCGCGGTGACACGGTCCGCCCAGAAGCCGCCGGGAAACGCCTTCGTCCCGCTCTGCACCCAGCGCGCCGCAGCCTCATAGCGTTCACACGCGAAATGCGCGCACCCCATGCCGATCGAGGCGATGTCCCGCATCGGCCCGAGCGGCGAGAGGTGCAGGGCGATGTGCAATTCGCGCTGTGCGGCGTGCGGATCGCCGCCGTAGGCGGACGCCCAACCGCGCCGAACCCAGGCGTAGGGCTGCCACGGATCGATGGCCAGCGCGCGCTCGAGCAGGCGGTCGGCTTCGTCGAGCTGATGGCGCAGGGTCAGCGCGCCGCTTGCCAGCGTCAGGGCCAGCGCATCGTTTGCCGCCAGCTTCTGCGCCTGCACCGCCAGCCGCAGCGCCTGCTCGGCGTCCTGTCGCGGTGTGGCGCTGAACCCGTGCGCGGCCCGCTGGGCCCAGCACCATGCGGCTAGCGCAACCGGCAGCCCATAGCCCGGAGCAAGTTCGCTGGCACGCGCCAGCGTCTCGAGCGCCTTGCTGCATTCGCCCGGGGCGATGGCGAACGCGTTCGGCATCGCCTGCCATGTCAGGCGAAGCGCCTCGTCGTCGACGTCGAAGTTTCTCACCGCCGCAGATCGCCGGCTGTGCCGCAGCGTCGCCGACGGCGTCTCTCCGAACAGCGCGCGGTATTGCGCGGCAAAGCGCCCGAGCTGGTTGAAGCCGCTTTCCAGGGCGATAGCCGTCACCGACGCGTCGTCGCGGGCGCGCTGCAGCTCGCGGCGCGCTTGCGCCAGCCGCATCCGCCGCACCCATTCGGTGGGCGTTGTGCGCAGGTACACCCTGAAATGCGTCTCCAGCGTCCTGGGCCGAACGCCGGCAATCGATGCGAGCTGCGCGAGATCGGCCTTTTCAGATAGGTGCTCGCGAAGCCAGGCGAGGGTCCGTGCAAGTGTGGCCGGCAACGGCGTTCCGGGGGCGTCGGCGCTGCCCCGCGCGCTGTCTGGTCGGTCGTCGCGTCCGGCCATGGAACGAGCTTCTGAACAGAGATCGGCGCAGAATAGCATCCTTTTCGGCGCAAGCTGCATAGAACGGCGCAAACCGGATAGCCGCCGGCGCCCCGGAAGCCAGAGTCTGCGCGGGGACGCAGAAATGGCACCAGGGAGCCGTCGCATGCACCGATTCACAAGTTCAATCCGCCCTGTTTTTCTTCTGGGGCTGTTGCTCCTGCTGCCGGCCGCGCTGTCAGCTCCAGCGGCGGCGCAGGGGCAGCTTTCCATAAAGCCGGTCGTCGAAAAGAAAGTGAGCCAGCTTCCGGCCGGGCCGCTGTTCTGGAGGATCGAGACTTTCCCGGCGCTCGCCCAGGCGCAGTCGGCCGCGGGCGCCACCTCGCTCGCCGCCGAAATCTCCGGCAAGGCATGGCTCTTCACGCTGGGGCCGAAGGGCGGCAGTACGCCGGGTGGCAGCAAGGTGGCCGAGATCGGCCCGGTTCCACCGATCACGGCGCCGGAGTATTTGCTGCGCATCAATCACGCGAGCGGCCCGCCCGGGGCCAAGACCAGCGTGCATACCCACCCCGGCTCCGAGGCGTTCTACGTGCTCTCCGGCCAGCTGGGCCAGCGCACGCCACACGGCACCAGCCACGCTCAGGCCGGGCAGTCCATGAACGGGCATGGCCCCAATACGCCGATGGAAGTCTTCAGCAGCGGCACGAGTGACCTCGACCAGCTCGTCATGTTCGTGGTGGATGCCACCAAGCCGTTCTCGTCACCGGCCAAGTTCGAGGAGAAATAGCGAGGCCTATTTCGCGGCCGATGCGGTGAGGCGGGCCACGGTGGGGCTGCGCCGCATCAGGTCGTCCAGCCGGGCCCGCTCTCTTTGGAAGTCGGCGAGCTGCTTGCCTTCGAGCTGGCGCTCGCGCGGCACCTGGATGGTCATCGGATCGACGTGGCCGCCGTTGATGAGCACCTCAAAGTGCACGTGCGGCCCCGAGGCCATTCCGGTCTGGCCGACATAGCCGATGATCTGGCCCTGCCGGACGCGGATGCCCTCGGCCATGCCCGGCGCAAAGCGCAGCATGTGCCCATAGGCGGTCTTGTAGCCGTTGGCATGGCGGATGCGGATGTAGTTGCCGTATTCGCCCTTGCGCCCGACTTCCTCGATCACGCCGCTGCCCGCCGCCATGATCGGCGTTCCCGGCGCAGCGGCCCAGTCGACGCCGTAGTGCATGCGCGAAACCTGCAGGATGGGGTGCCGCCGCAGGCCGAAGCCCGAGGTGATGCGCACGTCGTCTCCGCGTACCGGACGCCGCATGAGGAATTTGCGCGAGGTGCTGCCGGTCTCGTCGTAGAAATCGGTGACGCCGTCCGGGGTGTGGAAGCGATAGAACCTGTGCGTCTCGCCGCTGCCGGTGATGGACGTCGCCAGCAGATCGCCGAGCGTTCCCTCCGAACCCTTGTCGCCCTCCTTCAGGTCGAAGAAGAATTCGAAGCCGTCGCCGGCGCGCACCGGCGCCCGGAAATCGGTCTCGTAGGCATGTATGCGCAGGATCTGCATGATCTCGTCCTGCGGGATGCCCTGCTGCGCGGCGGTGTAGTCGAGGCTGGCGTAGAGGCTTGAGGCCTGGTTCTGGCTGTTGTCGGGAATGGCGTCGTGGTCGTCCTTTTCCTGCACCGGGCTGGCGCTTGCCACGTACTCGCCGGCTGCATTGCGCCGCACGGTCAGCTTGTGCTCGGAGCCGTCGAAGATGGTGATCCGCACCGGCTCCATCCGGTTGGCGCGGGTCACGGACGGAGTGAGCTTGGCGGTGACGTCCTGGTTCGGCGTGAGGGCATTGTCCGGGAAGATCGCGCGCGCCGAATCGATGATGGCGCGGGCCTGCCAGGGCTCGGCGCCGAGCCGCATCACCAATTGCGTCAGCGTCTCGCCGCGCTGCGCCCGCAGCTTCAACTCGCGGCCGCCGCCGTCCTCGCCGGTCTCCTCCGTCTCGAACACCGACTTCTGCAGGAACGAGGTGTTGGGGGACTCGGTGGTGGTGCGCGAGGACCGTTCGGCCAGCAGTTCGCCCGGCGTCAGGGTCGAGCCATCCGGGGCGATGCTGGTGCGGATGCCCTCCGGGTCCTTGTAGGCCGCCTGGTAGCGCGCGACGAGCTCGGCAACCTCTTCCGCCTTGAGCTCCTGTCCGTCCTCGACGGGGATCCCGCCGAGCAGGTCGACCAGCTTCACTGTGGCGTCCTGCTGTCGGTGGTCGGCGGGCTCGGCATCAAGAGGGGTTGTGCTGGCGTAGAGGTCCATCGGGTTCAGGCGGGGCACCGTCTGCGCCTGCGCGCCCGACAGTGGCGCGAGCCGGGCGACCACCCGCGCGTAGGGCTTGTTGTAGATGTACTCGCGATTGGCCCGCCGCTGCCGCACGCTGTCGTAGACGATGTAGGTGGACGACGTGGCGCCGGCGGGAATGAGCAGCTTGTCCGTTTTCGGCGATGCCCACCGCAGGCCATCCACGTGCAGCGACGGCAGGCGGAACGATGTCAGCGAATCACCTCCCCGGCGCACATGGTCCATGAGGCCGCCGCCGCCTTCCTGCGGTCCCATCGAGCCCGAGATGAGAACCAGAATCGCCAGCACCCCAACGCCGCCGGCGAGGCAGGTGCTCAGCATCCAGCGGAAGCGCCCGCCCTGGCGCGCGTCGGCGTGATCACTGCTGAAGATGTCGTGCGGGGTGCGGCGCGTGCGCCCCAGGTGCAGGTTGCGCCGGCCGTGCGCGGTGGTCTGCTGCACGAAGTGGACGCGTCTGCGTCCCACCGGTACGTGGCGCCTGGTGTCCATGGCCCGCTAGGTTCCCCCTCCCACCCGGCCAGCAAACGAACACTCGTTCATTTGCCTGGGCCCGGTGCGGCCACCATATAAATATCACGCAAGCCGGCAGTGCCCTTGCCAGCTTGGACATTGCTGCACATCAATGCTGGCCGTATTGCGGCGAGTTCCAGGAGCGTGCACCGCGCGCGCCTGCAAAAAAATGCGCGCGGGATTGCGCAAACGTGGGCTGAAGGGGTTGACACCAGCAGCGATTTGCTATTAATGAAGCCTTTCGCGCGTCATGTACTGGTGCGCGACCAGTGGGCAGCAATCTCCGGATTGACACGAGGCAGGCCGGCCAGATCCGGTAGGTCGTCTCGCTTTCGCCACGACGGGTACGGGCAACCGCACCAGTCTGGATGGCGATCGACCCTCTGAGCGCTCTTTGACAAGTGGTTTGAAGAAAGGGAAACGCAGGCGGCGGAGTCCTGGCGGATCCGTTGGGCGCGCAAGCGTCCGGTGGATCGAACAGACTCTGGCGATCTCTGCGTTTCAGCCATCACCATGGCGTACATGATTCGGGGCAACCCGTGTCAGGTGCGCTTTGTTGTGAAGGTGCCCGTTACGCAGAGATTCCTTGGATTAACCTCCAAGCCAAACCAGAATCGAAACTTTCAACTTGAGAGTTTGATCCTGGCTCAGAACGAACGCTGGCGGCAGGCCTAACACATGCAAGTCGAACGCTCCAGCAATGGAGAGTGGCAGACGGGTGAGTAACACGTGGGAACCTACCATACGGTCGGGAATAGCTCAGGGAAACTTGGGGTAATACCGGATACGCCCTTCGGGGGAAAGATTTATCGCCGTTTGATGGGCCCGCGTCGGATTAGCTAGTTGGTGGGGTAACGGCCTACCAAGGCAACGATCCGTAGCTGGTCTGAGAGGATGATCAGCCACACTGGGACTGAGACACGGCCCAGACTCCTACGGGAGGCAGCAGTGGGGAATATTGGACAATGGGCGCAAGCCTGATCCAGCCATGCCGCGTGAGTGACGAAGGTCTTCGGATTGTAAAGCTCTTTTGGCGGGGACGATAATGACGGTACCCGCAGAATAAGCCCCGGCTAACTTCGTGCCAGCAGCCGCGGTAATACGAAGGGGGCTAGCGTTGTTCGGAATCACTGGGCGTAAAGCGCACGTAGGCGGATGTGTCAGTCAGGGGTGAAATCCCGGAGCTCAACTTCGGAACTGCCTCTGATACAGCACGTCTTGAGTCCGGAAGAGGTGGGTGGAATTCCTAGTGTAGAGGTGAAATTCGTAGATATTAGGAAGAACACCAGTGGCGAAGGCGGCCCACTGGTCCGGTACTGACGCTGAGGTGCGAAAGCGTGGGGAGCAAACAGGATTAGATACCCTGGTAGTCCACGCCGTAAACGATGGATGCTAGCCGT
>DASZQG010000090.1:0-2394 GCA_035550075.1 Hyphomicrobiaceae bacterium | reverse complement strand
GGGCAGCTTTCGCCGAACACAAACCCTGACAACGGACGGCCAGCCCCACGGCTGCCGTTCAAAATTAAGGCGGCGAAACCTGCACTTAGGGGGCTTGCATGCGGGGGAAAAAAGGGACTTCACTGAAGCTGCGGCAGTCATCGCCGGCCCCAGACCCCATTGATTTCCACTCCCGGTTTCCTTTCCAAATTACTCGCCCGTCGTCACGGCGGGATCGTGCTGTTTTTTGTGGTGTTTCTGGGCATCGCCTTCCTCACGCGGGTCGCGCTGCTCCTCAAGGCGGCGCATGATGTGACCTGGACGTTGAGCCTGCTGGCGGCGTTCGGGTGGGGCTTGCTTTACGACCTCGGCGCGGCGTGCTTCGCTTCGCTGCCGCTGATCGTGCTGCTGACCCTGCTGCCGTCGGGCGCGCTGCGGCGGGCCTGGATGCGGTGGCTAGTGGCGGGTTTCGGCTTTATCGTCCTCTTCGCACTGCTCTTTGGCGCGGCGGCGGAGTGGACCTTCTGGGACGAGTTCGGGGTGCGCTTCAATTTCATCGCGGTGGACTACCTCGTGTATACCACGGAGGTCCTGGGCAACATCCGCGAATCCTATCCGCTGCCCCTGATCATCGGCGGCCTGCTTACGACCGCGGCGGTTTTCGGCTGGATGATCTGGCGCAGCCGCCTGCCGCACGCCTGGGTCGACGCGGCCGTGGAGCACTGGCCCCGGCGGTACCGCAATGGCGCGCTGTGGTTCGCGGGCACGCTCGCGCTGGGGGTCGCGCTGAATGCCGACTGGCTGCCGGCCTTCAAGAACAACTTCAACCGCGAGCTGGCCAAGAACGGCCTGTGGTCGCTCTTCGCCGCGTTTCGCAACAACGTGCTCGATTACCAGGAGTTCTACCCGACCAAGCCCATCGACCAGGTCTTCGCGCGCCTGCGCGAGGAACTGGCGGAGGACGGGGCGGAGATGCTCCGGCCGACCGAATACGACACGCTCCGCTATGTGCGCAACGCGGGTCCCGAGCTCCGCCCGAATGTCATCCAGATCACCGTCGAGAGCCTGAGCGCGAGCTTTCTCGGCATCTTCAACCGTGCCTCGGGCCTCACGCCCAACCTGGTCGAGATCGCGGGGAAGAGCCTCGTCTTCGATAATTTCTACGCCACGGGCACGCGCACCGACCGGGGCATGGAGGCGCTGACGCTGTCGCTGCCCCCGACCCCGGGACGCTCGATGATCAAGCGGCCAAACAACGAGGACATGTTCACCCTCGGCTCCGTGTTTCGCGCCAAGGGGTATGAAACCGCGTTCATCTACGGCGGCTTCGGCTACTTCGACAACATGAACTACTTCTTTGGGCACAACGGCTACCGCGTGATCGACCGCGCCGCCGTGCCGAAGGAGGACATCACCTTCGCCAACGTGTGGGGTGCCTGCGATGAGGACCTGTTTCGCTGGACGATGCGCGAGGCCGACGCCAGCGCCGCGGCGGGCAAGCCCTTCCATTATTTTGTCATGACCACGTCGAACCACCGGCCGTACACGTTTCCGGAAGGGAAGATCGACCTGCCCTCAAAGGTTTCGGGCCGCGCGGGCGCCGTGAAGTACAGCGATTTTGCGATCGGGCAGTTCCTGCGCGAGGCGGCCGCGAAGCCCTGGTACCGGAACACCGTGTTCGTGATCGTCGCCGACCATTGCGCCTCCAGCGCCGGCAAGACCGAGCTGCCGGTGCAGAATTACCACATCCCGCTGATGATCTTTTCGCCCGGCGGGCACATCGCGCCCGGCCACATCAAGACCCTGACCAGCCAGATGGACTACGCGCCCACGCTGCTGGGACTCCTCAATTGGAGCTACCCCTCGCGCTTCTTCGGCCACGACGTCCGCAAGATCGAACCGGACGAGGCGCACGCGCTCATCGGCAGTTACCAGAAACTGGGCCACCTGGAGAAGGGGGAGTTCGTCGTGCTGCGTCCGCGCGGTGAATCCACTTACCAGTACGAATTTGGTTCGAACACCCTGACGCCGATCGCCGACACCGCCTACGGCAGCATGGAGGCGATCAGTTTTTACCAGGGTGCGAGCTACCTGTACGAACACAAACTCTACCGGGCACTGAGCGCGGAGGAGTACCGGCGGTATTCGCATCTCGGCGAGGAAAAGCGCGCGGAGAAGAGCGCCGTCGCCAGCCAATAGTCGGGCGCCCTCCCCGCTTTTCCCAATGAAAAAGGCCCTCATCGTCCTGGCGGCTGTCTCCCTCCTCTCCCCATGGATCCGGGCGGCGGACAGCCGGGCCACGGATGACGACCTGCGGATCAAGGGCGTGTTCGAAACCGCGCTGCCCAAGACCGAGCGCAAGAGCTCGCTTCGCCTCATCGTGCATCCGCACCTCGGGGACTTCAGCGAGCGCGA
>DASZQG010000089.1:0-9594 GCA_035550075.1 Hyphomicrobiaceae bacterium | reverse complement strand
GTGTTCGATCAGGCTCGAACGCCGGAACCCTGCCCGTGGGGTTGCGTTGTCGGGTTGAACAGTTAAGGGCAAGGTATGGATCGAACGCTCGCGGGTTGCGTAATTCTGGTCGTCGAGGACGAGCCGATCATCGCGCTGGATGTCGTCAGCGGATTGGAAGCGGCAGGGGCGCGCGTGTTTGCCTCGCGGAGCGTGGCCGACGCGTTGCGCGTGGTCGAGCGTGACGATTTGACAGCGGCGGTTCTCGATCATCGGCTGAGCGAGGGTGACACCTCTGAGCTTTGTGCGACCCTTAAAGAGCGGAATATTCCATTTGTGCTGTACAGCGGTTTGAGTTCGATCGAGGGTGCGTGCAGTGCCGGCGAGCTGGTGCGAAAGCCCGCGCCAGCGAAGGACCTGGTTGCAACTCTGATCAGGCAGTTGTCGGGCAACCGGCTGTCGTGAGTAACAGGGACTATGCCCACTCATCCGCGATAAGCCGCCGCGGCACCCTCTTCACCCTTCCTTAAGGCTGTCCTCGCGCCTGCAGAGATTGTTAGCCGGCGGCGCGTACAATCGTGCTTCCGCATTGGTGGTCGGCGAGGGGACCGGCGGTGAAGTTCAAACACGAGCGCAACGGACAGATGCTGGAGCTCTCACGGCCCTGGCTGTGGACGCTGGTGTTTGGGCCAACCTACTTTGCAAGGAAGGGCGTGTGGCACCACGTGGCGCTGGGCACACTCCTTGGGTTTGCCACCTGCGGATGGAGCTGGTTCATATACCCATTCTTCGCCAATGCCATCATGCGCGCCCATATGCTGCGCCAGGGCTGGGCCGAGCTCCACGAGGACAAGCCGGGTGGTGAAGACTGGGCAGCCCGAATCGAATTCAAGGGGTGGCCTAAAGCTGACGTCGACCAACAGCCTCTCCCCGCTGCGAAGGCGCCCGGCCGGCGTGCGCCGCGGCAAGCGGTTGCTGTGCCTGTGTTCGGCCGCCGCAGCGGTTGAAAACGACGCGAACGGTTGCGGCGCACGTAGCGGCGATTGCGACTGAACGCGGCGTCGGATAGGGGTGGGGCGTCCCGCGCCCTTGCCAGGTGAAATCGCAACTCCCGGGCGCGGCCAAGGGCGAGCGAGTTTCATGTCACTTCTGCAGCGGCGACCTGGCCCCTCGTCCCGCGAACTCGCGGGGCGATTGCGTGGTTGGTTTGCGAGCGAACTCGCTACTCTTTCACCTGGCGCGTTCGCGTTCGTGATGGCCACCGGGGTTATCTCCAACGCGCTGCTGCTTGAAGGCGGCCGGCAGACGGCGAACGTCATGTTCCTTTTCAACGTTGCCGCCTACGTGTGGCTGGTGCTCGCCACGGTCAGTCGAGCCGTGCGATTTCCTTCGGCTCTTTGGAAGGACATGACGAACCCGCGGTTGGTGTTCGGCTTCTTCACGCTGGTCGCGGGTACCAACGTCGTGGGGGTGGGACTGAGCTTAAGGGGGCAGCTGATGACTGCTGCGTTTCTTTGGCTGATCGCGTTGGTACTGTGGCTGGCTCTGCTCTACTTTGCCTTCGGCGTGCTGGTGCTGCTGGATGATGCGCGCGGCGGCAGCGTGGTGCACGGCGGTTGGCTGATCGCGATCGTTGCGACGGAGTCGCTTGTGGTGCTGGGCGCCCTGGTGGCGCCATGGGCGGCTGAAGACCTGAGGCGAGCGGCGTTCATGTTGCTGCACATCCTGTGGGGGGTGGGACTTGGGCTCTATGCGGTCTACGTCACGCTTTTCGCTTACCGCATTTTCTTCTTCGAGGTGGTGCCAGATGAGCTTTCGCCCTTGCTGTGGGTGGTGATGGGCGCGGCGGCAATCACCGTCAATGCGGGAGCGATGCTAGCGACCGTAAGCACCGGCGTGCCGTTCCTTCTGGGCCTGCGACCGGTGATTGAGACGGTGACGCTGTGCCTGTGGGGTTGGGCGACGTGGTGGATTCCCTTGCTGATGCTGCTGGGGTTCTGGAAACACGGCCTGCGCCGGATGCCGTTGAGATACACGCCCATGCTGTGGGGCCTGGTGTTCCCGCTCGGCATGTACGCGCTGGCGAGCCTGCGCCTCTCGGAAATGACGGCCTTCGCCCCGCTGGAAATACTGTCACGGACGGTGATCTGGGTTGCGCTGGCGGTGTGGGCCGTCACGCTGACTGGGCTGGCGGGTGCTTGCTGGCGAAGTTTCCGCGCACAGGCCTCCTCATCATGATCGCGTCCAGAAGTTGGAGCGTTTAGGCCGCGGCGCGGCGCGGACGCGCAAGGATCGGCCCGTAGGTGAGCGCGAAGCCCAGGAAGCCGGCAGCCCAGAGCAAAGAGGCCGTATGGAGCACCGGCTCGTACGCACTGCCGGCGAACGGCAGCAGAAGCCGGGCTAGGGTGCCGGTGAGGACGGCGGCATAGATCGCTTGCGTGATGGCGCCGGCGTGCAGGTCGTGGCCCGTGTGGCCGAGCGAAGCGCGGGTCATGACGGCGAGGGTCATTGTACCGATGGCGCCTGCGGTCCATGCGTGCATCGCGGTTGATGGCGGCAGGAGAGCAGGGTTTGCGGCTGCGATTGCGACCAGGACGAAGCCAAGGGGGATGAAGAAATAGCCGGCGTGCAGGATCGCGACGAGCGGCTCCGCCAGCGTCCGGTATCCCTGCCAGCGCGCCAGGCGAGCAAACTGCAGAACGCCGGCGACGGCGGCAACCAGGGCCGTTACGCGATATTCAGGCGCCGCGAGCCAGGCGAGGAGCGCAGCGGCCGCCGTCGCCATCGCTACCACATCGAAGGGACCGAACGGGACCGGCAGGCGCGTCTCTCCGCGCTTGACAAGCCAGTTGCGGGTGAAGCTCGGGGCAAGGCGGCCGCCGAACAGCATGATCAGCAGAATAAATGCAGCCACGGCGCCGCGCGCAGCAGGGCTGGTATCGCCGTCGCCGATGACGCGCGCATGGAAAACGACGTTTGCGGCCACGAGCAGCGACAGCACAGCCGCAACGCCCAAATTCCTATAATTGCTCCCAGCGATGATTTCGCGCGCGACCACCACCAGCAGAGCCAGCAGAAACAGGATGTCGATGGCGGCCGCAGGCACGGCACCTATCAAGCTGGAGAGCCCAACGGCGGCGCGGCCGGCCAGCCAGATGAGCAGCAATCCAAGCAGCGGTTTCCCGGTAACCGGCAGCCGGCCGGTCCAGTTTGGAATCGCGGTCAACAGGAAGCCTGCGACAATCGCCGGGATCGCGCCAAACAGCAATTCATGAGCGTGCCATTCGACCGGGGAGAGCACGGTCGGCAGGTGCAGCCGGCCCAATAGCACCGCTGGCCAGGCCAGCGTGGCGAGACCGGCCCAGGTCGCGCCGGCCAGGAAGAACGGGCGGAAGCCAATGCTCAATACGGCCGGCCCGCGATAGCCCCTGATTTGTTGCGCGGTGGAAGGCATAGGCACCTCACGGCCCCGACGGCGAGCCCACGACTCGGCGGCAGATTCGAAACAGGGTGCCGTCGCCGAGCTTGTAGCGCAGGTTGCGCCAGCCGGCGGGCGTTGCCCGTGCGGCGCGTGGAAGCAGATCCAGTGTCCGCCGCGATCTTATTGTCGCAGCGGCCGTCTTCAGGTGGCCGCCGTTGCATAGGGAATGTTGCGCCGGCCGTAGCGGCGCACGCGCACATTCGCCTGCTCGGCGTGTGCCACAAAGCCCTCCAGCATGCACAGCCGCGAGCAGAATTCACCTATGGTGGCGGAGGCCTGGTCCGTCATCACGCGCTGGTAGGTGCATGTCTTGAGGAACTTGCCCACCCACAGTCCGCCCGTGTAGCGCGCGGCACCACGCGTGGGCAGCGTGTGGTTGGTGCCGATCACCTTGTCGCCATAGGCGACGTTGGTGCGGGGACCCAGGAAGAGCGAACCGTAGTTGCTCAGGTGCGTGAGGAAGTAGTCGGGATCGCGCGTCATCACCTGCACATGCTCGAATGCGAGCCTGTCCGCCTCGGCCACCATCTCCTGTTCGCTAGCGCAGACGATGACCTCCCCGCAGTTCTGCCACGCCTGGCGGGCGATCTCGGCAGTGGGGAGGATGGTCAGGAGGCGGTCCACTTCGCTCAGGACGGCACGCGCCAGCGATTCGGAATTCGTCAGCAGGACGGCGGGAGACGTGGGCCCATGCTCGGCCTGGCCGAGCAGGTCGGTGGCGCAAATCTCCGCATCGACCGTGTCGTCGGCGATTACCAGCGTTTCCGTAGGTCCCGCCAGCAGGTCGATGCCGACACGGCCGAAGAGCTGCCGCTTGGCCTCTGCAACGTAGGCGTTGCCCGGACCGACGATCATGTCGACGGCGCCAATGCTCTCAGTACCGAGCGCCATGGCGGCGACAGCCTGCACCCCGCCGAGCACATAGATCTCATCGGCGCCGCCAAAGTGCATTGCCGCGACAATGGCCGGATGCGGTCCACCGCGGAACGGTGGAGCACAGGCGATGATGCGCTTTACGCCCGCCACGCGCGCCGTGACGATGGACATATGCGCGGACGCCACCATCGGATAGCGGCCGCCGGGCACATAGCAGCCGATGGCATTAACGGGGATGTGCTTATGGCCCAGAACCACACCCGGCAGTGTTTCTACCTCCAGGTCCTGGAGGGTCGCGCGCTGCTTTTCGGCAAATCCGCGCACCTGGGCCTGTGCGAACTTGATATCGTCGAGGTCACGTTTGGCGACCTGCCCGATGGCGGCTTCGACCTCGCTTTCGCTGAGCTTGAAGCGCTCAGGTGACCAACCGTCGAATTTCTTTGAAAGCTCGCGCACGGCGGCGTCCCGTCGCGCCTCGACCTCGGCAAGAATGCCCTCGACGGTGGCGCGCACCGCGGCGTCCGCGTCTTTCACTTCGGTCGCTTCGCGTCCGCGCTTGAGATGGCGTGCCATTGCGCAATTCCTCATGGAACAGTTTGAGACGGCTTCTCGCCCAGTTTGCGATCAGTCCGGCGCCAGGGGCAAGCATCTCGTTCGGCGGCGGCCAACGACCAAAAAAACGCATGCGCCGCGATCCGTAGGCGGCGCGGCGCGTTGTCGGAGTAGAGGGGCGTTGGTCCGAACGTCGTCCAGCCCTCGGCTTGACTGAGGTCAATTCACTGGTGTGCGGCCTGGTCTATGCGTCCCTGCGAGTTCAGAGTTGCGAACCGGATATGGAAAGAAGCGATGCCCAGAACACCCGAAGGTCAGACCGAGGAGACACCGGATCTGGCGATTTCGCCCGAGAAGGTGTGCTTCGTCATCATTAAGGCGCGTGAATTCTCCGCGAAGGATATCGTCACGGAGCCCGACACCGGATCAAATGCCTCCGATGACGCGATGATTTCGGTGCTTGAGGATCATCCCGATGATCCTGTGGTGGAGGAGTTGACCTCGTTCATATCCTCTCTCAGCGAAGACGAGCAGATCGACCTTGTAACGCTGGCTTGGCTGGGGCGCGAGGACAACACAATGGAGGACTGGCCGACCTTACGGGCAGAGGCTGCGCGCGCCCACAGCACACGCACCACGCACACGGCGAACTACCTGCTGGGGACACCACTCGTTGCGGACTATCTCGAAGAAGCGCTGTCGATGTTCGGCCTGTCCTGCGAGGAGTACGAGAGCAACCGACTTTGACTCCCGGCCGGCGACCGCCCTACCGGACAGGCGCAGGAAGCCCTGTTTTCATTGATTGGATTGGCCGGCGTTTGACGCCGGTCAAAGTGCTGAGCGGATTTTGGTCCAAGCTGCCTCGCGCGCCGGGTTTTTGTGTGCAGAGGTGCAATGGACGACACGGTCGCAACAAAAAGCAGACTGCCACGGATCGAGCAGAGGCGGAGAGGTTATGGACGCCGTCGCTGAAGCATCCCGAGCAGAAGTTGCCCGCCATGCCAATGCCAAAGCTGCAATTGGCTGGCTTCTTTCGCTTGACGTGACACGGCACCGCTCGAAGGTAGCGAACTAACCGAGGATGCAGGCGGGCCCGGAGCGGGCCGAGCGTTGCGGGGCGCGCCATCAGCCCGACGCAACTGGCTACAATGGTTGCTCCAAGGATAGGGCCCGAATGTACTTCGAGAGATTCGGAAAGCAGATCTTTGCCCGTGCCGCGCCAGCCAGCGCAGGCCGAAGCTTGAACTTCCCGCGCTGGCTTACGTTGCGGCTGGCCGCCTTGCTGGTGCTGGTGGCGGTGGGGCTCCTGGTGGGTGCGTGGCTGCTGCTGCCACCGAAGGTCATCGTTGCCCCTCTCGCCCGGGGTCCCGCGGTTCAGGCCGTGTATGCGACGGGTACGGTCGAGGCCAGCGTCACGATACGGATTGCGCCGCAGATCGGAGGACGGATTCTCGAGCTGAAGGCCGACGAAGGAGATCAGGTCAAGACCGACGATGTTCTTGCGCGGCTTGACGACAGGGACCTGCGCGAAACGGTGGCGGAACTCGAAGCACGGACCAAGTACGCCGAACAGCAATTCCAACGCGCGAGCAGGCTGATCCAGACGGGCGCTACGACCCGGGAGAAGTTCGACCAGGCGCAGGCCGACGTGCTGGCGGCCAGGCACGCCCTACGGCGCGCGCACGAGCAGTTGGCGTTCATGTCGCTCAGGGCACCGGCGACTGGAACGGTCATCCGCCGCGATGGCGAGGTTGGCGACTATATTCCCGTGAACCAGCCCGTCTTCTATGTCGCCAAGGGCGACCTGCCCCTGCGCATCTCCGCAGATGTTGACGAGGAAGACATACCGCTGGTCAAGCGCGGTCAAATAGCACTGGTCCGCTCCGACGCGTTTCCGTCCGAGGTATTCCGGGGCGAGGTGAAGGACATCACGCCCAAAGGAGATCCCGTCGCGCGCAGCTATCGCGTGCGCATCGAATTGGCAAACGACACTGCGCTGCTGGTCGGCATGACGGCCGAGGTCAACATCGTGACGAAGGAAAAGCAGGACGTTCTGCTGGCGCCAACCTCCGCCGTGAAATCCGGGAAAGCCTGGCTCATACGAGACGGACGGCTGGTCCCGGTAGATGTTCAGCTTGGCATCAAGGCGCGGCAGCGAACCGAGGTTTCGGGCGATATCAAGGATGACGATCTGATCGTGGTCGACCCCGCACATAACCTGCACGCCGGCAAACGCGTCCGGGTTCAGATGCAGGCGCAGGCGAACGGATCGGATCCCGCGAGATAGAAAAATGATCCGGCTGGGCTACACGATCGCCTTGAGCCATCTGCTGTCGCGCCGCCGGCAGACGCTTGTCTCCCTTCTCGGCGTCACGCTGGGAGTTGCCTTCTTCATGGCGACCTCTTCCCTGATGCAGGGATCGGACCAGGATTTCATCAAGCGGCTGGTCGACAACTCGCCGCATGTGACGGTCTATGATGAATACCGCGAAGTGCGGCCGCAGCCCGTATTTGCCTCGTTTCCCGGCGCAACAATCGAGATCCGGAGCGTCAAGCCACGCGCCGAGGTGCGCGGCATCCGCCAGTACAAGCAGCAGCTCGAGCTGATCACGGATATGCCGGGCGTGCGGGTGGCACCCGTGCTGGTCGGGCAGGTGATCGTCAGCTTCGCCGGCAAGGATCTCGGCGCAGCCATCAATGGCGTGGTGCCGGAGCTGATGCTGAAGGTCAGCACGATCGAGGAGCATTTTGTGGAAGGCTCCCTCGAAACGCTCGCTTCCAATCCAAACGGCATCGTCATCGGCACGGGTCTCGCGGATAAGTTCGGCATCCGGATGGGAAAGAACCTCACGGTTACGTCTCCCTTCGGCGTCGTGCGCACCATGAAGATCGTCGGCCTGTTTCGTACAGGCAATGCGATCTACGACGACGGCCAGACCTTCGTTCTGCTCAAACGAAGCCAGGAGCTGCTGAACCGTCCCAACGCCGCCAACCGGCTGATCATGAAGCTCGAGGACCCAGACCAGTCGCCGGCAGTCGCAAAGAGCGTGGAGGAGGCAATCGGCTACAAGACGCAATCGTGGCAGGAGGCGAGCCAGGACATCATGAGCCTGCTCAAGGTGCGCAGGATCATGATGTACAGCGTGGTCGCAGCAATTCTGATCGTCGCGTCATTCGGCATCTACAACGTCATATCGACCGTCGTGCTCGAGAAGACGCGCGATATCGCCATCATGAAATCGATCGGGTTCCGCGCCCGCGATATCCTCTTTGTGTTTCTCGTCGAGGGCACCATTGTCGGCCTTGCCGGCAGCGTGCTCGGCACGGGGCTCGGTTTTGCGATGATGTTTGGGCTGTCGCAGATCGAGATCAAGACGCCATTCAACACCGAGCCGACGACGTTGCCGCTCGACTGGGGAATAGTGCCGGTCGCCCTCGGCATAGGCTTTGCGATGGCCTCCGCCCTGATTGCCGCCTTCCTGCCGGCGCGCAAAGGCTCCAGCGTCCATCCGGTCGATATCCTGCGCGGGGCAGCATGACCCCGATCCTGCGCGCGGAGAAACTGACACGGATTCTTCCCGGCTTCGTGCCGGTGACCCTCGTCGAAGGAATTGATCTGGAGATTGGCAAGGGAGAGTTTGTCGCGATCATGGGGCCCTCGGGCTCCGGAAAATCCTCGCTTCTCTATCTGCTCGGCCTGCTGGACATTCCAACGTCGGGGACCCTGTGGCTCAATGGCAGACACACCGTCGGGCTCGATGAGGACGCGCTTGCGGATATCCGGCTCAGGGAGCTCGGCTTCGTGTTCCAGTTCCATTTCCTGCTTGCCGAGTTCACGGCGCTCGACAATGTCATGCTCCCGATGCGCCGGTCTGGGGCGCTGCCGGAGGAGGAGGCCCAGGCCAGGGCCTTCCAGCTTCTCAAGTCGCTTGGCCTGGCCGCACATGCGAACAAATACCCAAGCCAGCTTTCGGGCGGCGAGCGCCAGCGCGTGGCCATTGCCCGCGCGCTCTCCAATGATCCGCTGATCATCCTTGCGGATGAGCCCACGGGTGCGCTCGACACCAAGGCGAGCGGCAGCCTGCGCGATAGCTTCCGGGAACTGGCGCACGAGAAAAAATGCACCATCGTGGCGGTTACGCATGATCCGAGCTTCGCCAAGGCCGCCGATCGGATCGTCTATCTCGTGGATGGCCGGCTGCAGCCGCCCGACAGGGCCGCCGAGCTTTTCACCATGAGCATTCGGTAGGTGAGGCCAGATCAGTCGGCGGGGCGTGGCCGCAGGCTGGCTGGGGAACCAGGATTCGAACCTGGATTAACGGAGTCAGAGTCCGCTGTTCTACCGTTGAACTATTCCCCAATCCAAGTCGGTGGCCGCGACAGGAAAGGTCGTCGGCGCCGATCGGCCGCTCTGCGGGGTCGCGGTTCTTCCGCCGATATAGGGCCTTCCCGGGAGCTGGTCCACTCCCAAAAGCGCAATCGCCGGCAATGAAAAGACGCGCGCTGACCTGCCTGCACAGCAGGGCGCGTTCAAACGCTGCTCGTGGATGGATCGAGGGGACGGCGGAGGCGCCTTCAGAAGACGCCTCAGCCTGAGCGGGGGCAGGCCAGCCGGAAAGGGAGGTGTGTCAGCGGCCGGATCTATCTTTCCGGCGCCGGCGGCGCGCCAGAAATGCGGCGAACAATGCTCCGCCCGCGGCGGGAAT
>DASZQG010000088.1:0-32950 GCA_035550075.1 Hyphomicrobiaceae bacterium | reverse complement strand
GGGATCCAACGAGACGGCGAATAGACCGCCGGCATCGCACTCAAAAAGATAGGCGCGGTAGGTGTCGTCGTTCATCGATGGCGAGCGAGCCATGGCGCCGTAACGGCGCGCCCCTGGAAATTGTTCCGCGCGACCTCATTGTTCGAAAACGTAGCACCGGAGTCCGACGCATCCCGCTGCCTCCGCCCCACTGACCGACCCGAGGTATTTCGGGCTGCACGGATCCAACAAGGCTAGCAGACCGCCGGCAACGCATCCAAAAAGCTGGCGGCACGGAACTCTCCCCGTCACGTCGGCGTTTTATGCGTCTTCGTCCGTCGTTGTCGCCGCCGGAAGTAAGCGCCGGCTGGGGAAATGTCCTGCTGCAGTATCACCGCCCAAAATGATCGTCTCCTGCAATCCCCGCTATCTCTCGGCGCTGGTCATATGGATGCTGTTTGGCGCGGTAGCCACGCAGCCGATGGCGCAGACGGCTCCGCCCTCCGCACCGTTCAAATATGAGGCGGTCCAGGATCTGGCCAGTGAACTCGCGCGCAAACCCTACGAAGCGCCCTCTGATGCGCAACCGAAGGGCATGCCAGACCTCGACTATGACCAATATCGCCAGGTTCGTTTTCGGCCTGACCGAACCATCTGGCGCGGGGACGGATTGAACTTCGAGTTGCAGGTTCTGCCGACTGGTTGGCTGTTCAAGATTCCTGTCGAGATCAACATCGTGGATGGCGGCGCCGTGAGGCCGCTGTCACCGGACAACGCCTATTTCGATCTCGGTCCGCTGGCCGGCAAACTGCCGCCGGAAACGCGGCTAGGATTTTCCGGCTTTCGCATCTTAGGGCCGCTTAACCGTCCCGATCTGTTCGACGAAATCATCGTCTTCCAGGGTGCTAGCTATTTTCGCGCTCTTTCTCGCGGGCAAATCTACGGTCTTTCCGCGCGCGGACTGGCTCTCAATGTGGGCAAGCAGAGCGGCGAGGAGTTTCCATTTTTTCGCCGCTTCTGGATAGAGAAGCCAAAACAGGGCGCATCACAGATCGTCGTCCTGGCCCTGTTGGACAGCCCATCGGTCACCGGCGCTTACCGATTTCAGGTGACACCGGGCGCAACCACCGCCATCGAAGTCCAGACGACGCTTTATCCGCGCAAGGATCTCGCGGATGTCGGCATTGCCCCGCTCACCAGCATGTTCCTGTTTTCGGGCGTCAATCGCTCGCGCATCAACGATTTTCGGCCGGCGGTTCATGATTCAAATGGCCTGAACATTGTCAACGGCTGGGGTGAGCGCATCTGGCGGCCACTCAACAATCCGCGCCGACTTCAGACCAGCGATTTCCTCGACCAGAACCCGCAGGCTTTCGGCTTGATCCAGCGACCGCGCGCGTTCTCCCACTATCAGGATCTGGAAGCGCACTACGAAAAACGCCCCAGCGCGTGGGTCGAACCGCATGGACCATGGGGGTCGGGTGCGGTGCGGTTGTTCGAGATCCCGTCTGATGAAGAAATTCACGACAATATCGTCGCCTACTGGAAACCCGCGGAACCGCTGGCTGCCGGAAAGGCACACACCTTCAACTACAGGCTGTCCTGGCCCGATGAAAGCCCGCGCAGTTGGGCAGGTGCGTTTGTCACCGAAACGCGCAGCGGGCTCATCAACGGTCCGCAACGCAAGGCCGGGATCGTCCAGTTCGTAATCGACTTCGAAGGCCGGGCGGCAGGAGACCAGCTGCCGGTCGCGCGTGTTGAGGCCAGCACCGGTGCGGTGGGTGCGCCGGTTGTGCAGACCAATCCGTATATCGACGGGTTGCGCGTATCGTTCAGTTTCGACCCTAAGGGCGCGCCTAGCAGCGAACTGAGACTGGTGCTGCAGATCAAGGATACGGCGGTATCCGAAACCTGGCTCTATCGATGGACCAAGGATTGAAGCGTCCGGTGACAGCCGCCACGGGATGCGGGTTTCCGTCGATCATTCCCGAGCCTAGCGGTTGCCAAATGCCCGAGCAGGCGCTGTGGCGCCATCGGCGGCCACAATCGGGAACGCGCACGAAGGTTCGGCTTGCGCGCTTGACCGTACTTGTTCTTTGGCTTGTGGCCACAGCGGCGTTCGCGTGGACCCTCTATCGCGTGTTGTCGGTCGAGACGCCGACAACCCTTCAGATCATTTTTTTGGTGCTGAGCACCCTGTGCTTTGCCTGGGTCGCGGCTGGCGCGGCCAGTGCATTGGTGGGGTTTGCGGCGCTCGTGTGCGCGCGAAACATCGACACCCTCGAGCTTCCCCCGCCGCGTCCGCAAGGTTGCGCGCAGACGGCTCTGTTATTTCCGGTCTATCGAGAGGACGCTGCCGGGGTCGCTGCCCTGGTCGACACCATGTGCCAGGACCTTGCGGCAACCGGTGCCGGTGACCGCTTCGACGTATTCATCCTGAGCGATACGCAAGACGCGCCGGAACGGCTGTTGGAGCAGCGAATCTATGGTGAGTTGCGCTCGCGACACGAGGGCCGTCTGCAAATTTATATTCGCTGGCGGACCCCGAACGAAGGCAAGAAGGCGGGCAACATCCGTGACTGGATCGAGCACTTCGGCGCTCGGTACCTTTATTTCATCATTCTCGACGCCGACAGCATCATGTCGGCGAGCACTCTGCTTTCCCTGGTTGCTGGCATGGAGGACAATCCCCGTGCCGGCTTGATCCAGACGGTTCCGCGCCTCGTGGGAGGCCAATCGCTTTTCGCGAGGCTGCAACAGTTCGCGGCGGGCTACTATGGGCCTGTCGTTGCAGCTGGCCTGGCCGCATGGCATGGCCATGGCGGCAATTACTGGGGCCACAACGCCATCATCAGAACCAGGGCATTTGCAGAGTCCGCTGGCCTACCGAAGCTGCCGGGGAAACCCCCGCGTGGCGGTCATATCTTGAGCCACGACTTCGTCGAGGCGGCACTGCTGCGGCGCGCCCGCTGGGAAGTTCATTTGGTGCCCAGTGTGGAGGGTACCTACGAGGGATGCCCGCCGACTCTGGGGGACTTGATCGCTCGGGACCGCCGATGGGCACAGGGCAATCTGCAGCATCTACGACTACTGGGGGCTAGCGGTCTGCCGTTCCTCAGTCGTGTGCACCTTGGCATGGGCGCTTTAGCCTATCTCGCCTCGCCGGTCTGGGCACTGACGCTGCTGATCGGTGTGACGCTCGCGTTTCAAGCCAAATACGCTACGCCGAGCTATTTCGGCAGTGAAGGGTCGCTGTTCCCAAAATGGCCGGTGTTTGATGCCAAAACGGCGCTAGCCTTGTTCTTCGCCACGGTCTTTGTCGTACACCTGCCGAAGCTATTGGGTAGCATTTGGGCGGTGCGAAACGCGAAGCAGCGCAAGCGAAATGGTGGGGTGGCGCGCGTGGTTGCCGGGGTTCTCGTGGAGTCGGTGTTCTCCGCACTCATTGCCCCAGTCTTGATGGTGACGCAAACAAGCGCTGTTCTAAGCATCCTCTTTGGCCGCGATGCGGGTTGGGGCGCGCAACGGCGGGTCGAGGCGGATGTCGCACTGTTTCAGCTCATGAAACAGCATCGCTGGCATTTGGTCTGGGGCGCTGGTGGAGCACTCGTCTGCGCCGCCATATCTTCCGCCGTGCTCGCTTGGATGAGCCCGATCATTGTCGGGCTGCTGTTGGCGCCGCTGATTGCAGTCTTTAGCGCGCAACGCACCCGAGGAATTTGGACTGCATTGCTCGCCATCCCGGAGGAGCGCTATCCGTCTTCCTTTTTGGCCAGCAGCATAGCGCGACGGGCCGCCTGGCCCGCGATGGCCCAAAAGACGACATCGCCTTCTCAAGAATGACGTGCGCCAGCGGACGAATTTGGAGCGGCCAGGAACGGGCCGGCACGTCCGAGAACACCAAGAAAATCGGGGATTGGCGGATGGGGAGGGATTCGAACCCCCGGTGAGCGTGAACCCACGCCGGTTTTCAAGACCGGTGCCTTAAACCACTCGGCCACCCATCCTTCAGGAAGCGTGCGCGCTTAGCATAACAGGAGGCGGCTGATAACCGAAAACCAGGCCGGCGCGCATCCACCGGGGGCAAGGGCAAACGGGCGCGGCGTGGCGGAAAGCGGGAAACTCATCTGGCCATCCCGTGGCACTGGCTCACGCTTCCTCGGCTCCGCCGCGGGAGCTAGGCTGCCACCAGGCGGGCAAGGCGCTGCTGGATCAACCGCTCGGCCTCGCTCACGATCCGCTCCACTAGCTCGCGGCAGGTCGGAATATCCCGGATCAACCCCATGCTGGTGCCGGCCGACCAGATGCCGTGCTCCAGGTCGCCCGTCTCGTAAACAACGCGGCCGCGCTGGCCGGTTACGACCGGCCCGATCTCGGCGATGGTCTTGCCCTGGTGCTCCATCTCGATCGCTTGCCTTGCGACCGAGTTGCCGTAGACGCGCGAGGTGTTGCGCATGGTGCGCAGGATGAGGGCGGTGGAGCGCTCGTCGCCGGCGACGATGGCCTCCTTCACCTTCTGATGGATCGGCGCTTCCTTGGTGGCCATGAAGCGGGTGCCCATGTTCATGCCCTCGCAGCCGAGCGCAAGCGCGGCGACGAGGCCGCGCGCATCGGCAAAGCCGCCGGAGGCGATCATGGGGATCTTGATGACGTTGGCGGCGGCCGGCAGCAGCACCAGGTTGGGGACGTCGTCCTCGCCCGGATGACCCGCGCATTCGAAGCCATCCATGCTGATCGCGTCGACGCCGATGCGTTCTGCGGTGACGCCGTGGCGCACGGAGGTGCACTTGTGGATCACCTTGACGCCGGCGGCCTTGAGCTTCGGCAGGAACGGCTTGGGATTGTTGCCGGCCGTCTCGACGATCTTGATGCCCGAGCCGATGATGGCGTCGATGTATTCTTCGTAAGGGCGCGGCACCAGAGTCGGCAGGATGGTGAGGTTCACCCCGAACGGCTTGTCGGTCATATCGCGGCAGCGCGCGATCTCTTTGACCAGGTCCTCCGGGGTGGGCTGCGTGAGCGCGGTAAGGAACCCGAGGGCGCCGGCGTTGGCGACCGCAGAGGTAAGCTCGGCGCGGCCGACCCACTGCATGCCACCCTGCACAATGGGGTGCTGGACGCCGAACATTTCCGTAAAGCGCGTGCGGATCATCGTGGTTGTGCTCCCTCGGGCCGATTGATCTGCCGATCCGGCCCTATTGATTGTCCCCCGCCAGCGCTTCGCAGACGGCGTCGGTAACCTGCCGCGTTGTGGCCTTGCCGCCAAGGTCGGGCGTATGCAGCGCGGGGTCGGCGGTGACGCGCTCGATGGCGCGCATCAGCCGCCCGGCGGCGGCCGGTTCACCAAGGTGCTCCAGCATCATCACGCTCGACCAGAAAGTGCCGATCGGATTGGCGATGCCCTTGCCCATGATATCGAAGGCGGAGCCATGGATCGGCTCGAACATCGAAGGGAATGCGCGCTCGGGGTTCAAGTTGGCCGTGGGCGCAATCCCGAGCGAGCCGGCGAGCGCGGCGGCAAGGTCGGAAAGGATGTCGGCGTGCAAATTGGTGGCGACTACCGTGTCGATGGTCTGGGGACGCAGCACCATGCGCATGGTCATGGCGTCGACCAGCATCTTGTCCCAGGTGACATCCGGGAATTCGCCGGCGACCTCGGCGGCGATCTCGTCCCACATCACCATCGCGTGGCGCTGGGCGTTCGACTTGGTGACGACGGTCAGCAGCTTGCGCGGGCGCGACCGGGCGAGCCCGAACGCGAAGCGCATGATGCGCGCAACGCCGGCGCGGGTGAACATGGAGACGTCGGTTGCAGTTTCCTCAGGCAGGCCGCGGTGCACCCGCCCGCCGACGCCGGCGTATTCCCCTTCCGAGTTCTCGCGCACGATCACCCAGTCGAGCTCGGGCCCGGAGACGGCGCGCAGCGGGCTGGTGATGCCCGGCAGGATGCGGGTGGGCCGCACGTTGGCGTACTGGTCGAACGGCTGGCAGATGGCGAGCCGCAGGCCCCACAGGGTGACATGATCCGGCACGTCCGGCGCGCCGGCGGAGCCGAACAGGATGGCATCGTGCTTGCGGATGAGGTCGAGCCCGTCGGCAGGCATGAAGCTTCCGGTCTTCTTGAAGCGCTCCGAGCCCCAGTCGAAATGGTCGAAAGCGAGCCCGAAGCCGCCATCGCGCCGGGCGCAGGCCTTTAACGCCTCGATGCCGGCGGCAACCACTTCCGTGCCGATTCCATCGCCGGGGATGGCGGCAATCCTGTACTCGCGCATGCGGGACGTACTCTCTTCCGCGGGGCCCGGCCCTTTTTACAGCCCTTTGGGCCCGCGCGCGATGGCGGCGATGCCAGTGCGCGAGACCTCAACCAGCCCCAGCTCGGTCATGATCTGGATGAACTGCTCGATCTTGGAGGTGCGCCCGGTCAGCTCAAACACGAAATGCTCGGTGGAGGCGTCGATGACGTTGGCGCGGAAAATCTCCGCCATGCGCAGCGCCTCGATGCGCTTGTCGCCCTTGCCGGCGACCTTCACCAGCGCCAGCTCGCGCTCCATCGGGTCGCCCGCAACGGTCAGGTCGATGACCCGATGCACATTCACCAGGCGCTCGAGCTGGCTCTTGATTTGCGCCAGCACCATCGGCGTGCCGGTCGTGACGATGGTGAAGCGGGAGAGGTGCTCGGCGTGCTGCGTCTCGGAAACCGTCAGGCTTTCGATGTTGTAGCCGCGCCCCGAGAACAGTCCGGCGATGCGGGCGAGCACGCCGGGCTCGTTATCGACCAGCACCGAGAAGGTGTGGGTCTCGGGCACCTCGACACTTTTTTCCAGGAAGTAGGCGGAGCCGGGCTGGGTGTTGGGCATGGATGTTCTCTGGGTTGCGCCGGGGACGTTTTGTCCTTCTCCCCGTTAGGGCGGGGAGAGGGGGAAACGAGGTCACACCAGCACCTTGCCTTCCTTGCCCACGGCCTTGCCGATCTGCTCGTCGGAGATCTCCCCGCCCAGCAGCATCTCGTTGTGCGCCTTGCCGGAGGGGATCATCGGGAAGCAGTTGGCGAGGGCGGCGACCCGGCAGTCGAACAGCACCGGCTTGTCGGCCGGGGCTTTCAGCATGGCCTTGATGGCGTCGTCGAGGTCGCTCGGCTTTTCGCAGCGGATGCCGACGCCGCCATAGGCCTCGGCCAGCTTGACGAAATCGGGCAGCGCGGCGGTATAGCTCTCCGAAATGCGGTTGCCGTGCAGCAGCTGCTGCCACTGCCGCACCATGCCCATGTACTGGTTGTTGAGGATGAACACCTTCACCGGCAGCCGGTATTGCACGGCGGTCGACATCTCCTGGATGTTCATAAGGATCGAGGCATCGCCGGCGATGTCGATCACCAGCGACTTGGGATGCGCCATCTGCGCGCCAATGGCGGCGGGCAGGCCGTAGCCCATGGTGCCGAGGCCGCCCGAGGTCATCCAGCGGTTCGGTGCCTCGAAGTGGAAGAACTGGGCAGCCCACATCTGGTGCTGGCCGACCTCGGTGGTGATGTAGGTGTCGCGATCCTTTGTCAGCTCGTACAGCCGCTGGATGGCGTACTGCGGCATGATCACGTCGCCGGACGGCTTGTAGGCCAGGCATTTCTTCGCCCGCCATTTGTCGATCTGTGCCCACCACGATTTCAGCGCGACCTTGTCGATGATGGCCGCTTTCATCTTCCAGGTACGGATCAGCTCCTCCAGCACGTAGCCGGCATCGCCGATCACGGGCAGGTCGACATGCACGTTCTTGTTGATAGAGGAGGGATCGATGTCGATGTGGATCTTCTTGGAGCGCGGTGAGAACTGGTCGATGCGGCCAGTGATGCGGTCGTCGAAGCGTGCGCCGATGCACACCATGACGTCGCAGTCATGCATGGCCATGTTGGCCTCGTAGGTGCCATGCATGCCTAGCATGCCGAGCCACTCCTTGCCCGACGCGGGGAACGCGCCGAGGCCCATCAGCGTCGAGGTGATGGGAAAGCCCGTGAGGCGGACAAGCTCGCGCAGAAGCTGGCAGGCCTTCGGCCCCGCATTGATGACACCGCCGCCCGTGTAGAGGATCGGTCGCTTGGCGGACGCCATCAGCTCCACGGCGTGCGCGATCACTTTCGGGTCGCCCTTGAGGCGCGGCGCGTAGGTCTTGTGCCGCACGTCTTTCGGGCCGGTGTAGGTGCCGGTGGCGAACTGGACGTCCTTGGGAATGTCGACGACGACGGGGCCGGGCCGCCCGGTGCGCGCAACGTAGAAAGCTTCGTGCAGGATGCGCGCCAGATCATCGACGCTCTTCACTAGCCAGTTGTGCTTGGTGCAAGGCCGCGTGATGCCGACCGTATCGCATTCCTGGAAGGCATCGTTGCCGATGAGGTGCGTAGGCACCTGGCCGGTGATGCAGACGACGGGAATGGAGTCCATCAGCGCGTCGGTGAGGCCGGTGACGGAATTGGTGGCGCCGGGACCGGAGGTCACCAGCACGACGCCGACCTTGCCGGTGGAGCGCGCGTAGCCCTCCGCGGCGTGCACCGCGCCGCCCTCCTGGCGCACCAGCACGTGCTGGACTTTGTCCTGCTGGAACAGCTCATCGTAGATGGGCAGCACAGCGCCGCCGGGATAGCCGAACAGGTGCTCCACGCCCTGGTCCGCCAGCGCCCGGATGACCATCTCGGCGCCCGTCATTTTCAAAGCCATTGCGAATTCTCCCGGCAGTCTCGCCATTTGGGCGCGGAACGTACTGATGGGAGTCTCGCGGGTCAACCCTAACGATCAATAAATGCCAATATCGAATGCGGAAACTGTTCCATTTGTTGCGGGTCGATGGATCTCCACGTAATCATATTTCTCCTGAGCCACGTGAGCTGTCTCTTGGCGTACTGCCGGGTCTCGCCGAGCGTGGCGGCAGCGGCATTCTCGCGGGAGAGTTCGCCCTTGAGATGCGCCGCCAGCGGGCGGACTCCGAGAGCACGCATGGCCGGGAGTTGCGGGTCGAGCCCGAGCGCCAGGAGTTCGCGCACCTCCTCCAGCGCTCCGCCCGCCAGCATGGCCGCGAGGCGTGTTTCGATCGCCACTCGGTGCGCGGCACGATCAGGCAGAACCAACAGGCGGACGGTTTCGTCGGCGCGCAGCACCGGAGTGCCGGGCTGGCGCTGCCAGTCTGCAAGCGAGCGCCCGGTCGTCTCGAGGACCTCAAGCGCGCGCACGATGCGCTGCTTGTCGGTGGCCATCAGCCGGGCGGCCGTAGCAGCGTCGCGCTGGGCGAGCAGCGCGTGCAACTCCGGCGCCGGCCGCAGTTCGGCCTGCGCGCGCCAGTAGGCGCGCACCTGCGGGTCGGCTGCGGGGATGGGGGAAAGGCCTTCCAGCAGCGCCTTGAAGTAGAGGCCGGTGCCACCAACGAGGATCGGCACACGCCCGCCTCGGCGCGCTTCGGCGATGGCGCTCTCCGCATCCGCCACGTACCGGCCCGCTGAATAGGCCTCCGCGCCCGAAACAAAACCATACAGCGCGTGCGGGGCGCGCGCTTCCTCGGCCGCGGACGGGCGCGCGGTGAGAATGCGCAGCTCGCGATAGACCTGCATGCTGTCGGCATTGATGATGACACCGTTCACGCGCGCCGCCAGTGCCAGCGCAAGCTTGGATTTACCGCTGGCGGTCGGACCCGCAATGAGGATCGTGCGCTGGGTTGGATCGGCCATCATGACTCAGATAGGGCATGAGGCGCGATGAACGCAAATAGCCAGGATGGCGGCGCTTTGCATCGACGCGCATGCGCCGCGCCGAGGCACCGGGCCGCAGGGGCGTTGTCAGTGCGCGGGTGGATGGTTAAACCATAGGCCACAGCAAAAAACACATAAAGACAGGGAGAAGGTCCGTTGACCCTCATCCAACCGTTTCGAGCATTGCGCCCAGTTCCGTCCCGGGCGCGGGAGGTGCTGGCCCCGCCTTACGACGTGCTGTCGAGCGCGGAGGCGCGCGAGCGCGCCAAGGGCAGGCCGTGGAGCTTCCTGCATGTCTCCAAGGCGGAGATAGATTTGCCGCCGAATACCGATCCCTATTCCGAGGCGGTGTACCGCAAGGCGGCGGAGAACCTGCAGCGGATGGTGGCGGAACGTGTGCTGACGCGCGACGCGCAGCCCCACTACTACGCCTACCGCACGACCTGGCAGGGCCGGCGGCAGACGGGTCTTGCGTGCGTGGCCTCCATCGCCGCCTACGAGAATGGCCGCATCCGCAAGCACGAGTTGACCACGCCGGCGAAGGAGACCGATCGCGTGCGCCAGATCGAGGCGCTCAACGCGCAGACCGGTCCAGTGATGATGGCTTACCCGCATGCGCCGGAAATCGACCGGGCGCTGAAGCGCGCGACCGATCGCGACCCCGACGTCACCGTCACCGCCGATGGCGACGTCACGCACGACCTGTGGGTGATCGGCGATAAAGCACCGATGGATGAGCTGACCCAGGCGTTCGAGGCGCTGCCGGCGATTTACATCGCCGACGGACATCATCGCTCGGCAGCGGCGGCGCGCGTCGCGGCGGCCCGCGGCACGCAGGAGGGGCCGCACCGCTACTTCCTGAGCGTGATCTTTCCCCATCATGCGATGGCGATCCTCGACTACAACCGCCTCATCCGCGATCTCAACGGCCGCACGCCGGAACGGCTGCTGGAGGAGATCGGCCAGCGCTTCACGCTGACGTCTTCGCCGGAGCCGGCGCGGCCGTCGGCAGCCAACGAGGCCGGCATGTACGTGGACGGGCGCTGGTACCTGCTGCGGCTGAAGGGCGATCTTCCGCAGGGCGCTGCGCTCGAGCGGCTGCCGATCACGCTGTTGTCGCGCAACCTGATCGAGCCGCTGCTCGGCATCTCCGACCCGAGGACCGACAAGCGCATCGATTTCGTCGGCGGCGGGCGCGGTCTTGGCGAGTTGCAGCGACGCGTCGACAGCGGTGAGATGAAGGTCGCCTTCGCGCTTTATCCCACGCAGATGGAAGACTTGATGGCGGTCGCCGACGCCGGCGCGATCATGCCGCCGAAGTCGACGTGGTTCGAGCCGAAGCTTGCCGACGGCATGGTAAGCCACGTGCTCGACTAGGCTGTCCGGCTCAGCGCGGGGCTACCCAGCGCTGCCTGAGCTGGCGGACCGCGCGCTCGGCGAAGATCCTCAGGCGGCGCGCCACTACGCCGGCCCACGCGGCCGCGGCCAGTGCCGTAGGACGCAAGTGGCGCCATTGCGTTACGGCAAGCCGCTTGCCCCGCTCCTTCCACAGCCTCCCGATGCGCCACGCCCAGGAAGCGTGTACGCGATCAGTGAGCGCGGTCTTCCAGGGCATGAAGCGGTCGTGCGCGACGGCGAACCAGCCGATCTGCATCAGGGCCGGCTGCGTGAGAATGTAAAGACGCGCGACCAGGGCGGTGGCCACGATCTTGGCCGCAATGAACAGCGCGCCTGCCATCATCACCTGCCCCTTGGCGATCAGAAACAGGGCCAGGAATTTCAGCGGCAGAAGCAGGGCCGTCGGCAGGATGAAAACGAACAGCGCCGCGTAAGGGGGCAGCCGGGCGATGGCGTATTCGACCTGCGCCCAAGGTCGCCAGCGTGCGAGCCGCGCCACCAGCCCGGCAAGCGGCCGCCAGCCCCACTCCTCGAACACGATGAGCAGCGCCAGCAGGAATAGCCCGGTGCTGCGCAGAACAGGCTTGGCGACGCTCCAGAACGCTCGCAGCGCCGGCCGCGCTTCATGGGCCAGCCGGCGCAGGCCAAGCCAAGCGTGGCGTCCCAGGGTCGCTGCCTGACGGCGGACGCGAGGCCACAGCTCCTCGGAACCGGCGTCATCGTCCATGGTGGCGGGCCCTTGCAGAGGTCCCGCATACTGTGAGGCGGCGCGCAACGGCGCAAGGGACGCCAGCCCGGATGCTTATCGAATTCGAAGGCGGGCCGGGGAAATTAAGCTTCTGGCTCAGCTTCCTTGAGCATGCCGAAATCTTGCGACTTCGCGCCCTGCGTGGCGACCGTGAAACCTTCCGCCGACAGTCCGCGTTTCAGGAGCTCACGAACTGCGGCAGCGCGGCTTGGCATCCTCTTTTCGAAACGCCAATCGTCGAGCGCCTGCACCTCCTCGCGCGTCAGCATGATCTGGAGGCGTTCGCCCCTCGTCAGCTCGGACACGTCGATCCTCCGTCTCTCGCGTGCGTCCCAAAGTTATGTACTCATGCCATTTGCGTCAACTACTCATTCCGCTTGATATGAGCTGACAACGCTATCGCCCTCTTCGTATGTCTTTTGGGTTTAATCGTCCCCTCCGCTCTAGCCCACCAATGACAAACCTGAACAGAGTTTGTCGTCTGCCAAAGAACCACCAGTAGTGCTTGAATAGTCGAGATTTGTTTGCTTGCGCGCCCAATGCGTTATGCCTAAGAATTCTTCTTTAGCGGCGGAAAATGTATGGCACAACCAAACCCTAGTACCGAGTACGTAGTTCGAGTCCATTCCGGCGACGGAGCTGTGCCGGAGAGACCTGGCGGCCACCTTCCGCTTGCTGAGTTGCTCGATGCGATTTGTGCTCAGCGTATCGCCAAAGCGGACTACCCCGGCAGCATAGCGCGACCCGTGCACGGACCCTCGATCGCGCTTTCGGATGCGGCGCTGGTCGGCACCGTGGTGAGCGAGGCGATCGACAACGCCCTCTTCTACGCACACCCTTCCGGCGTCATCGGAAAGATCACGGTTGCTTGCGAGAGCGACGCCGAAGGCCGCACAACGGTGTCGGTGTGTGACGACGGAGTTGGCTTCCCTGAAAATTTCGATCCGGAGCGCGATGGCGGCGCAGGGCTTGCGGTCATGCGTGCCCTGAGCAAGCGCCTGCGTGCCGATCTGACGTTCGACTCCTCCTGCCTCGGACTGAGCGTCCATCTTCGCCTGCCGGCCGGCGCAATGAATGCGAACGGGACAAAGGCCAATGGCGCCGCGCCGGCTGGGATTTCAACTTTCGAAGAGCCTGCGAGCAACGTGCTCGCGCACACCGAGGTGCTGGAGGCGCTGCCGGTGGCGGTCTACATCACCGACGCCGAAGGACGCATAACCTACTACAACGCGGCCGCCGCGGATCTGTGGGGCTACCGCCCAGAACTCGGCAAGGCGGAATACTGCGGCTCCTGGAAAATGTACCGTCCCGACGGCACTCATCTCCCGCACGAACTCTGCCCGATGGCTATCGCCCTGCGGGAAGCAAGCCCGATCAGGGGCGCGGAGGCCGTGCTCGAGCGGCCCGATGGCGCGCGCGTGCCGTTCATTCCGTATCCGACGCCACTGTTCGATGCCGCGGGCACGTTCATTGGCGGCATCAACATGCTGATGGACATTTCACACCGCAAGCAGGCGGAGGCGGAGCTTGCCCGACATCGCGACGAGCAGAGCGCCCTCTATGAACTGACGGACCGGCTGTTTCGCGCAGCCTCGCAGCGCGAGGCGTGCGAGGCCGCGCTGGACGCTATCAGCCGTGCGCTGGGCTGCGATCGCGCGGCCATCCTCACCTTCGACGACGCCGGCGTGATGCGGTTCATCGCCTGGCGCGGGCTGAGCGACGGCTATCGCGCCGCGGTCGAAGGACACTCGCCATGGACGCGCGACACCAAGGAGCCGGAAACGATCCGCGTTCCCGACGTCGAGGCTTCGGACCTGTCTGATGAATTGAAGGCCACGATCACCGCCGAAGGCATCGGCGCCCTCGCCTTCATTCCGATTGTGGTGCACGGGGAACTGGTCGGCAAGTTCATGACCTACTACTCCCGGCCCCACCTCTACGTGCAGCAAGAAGTCAACCTCGCGCTGACGATCGCGCGGCAGGTGGGTTTCGCGCTGGAACGGCTGCGCGCCGAACGGGAGCGCCAACGCGCGGCGGAAGCGAACGCCCGCCTTGGCGCCATCGTGGAGTCGTCCGACGACGCCATCGTCAGCAAGGACGTCAATGGCATCGTGACGAGCTGGAACAAGGGCGCCCAGCGCGTCTTCGGCTACACTGCCGAGGAGATGGTCGGTAAATCCATTCTTACGCTGATCCCGGCCGACCGCTACAACGAGGAAACCGAGATCCTGAATCGGATCCGGGCTGGGCAGCGCGTCGATCACTACGAAACCGTCCGTCAGCACAAGGATGGGCGCCTCATCCACGTATCACTTGCGGTCTCACCCGTGATGGACTCCAACGGCGTGGTGGTTGGTGCTTCAAAGATCGCGCGCGACATCACGGAGCGCAAAGAGGCGGAAGCGCGACAGGAGATGCTGGCGCGCGAAATCCAGCATCGCACCAAGAACCTGTTTGCGGTGGTGCAAGCGGTGATCACGCGGAGCTTCGCCGGCAAATCCAGCGTGGAGGAGGCGGAAGCCGCCGTCATCGATCGCCTCGGCTCCCTCGCGCAAACCCACGCCCTGCTGATGGACACCCAATGGCAGGGCGCCAACCTCGCCGACGTGGTTGGCAGGGAGATGAGTCCCTACGCCGGCCGCGTGCAGGCCGCCGGACCAGACTTGCTGTTGACCGCGACGGCGGCGCAGAATTTCAGCCTGGCTCTGCACGAGCTTGCTACCAACGCCGTCAAGTATGGCGCCCTGTCGAATTCGACCGGCCGGGTGTCGATCAACTGGGCCATCGCGCGCGGAAACGGGGCGCCACGGTTCAGCTTCTGCTGGCGCGAACAGGGCGGGCCGCCGGTCTCGCCGCCAACCCGCAGCGGGTTTGGCACGACGGTGCTCGAGTCGGTCATGTCGGAGTATTTCGATGAGCGGCCGCGCATCAATTTTGCTGAGTCCGGCGTTATTTACGACCTTGTCGGCGACCTCCACAGCGTGGCCGTGGACGACACGGAAGTCGCAGCCGCCTAGCGCTGCAACGTCTTCTCGAACCAGTGGTGGGCGTAGGCTTCCGCGTTGAACGCGGCTACCTCGCGAAAGCCTTCGCTGCGGTAGAGCGCCTGGGCTTCCTTCAAAGCGCGGTTGGTCTCCAGTCGAAGAACGTTGACGCCTCTGTCACGCGCCATGTGCTCGAGCCGTCGCAGCACGGCCCTGGCGACTCCGTGCCCGCGGGCCGATGGATGCGTCCACATGCGCTTGATCTCGCCCACGCCCTTGCCGATCTTGAGCGCGCCGCAGCCCGCGATGCGACCCTCGAGGCGGGCAACAACGAACATGCCGGCGGGCGGCGCCATCTCCGCCTCGGACAGAGGATTGCTGCGGCGGGGATCGAAGCCGGCGTCAAACCGGCGCGCCAGCTCCCGAAAATATTCGCCCAGGCAGTATTTCGCCTCCCTGCTCGCGGGTGCGACCACTTCCACCTCAACCGCGGAGAGACCGATCAGGCGCTCCACGCGCCGCATGGCGCTCGTCAATTCCGCGCGCTCGTGCTCCTCAAGCGGCTCGAGGATTGCGTGCGCCAGCGCATCGGACAGCTTCTCATAGGCGCGGTACTCGGCGCGGCCTTTCGCGGTGAGGCGGGCCCGGCGCACCCTGGCATCCGCAGCGTGCCCGCTGACGACAATGAGCTGCTGCTTTTCCAGCGACCGCAAAAGACGGCTGAGATAGCCGGAATCGAGCCCGAGCTTGGCGCGCAGATCGCGCAGGTCGGCCGCATGCGCCAGCTCGAACAGGACGCGGGCCTCGCCGAGCGGACGCCCGCGGCGAAGATAGCTCTGGTCGAGCGCACCCACGCGAAGGGTGAGAACCCTGTTGAAGCGGCGGATACCGGCCACATGCTCTTGGCGCATTAGTTGACTTTAGTCAGAGAACCGCAGGATGCCAAGGCCCGGCGTGTTGTGCTTACCGCTGGAGCTTCAGGTTGCGGGCTCCACCCGGCTGCCGAGGCTGCCGCGCTCCTCCTGCGGGACGTCATCGGCAAGCTTCTCCCGGCCGCCGGCGGCGAGGAGTCGCCCGTCTCTGATGCGCAGGCTTTCTTCGGCCAGCGCCTGGGCAAGCTCCTCGCGCGCCTTCTCGGCTTGCCGCTGGCGGTTCCACATGCTGGCGTAGAGGCCGTTGCGGGCCAGCAGCTCGCCATGCGTGCCCTGCTCGACCAATTGGCCGCGGTCCAGCACCAGGATGTTGTCCGCCCCGACGATGGTCGACAGACGATGGGCGATCACCAGCGTGGTGCGGTTCTTCGCCACCAGATCGAGCGCGTCCTGGATCTCCTTCTCAGTGTGGCTGTCGAGCGCGCTGGTGGCCTCGTCCAGAATCAGGATGGGTGGACCCTTGAGCAGCGTGCGAGCGATGGCAACGCGCTGTTTCTCGCCGCCCGAGAGCTTCAGGCCGCGCTCACCAACCATGGTGGCATAGCCCTCAGGCAGCGCGCTGACGAAGGAGTCGATCTGTGCCATGCGGGCGGCGGCGCGCACCTCCGCTTCCGTGGCATCCGGACGGCCGTAGCGGATGTTGTAGAGGATGGTGTCGTTGAACAGCACGGTATCCTGCGGAACGACACCGAGCGCGGCGCGGAGAGAGCGCTGGGTGACGTCGCGAATGTCCTGCCCGTCGATCGTCACGCTGCCGCCGGCCACGTCGTAGAAGCGCAGAAGGATGCGCGAGACGGTGGACTTGCCGGCTCCCGACGGCCCGACGATGGCAACCATCTTGCCCGCGGGCACCTCGAAAGACAGGCCGTCGAGGATGATCCGCTCGGGGTCGTAGCAGAACCGGACGTCGTCAAAGCGGATGGTGCCGCCCTTGACGACCAGCGGCACCGCGCCCGGGCGGTCGGCGATCTCGGGCGTGCGCGCGAGCACGTCCATCATGCGCTCGATGTCGGTCAGCGACTGCTTGATTTCGCGATAGACCATGCCCATGAAATTCAGCGGGATGAAAAGTTGCAGCAGCAGCGCGTTGACCATGACGAAATGGCCGACCGTGCGCGCGCCGGCCGCCACGTCGAGCCCGGCCATTACCATGCAGGCAGTCAGTGCGACGACGAAGATGATGCCCTGGCCGGTGTTGAGCACGGCGAGCGAGGTGTAGCTCCGGATGCTGGAATCCTCATAGCGGACCATCGACGCGTCGTAGCGGCGCGTTTCCCAGTCTTCGGCGCCGAAATACTTCACGGTCTCGTAGTTGAGCAGGCTGTCGATGGCCTTGGTGTTAGCGTCGCTGTCGCTCTCGTTCATGGTGCGCCGGATCTTGATGCGCCAGTTGGTCGCCGCCACAGTGAACCAGAGATAGAGCACGATCATCGCAGAGACGACGGCAACGTAGCGCCAGTCGAAGGCTGTTGCGCAGATCACCAGCACCATCGCGAATTCGACGATGGTCGGCACGAAGGTCATCAGCGTCATGCGGGTGATGTTCTCGATGCCGACCCGGCCACGCTCCAGCACGCGCGTGAGACCGCCGGTCTTGCGCTCCAGGTGGAAGCGCAGCGAGAGGCGGTGCATGTGCTCGAAGGTTTCAAGCGCCAGCTTGCGCACCGCATGCATTGCCACCTTGGCGAACAGGCCTTCGCGCAACTGGATCAGCAGGGTCATGGCGATACGGACGGCGCCATAGAGCAGGATCGCCAGCACCGGCGCGCCGATCAGCCAGTTGACGTCCTGCCCTGTGGGATTGTGGCCGCCGGCGGCGGCGACCAGGGCGTCGGTCGCCCACTTGTAGGTGAACGGCATGGCGACGGTGGCGATCTTGGCGAGCAGCATCAGGACCAGCGAGGCCACCACCGTGATCTGCAGGTCGCGCCGGTCAGCGGGCCAGATGTAGGGCAGCAGGCCGCGCACGACGCGCAGGCGGCCCTCTTCGGCGGTAATGCGCGCCCAGACGCGCGCCAGCGCACCGCCCGCCGAAGCCCGATCGTATTGCTGCATTCGCCCGCTCCTGGACCCGCGCCGCTGCCGCGTCAGCGCGTTTTCCCGCCAGATTTTCTGGCTGTCAGCCTGTCCGCATGGGGGGAATGTAGAACCGCAGGCAGGCCCACACCACATCCGGCTCACGCACGAGGCGCTGGTTGGCGGCGGAGATGCGCGGGTAAAGGCGGCCGGCGCCATAGTGCCGTTCGGCGGTTCCCCACCCGGTCTCGTCGTCACGGGCCCTGGACCAGCGGGAGGCAGGCGTTGCCTCGCTGAACTCGGGGCACTGCGGCGCCTGGCGCCGGTGAGGCCTGCGGTGGGCCGGGCGCTTGTGGCGCCGCTTTGCGTCATGCGCGCGAGGGCGGGCGGCGTTCACCTTGGTGCGCCCTGTCGGTGCCGGGAGCGTGGCGGGCGGCGATGCCGCATGGTCCTCGCCCGAGGTCGGGACGTTCATGTCATGCGGTTGGGGCGCCTGCGCCTGCTGGTGCGCCCGGTCGGCGGCCTGTGTTGCCTGCTTCTCCTGTTGCCGCTGCCGTGCCTGTGCCGCTTCCGCCGCATGACGTTCTTGTTCGGTCTTTGCTATGGCTGCGGCACGCTGCCGGTCCTGGTCCGCCTTCAGGCGTGCCTCGGCATTTCGCCGCTGCGCCTCCTGCCGCTCCTGTTCCGCTTTGGCGGCCGCAACCTCCTTAGCCTGCCTCTCCTGCTGTGCGCGGGCCGCTTCCGCGGCGCGCCGCTCCTGTTCCGCTTTGGCGGCGGCCGCCTCTTGCGCCTGCTTTTCGCGTTGCCGCGCCTGTTCCTGCGCCCGTGCCGCCTCCGCTGCGCGCTGTTCCTGTTCCGCCTTTGCCACGGCCGCAGCACGCTGCCGGTCCTGTTCCGCTTTAGCGGCCGCAGCCTCCTTAGCCTGCTTCTCCTGCTGCGCGCGGGCCGCTTCCGCGGCGCGCCGCTCCTGTTCCGCCTTCGCTGCGGCAACCTTCCGGTCTTCCGCCTGCCGCCGCTCCAGCGCGGCCAGCCATGCCGCTTCGGCCTTGGCGCGGGCTTCCGCCTCCGCTCGCTTGCGTGCCTGCTCGGCCTGGATCGCTGCCTGCTTCTCCTTGTCGGCGGCGGCCTTACGCTTTGCCTCGGCCGCCGCGTTGGCGCGGGCGACGGCCTCTGCCCGCTTGCGCGCCTCGGCGGAGGCCGCTGCCTTTTCCTGCTCGGCCTTCGCGGCGGCGGCCGCTCGCGCCGCAGCTGCCTGCTTCTCCCGCGCGGCCTTCGCTTCCGCGATGTCCCTGGCGAGACCCCACGGCTGCTCGACCGACAGCTTGCGCATCACCGCCTGGAACCCCTTGTCGGCTCGCGTCAGCCAGTCCCAGCCGGTCGCGGGCTCCGCCGGCTGGCTGCGGCGCACCACTGAGGCCGGCGGGCGTGCATCCGGTGCGGGGCTTCCCTCGCCCCCCGAAAACAGGCGGCGAACCAGGCTGCGGTAGGCGCTGTTGGATTGCGCGAGCCAGTCCGACAGCCAGGACGGAATTGTTTTTGACTGCCCGCCGGGCTCGGCGGGGCTTGATTTGTCAGCGGGCGCCGCCTGCGCGACGCGCTTCAAGCCCATCACTTCGTCGTAGCGGCGGCTCGCTTCGCGCGCCAACTCCTCCGCCCGGGCGCGCACCTCCGGTGAGGACGCCACGCCGCCGCCGTCGGCTCTGGCGGCGCTCGCCACCGCGCCGGCCAGGAGAGCGGCCGGCAGCGCGAGTGTCAGGAGGCGTGCACATTTCATCGGGGCGCCGCCCGTCGTTTTTCCAGCTCCCGCGAGCCAAACGCGGGATGTGTTCCGCCCCTCGCAGCCGGATGCTAAGAGGGACGGACCAGCAACCGAGCCCGACCTTAGCCACATCACGCCAAGGCCGCAAACGCCCATCCCGCCGGCTCGCCGGCCGCCCCATTTTGGCCCCGCGCGCGCCGCACCCGTTGTGCGCGCTTCCGGCAAAACCGACACCAACAAGAAGGCATCGCATGGCAGACCGAGGCAAGTCCCGCTCCCACCCCCGAACCCGCAAATCCGCCACCGCCGCGGGGCGGGCGCCCGCCTCGGCGCCGTCCAGCGTCTGCGTCTACTGTGGCTCCGGGCTCGGGTCCGATCCGGCCTACGCGGAAGCCGCGCGCGCCCTGGGCCGGCACCTCGCCGCGCAGAACATCGGCCTGATTTACGGCGGCGGCGGTCGCGGCCTGATGGGCGAACTGGCGCAGGCAGCAATCGACGCCGGGGGCCGCGTGGTCGGAATCATTCCCGAGTTTCTTATCCGGGCCGAGCACGCCATGCGCTCGGCCCACCTGATCGTCACCAACGACATGCACGAGCGCAAGCTGCAGATGTACCAGCGCGCCGACGCGTTCGTCGCGCTGCCGGGCGGCATCGGCACGCTCGAGGAGTTTGTCGAGCAGCTCACCTGGAATCAGATCGGCCAGCACAACAAGCCGCTCGTTCTGGTCAATGTCCTGGGCTATTGGGATCCACTCGTCGCCCTGTTCCGCCACATGGAGCGGAACCGGTTCATTCGCCCCGGCCTTGCGATCAAGTATGCGGTGGTCGGGTCCGTGGACGAGGTTGTGCCGGCCATTTCCCGCGGGCTGGCGCGGGCGCAAACCGGCCCACAGGCTGCGCGCATTGCGCCCGAGAAGCTGTAGCCGTTCCTCCCCTCGCCCCCTGCGCCCTCCGTCATCGACCGCCGCCTTTGCCCTCGCGGCCGGTTGCCCCTATGGTGGGCAGCGGGGAATCCGGCGGCGTCGGCTGCCTGCCGCCGGCAGGGCGGGCCATATTTCGATGACTCATTTACTCGACGACGAAAGCCGCCGCGCGCACAAGGCCAAGAACGAAATGCAGTCGGCCCTTCTGGTCGGCGGCCTCGGCCTCGTCACGGCGTTCTCGGCGTGGCTGTTGTGGGGGGCGATGGGCGTGGCGGCCACGCTGGTCGTCGTCGGCCTCGTCTACGCCTTCGCCCCGCGCCTGCCGGCCGAAATGGTGATGCGGATGTTCCGTGCGCGCCCGCTCGACCCCGGCCACGGCGCGCAGATCCTTGACATCCTGCGCCAGCTCGGCGAGCGCGCCGGCCTCGCAAATCTGCCGAGACTCTACGTAATTCCCAGCATGACGCTCAACGCCTTCGCTGCCGGCACGCCGGATCGCGCCATCATCGCGGTCACCGAAGGACTGCTGCGCCGCCTCACCCTGCGCGAGCTGGCGGGCGTTCTGGCCCACGAGCTCAGCCATGTGCGCAACAACGACCTCGCGGTCATGAGCCTCGCCGACGTCATGACGCGCCTGATGCAGACGCTCTCCTATCTCGCCGTCATTCTGGCAATCCTCAACCTGCCGGCGATGCTGCTCGGCGAATCCGACATATCCTTTTCCGCTCTCGTCCTGCTCTATCTGGCGCCCACCATCGGCAGCCTCATTCAACTCGGCCTGTCGCGCACCCGCGAGTACGACGCCGATTTCGAGGGCGCCCAGCTCACCGGCGATCCTGCGGGCCTCGCCGCCGCGCTCGCCAAGCTCGAGCGCCATCAGGGCTCCTTCTGGGAGGACATGGCGCTGCCCGTTCCCGGCCGGCGCATTCCGCAGCCCTCGCTGCTGCGCTCGCATCCGCCGACAGCCGAGCGCATCGCACGCCTGGAGGCTCTGGGGCGTGGCGCGCTCCCCGCCGCGCTCGACGTCAAGGAAACGCCGATGGTGACGATGGTCGGGGTTGGACCCGCCACCATGCGCCCGCGCTACCGTTTTCCCGGGGTTTGGTTTTAGGGCCTTGGGCGGCCACGAGCCCTTGGGCCCGGCTGAATTTTTTTGGAACCCCAGTGCGCCTCGCTCGTTGCCCGGCCAGGGAGGGACGCCGTGAGCCTGTTCTACACGCTTTCCTACATGGTGAACTTTGCGCCCTGGGAAAATGCGGCGAGACACGGGCCCGCTGCAACTCACATCGCCGCCTTGCTGGATCGCGAAGAGGCCGAGCGCACGCCGCCCTACGGAAGGGCACTCGATCTGGGCTGTGGCCGGGGGCACTGGTCGATCGAGCTCGCCAAACGCGGCTGGCAAACCACGGGCATCGACCTCGTAGGCTCCGCCATCGAGGCCGCACGCAAGCACGCCGCCGAGGCCGGGGTCCGGGTTCGCTTCGTGCAAGGGGACGCGACCGCGATGCGCGCCGCCGGCATCGAGCCGGAGTTCCAGTTCGTGTGGGATTTCGGCGCCCTCCATGGATTGTCGGATTCTCAGCGCCGGGCGGTCGCGCGGGAACTGGATGCGCTGGCCGCCTCCGGCGCAACCATGCTGATCCTGGCGTGGGCGCCCGGCCGGCGCTGGCCTCTGCCGCGCGGCGCCAGCCGAGCCGACCTGGAGAATGTCTTTTCCTCCTGGCGCGTGATCGACGAAGCACCGTTCGACGCGTCCGGCCTGCCGCCGCCGCTTCGCACCGGGCGGCCATGCTTCTATCGCCTGCGCAAGGCCTGATTCCTGCGCCAAGGTTCAGCTCTCCGCCGCCCCGGCGGCTTGGTTCCCCGCCGGGCGTCCGGGCTTGACCGCCCCCGCAAAGCACGGGAGGGATCGGGGCCCTTCAACAACGCCAGGCCCCCGATGCGCGCTGTCCGCCCTCTGCTCTGCCTGGTGCTCGCTGGCGCGGTGCCTTCTGCACCGGCGCTTGCAGCCGAGGGCGTGGCGCTCGGCGCGACGATCCTCCCCAGTCTGCTCGTTCCTGCCGTCGTCTTGGTTCTGGCACTGGCGATCGCCATCGCGTTCGAAGCGCTCAGCTACGATCCCGAGAAGGCCTTCATCGGCGGCGGCGTGCTGGTGGCAGCCTGGGCCTACCTCATCCGCGATGCCCGCGCTTGGCACGCGGTGCTGATCGGCTTCGAGGCGATGGCCGCGCTCGGCCTGCTGTTCTCGCTCTACGCGCTGGCGCGCGGCCGCCGGGACCCGGGCGAGGTCGGCTGGTTTTTCGCGCTCGTCGTTGTCGGCGCCGCGGCGCTGGCCTACGTGCGCCCGCGCGGGCTCTTCTGAGTTGGGCCGCGCCGGCGAGCGCTTGCTACTGCTGCGCAGGTGCGGGTGTCGCTGCCGGGGTCGATGTCGCGCCTGGAGCGGGTGTTGCTGCTGCGGCCGGAGCCGGTTTGGCCTCCAGCAGGTCGTCCTGCTTCTTCAGGATCGACTGCGCTTTCGCTGACGCCACCTTGAATTCCCAGCCCTGGGTGCGCTTGGTGATGTCGTCGGCCTGCTTCTTGGCGTCGCCCTCCTTGCCGGCCGCCGAGACCGAAAGCCAATAGGCATCGCCCTCCTTGTGCAGCCGCAGCGTGATCCCCAGGCCGCCGTCGCCGGCGATCTGCACGACGCCGACGTCACCCACGGGCGTGCTTTCCGCCTTGCGCACGTCCTCCAGCTCGATCGAGCCGGCCGCCCGCACGATATCGTCGACGTCGGCACCCTTCTTGAGCTTTTTGCCCTCGGGGATCGCCGCCAGCGCGTGTTTGGTCTTTTCGGTGCCGGACCGCTCCAGCTTCAGTGGCGGCTGGCCGGGGTTCTCGACCGTGAGGCCGGCGATCTTGCTCGGCACCAGGTCGATCACCTTGCTATGCACCCAGTCGGGCACGGTTTCGCGCGCGTCGATCTCGACGCTGGCAAGCCAGGTCTGCGGATCGCCGGGTTTGCGCACGTAGGTGCCCGCGCGGCTCTGGCCGAACGCCTCCCAGCGTTTCTTGCCCACCACGACTTCCGCGACCACGCCGCCCTTGTCATCGAGCAGCCGCACCAGATGCGCCTTGGTGTCTTTGGCGGCCGGGTCTTCCAGGTCGAGCAGGCCATAGCGCTCTCGGTTACGGGTCTTTGGCTCCACCAGCTCGGCCTCGCCAAGCTTGATCAGCAGGCTGCGTACGGCGCCGGGCTTGACGGGGTAGTCGCCGTGGCCGGCGACCACCCAGCCGTCCTTGCCGCGGGCGAGCGTCAAGGTCTTGTCGCCGCGCTTGATCTCGACATTGGCGATGCGCGACGCCTGCGCTGCCAGGTCAGGGAACAGCGGTTGCCCACCGGTTCGCGCCTGCGACCAGCGATTATTGGAGGCGTAGGTGGCAAGCGCGATCACCGCGCTCAGCACCGCCGCGATAGCGAGCACCGCAAAGGATTTCGGCTTCATGCCGCGTCCCTCCCTGCGTCAGGCTTGCCGCCGCTGCGCCGGCGGCGCTGGAATGCGGTCCAGCCCACCCCGCCGAAGCCGATCAGAAGCGGCACCAACGCGATGTTGCTGAACTTCAGCCAGCCGTCGAGCCGGTCGATGTCCTCGCGCAGCGCCCGCTTGACGTCGCGCAGCTCGTGCCGAGTCTGCAGCATGTCGTTGCGGAACTTCTCGATCGTCTGCCGGTCGGCGTCGCTCAGTAACAGCTTGCCGTCCTCGCTGCCCGCTTCCAGCTTGGCGAGCTGGTCCTGCGCCGCCTTCAGCTTGGCAGTCAGCGCCTGCTCCTTCTCGCGATAGCGCCGCTCCGCGTCCCGGCGGATGTTGTCCACCAGGGTGAACGGCCGGTTGTCGGCGCCACGCGCGCGCAGCCCGATCAGCGCATCGGAGCCGGAGAGATTGTCGAGCGCATTGACCACCAGCGCCGCGTTGTTGGCGTTGGGGATCGCCACCTGCTGGCCGAGAAACTCGCGGGTGTCGACCCAGAACTGGTCGGACAGCAGATCCGTGTCGGCAATGACGATGACATTGATGCGGCCCGAGGTGAGGTGCGGCTTGCCGGCTTTGGCGTCTTTCGACTTCTCGTCCGCCTTGGTACCAGCTGCCCCCTTCTCCGCCGGCTTGGCCGCGGGAGCATCATCCTTCTTCTCGCCCGCCTTGCCCTCGTCCTTCTTATCTTCCGCCTTCGGCGGCCCGTCCGGGAACGCGCTCTTGGCCTCGCCGGTCACGCGCGCCGCCAGCATCAGCTCCTTGCCGCCAGGCTTGTAGCCGCGCAGCAGGCCGACCGGATCGGGCATGCCGGCGAACTTGTCGGCCGGGATCTCCATCGCCCGCGGGCTGGTGTGCAGCAATCCGACGACCTGGGTGGTTGCGCCGTCGGCCTTGGTGAGGAAACCGGGCGAGGCGAGGTTCAGCCGCTCGATGCCGCCCGACAGCACATCCTTGGCATTCAGCGCGTTCTGGCCGAGGCCGAGCCACGCCACGTAGTCGGTAACGGTCGGCCGGGCGCCGCCGCCGAACTGCACGCGCCGCGCATTGCCGATGTCGGCGGCCACCTTCTTGGGATCGAAGTCGACGCCCCACGCCTTCATCACCTTGATGAAGTCTGCCGCCGGAGCACCGGGCCCGATGCCCATCGGGCCTGAGCGGCCCATCTCCGCCACCGGATCGACGAACGCCAGCACCTTGCCGCCGGAGAGCGCATACTGGTCGATGGCGAACGCAGCTTCCGGCGTCAGCCGGTCGGGCTGCGCCACCATCAGCACGTCCACGTCGGCCGGGATTTCCTTGATGTCCTGGTCCAGCGTCTTGACGTCGAAGAACTCGCGGATCTGCTCCATCACCATCTGCTGCGGGAGCTGGCGCGGACCGCCCATCATCGCCATAGGGTTGGCGCCGCCGTCCACCGGCACGCCTGCGATCAGCCCGACCACCCGCTTCTTGGGATGGGCAAGGGTGTAGATCAGCTTGGTGACATCATACTCCACGAACGGCTCGCGGTCGGCCGAGAAGAAGGCGATCGACTCGCTGTTGTCGGTGGAGTTGTTGCCGGTGAGGCCGAAGTATCCCGTCTCGCCTTCCTGGTTGATGCGGATGCCGCGCAGGCCGGACGCCACCGCGCGGTCCTCCGCGTCGGAAAACGGCTCGGGGTCGAAGAAGCCCACCTGCAGCTTGCCGCCGGAGATGTCGCGATACTGCTCGAGCAGTGCGCGCACGCGCTCGAAATAGCGCCCGTAGCTCGGCGCCACCTCGCCGAGCTTCTTGGAATAGTAGAGTTTCAACGTGATCGGCTCGTCGATGTCGTGCAGCACCGAGCGGGTGCCTTTTGAGATCGTGAACAGGTGGTTCTCGGTGACGTCCGCCTTCACCCCGCGCAGCGCGGAGGACGCAAACAGGTTGACCGACAGCAGGATGACCAGCGCCAGCCCCAGGCTGCCCCAGGCCAGCGTATGGCGCGGCAGCCGCGCCGCCCACGTCGTCAGCCGATCCTGCAGGGCGGGGGCCTTTTCGGGTGTCTGTTCGGTGTTGCTCATGGGCTCCCTCAGTCGGCTTTCTTGAGCTCGACCGCGATCCTGTTGGCGAACAGGGCGAAGGCGATCAGCGACACGTAGAACACCAGGCTCGACAGGTTGACCACCCCCTTGGTGATGCGCTCGAAGTGCGACAGGAAGCTCAGCGACGACACCGCCGATACCAGAAAATCCGGCGTCCAGGCCCGCAGCGTGTTGAGCACCAGGTCGAGCCCGCTCATCACCAGCAGGAAGCAGATGGCGGAAGCGACGATGAAGGCGATCACCTGGTTCTTGGTGAGGGCGGACACGCACGAGCCGATCGCCAGGAACGCGCCGGCCATCAGGAAGCTGCCGAGGTAGCTCGCGAAAATCACCCCGTTATCCGGGTCGCCCAGCACGTTGACGGTGATCCACATCGGCCAGGTCAGGATCAGCGCCACGCCGATGAACCCCCACGCTGCCAGAAATTTGCCGAGGATCGCCTCCCACGGCGAGATGGGCAGGGTCATCAGCAGCTCGATCGTGCCGGACTTGCGCTCTTCCGCCCATAGCCGCATGGCCACCGCCGGCACCAGCAGCAGGTAGAGCCAGGGGTGATACTGGAAGAAGCTCGTCAGGTCCGCCTGGCCCTTCTCGAAAAAGCCGCCGACGTAGAAGGCGAAGGCGCCCGTCAGCGCCACGAAGATGGTGAGGAACACGGTGGCGAGCGGCGTGGCGAAATACGCCTTGAACTCGCGCTTGGCGATCACCCAGGTGTTGCGCGCGAACTCAGGCATGGCCCGCGCCCTCCTCCGAGGTGGTAATCCTTCGGAACACGTCGTCGAGGCTGCCGCGCTCGATGAAATACTCATCCACCGCGATCGCCTTCTCGCGCATGAACACCGCGAGGTCGGAGCCCAGCGCGGCGCCGTTACGCGGCATCGCCCGCAGGTGCACGCGGCCATCGGCGGCGCCGATCCTCTCAACCGTGGCGATGCCGCCGAAGTCGCGCAGGGCGCGCGCCACCGCGTCGGCGCGGTCGGCCGCCACTTTCAGGGCCACCGCGCCGTGATGGGGCAGCCGGCGGATCAGCTCATCGGCCGTGCCGTCGGCCACCACCCGGCCGCGATTGATGATGACCGCGCGTGAGCACACCGCCTCCACCTCCTCCAGGATATGGGTGGAGACGATGATCGCCTTCTCCGCCGCCATCTCCGCGATCAGCTTGCGCACGTGATGCTTCTGGTTGGGGTCGAGGCCGTCGGTCGGCTCGTCCATGATCAGCACCTGCGGGTCGTGCAGGATCGCCTGTGCGATCCCAACCCGCCGCTTGTAGCCCTTCGACAGGGTCTCCACGCGCTGTTCGAGCACGCTGCCGAGCGCCGCCTTTTCAACGGCAACGCCGATGCGCCGCTTCATCTCATCGCCGCGAAACCCCCTGATTTCCGCGATGAATGTGAGGAAGGCGCCCGTCGTCATCTCGCCGTAGCTGGGGGCGCCTTCGGGCATATAGCCGAGCGCCCGCTTGGCCGCGATCGGGTTGTCGAAAGTATCGAAGCCGGCGATGCGCGCGCTGCCGGAGTCGGGCTCCAGAAACCCGGTCAGCATTTTCATGGTGGTCGATTTGCCGGCGCCGTTGGGGCCGAGAAAACCCAGCACCTCGCCCTTGGCCACCTGCAGCGAGATGCCGTCGACGGCGTTGATGTCGCCGAACCGCTTGCGCAGGTCGCGCGCTTCAACCAGCAGCGCCATGTGCGTCCCTCCAACTGCGTCGCTTTAGCCGCCTTTGCGGGCACCTTGCGCGGCATCACGAACGCCATCATTGAGGAGCGATTGGGCGACGTGCTGGCGCGGCGCATGGCGCGCCGGATTGCCGCGACGGTGCGTTTGCGCCGTCCTGCTTACGACGGCAGCCGCGCCTGTCAAGGCCTCGGCCTTACACCTTTCTATTAATGTTTCGACAGGCTTCAGAACTGATAGCGGCGCAGGCCGCCGTCGACCGGGATCACCGTGCCGGTAATGTAGCCTGCGTGCGGGGAGGCAAGGAAGCACACCAGCCCCGCGATGTCTTCCGGCTCGCCGTAGCGGCCCATCGGAATCTCATGCTCGGACTGCCACTGCCGGTACTCGGGCGTGTAGTTGCGCGCAATCTGCTCCGACATGATCCGCCCTGGCGCAATGCAGTTGACCGTAATGCCGTCGCGCCCCGCCTCGCGCGACAATCCCTTCGACCAGGAATGCATCGCCGCCTTGGCGCAGAACGCGCCGTTGATCCCATCTGGCTCCGACTTGCCGGTGATGTTGACGATGCGCCCCCAGCGCCTCGCTGCCATCTGCGACAGCAGCCGGTGCGCAAGCTGGCGCTGGCGCGTGAAATTGAGGGTGATTGCCTCGTCCCATTGCGCCTCGCTGGCGTCGGCCTTGAACGGCCGGCTGCCGCCCGCGCAATTGATCAGGATGTCCACGCGGCCCAACCCTGCAAGCGCCGCTTCGGCGATCTGCTGCGGCGCCGCCTCCGGCATCAGGTCGGCGACGACGGGCACCGGCTTCGCTCCGCCGGCGTCCGAAATCAGCCCGGCCAGTTCTTCCAGCGCGGTGGCGCGGCGCGCCATGATCGCCAGCCGAACGCCTTCGCGCGCCAGCGCCAGCGCGATGCCGCGGCCGATGCCCGCGCTCGCGCCTGTCACCAGCGCCGTCTTGCCTTCAAGTTGCAGATCCATATTTTCCTCTCTTGTGACGCAACCTTCACGCCCATGCGGCCGCGGGCAGAAAATCGAGCGGATAGGTCACCCATCCCTTCTGCTTCTCGCGCGCCAGCCAGATGCTGGCGGCACGCGCGTCGAAATCGACCACTGCGCGCGCGATGGTGTTGCGATTGAGAATGCTGTTGGTCGCCCCTTGGGTCGCGTCACTGCCGAGCGCCATCACCTGCGCAACCGACATCGGATCGCGCGCCAGCGCACAGGCGCGCTCATAGCGCTTGCGGGTAGACCGATCCTCGCCGCCGTCCTCGAACGCCACGAGCTCGCGGCTCAGGTAGTGGTTGGTGTGTGCGAAGGGCGTTGCGGGTTGCGAGAGCGCGGCACGGGTGGCGGTGCATTCGAGGTCGTACAGCGCGCCCTCGGCACTCACCAGCACATGATTGTATCCGGAGGAGCGCGGGATGCTCTTGAGCCGCGCCACGTCCCCTTCGAGGTCGCGCGTCTGCGACAGCCAGCGTGCGACCACGTTGCGGGGCACGCCCACCTGCCGGTCGTTGTGGTCGAGCGAGTTGATGGCCTGCACCCACCCGTGCGAGCTGATGCTGAGCGCGCTGCCGCCGAGCGGGGTCGCGGCGTAGTGCAACTCCAGAACCGTGACGTCACCGATGCGCTTTTTCAGGACGCAGATCGCATCCGCCGCCTCCGGGTCCCAGTCCTCGTTGTGCGCGATCAGCCGGCCGCCGTTGGTGACGACGGTGGTGCATTTCTCCGGCGCCAGCGCGCCAAGCTCATCCTCCAGCATCACCATCCACAGATCGAGCAGCGCGACATCGGCGGCCTCCGCGTAGGCCTCCAATTCCTCCACGAGCCGCGGGAAGTGCGTTTCGGTAGCGCGCAGGAGCTGCCGCGCCGGCCCCGCGCGCGCCTTCCAGCCGCGCTCCCCGCGCGCCTCGGCAACGCTGGCGTGCATGTCCTCGCCAAACAGCAGGCCCAGCTTGCGCCCCAGCTCCCGGGGCGTGCCGGCCTCGACCTCGTGATAAGCAGTGTGGGGCATTTGGCGGTCCGCATCGTCCTGGCGGCCAGCCTTGCCCCAGCCGCCCGCGCCCGGCAAGGCGCACGAACGCTGAACGCTTAATCGTCCCCCAGTCGAATTTGCGTCACCCGCGGCCCGAGCCCGGCGAAGGTTGGGACCCAGGCACCTCTCTTTCCGGCACCAGGTCGGCGGCGGCGTGGCTGGGTTGCGGCGTTTGCCATCCCCCGGCTATTGGGGACGGCGACCACAGGCCCGTTGCGTCCCGGTCCGAGGGCCCCTATCCAACGCCCATGTCGCAACGCAAAGCCAAGGCCCGCACCCCGCCGGCCGATTCTCCCGACCATGCCGATCTCATCGCCCGCATGCGCGCCGGCGAACGCCGCGCCATCGCCCGCGCCGTCACGGAGCTCGAACGCCTCTCGCCCGTGGCCCCCGCCCTGCTGCGCGCCATGCAGCCCTACCTCGGCCATGCGCTGGTGATCGGCTTCACCGGCCCGCCCGGCGCCGGCAAGTCCACCCTGCTCAACGCCTTCACCCGCCACGTGCGCAGCGAAGGCAAGACAGTCGGCATCATCGCCGTCGATCCATCGAGCCCGATCTCCGGCGGCGCCATCCTGGGCGACCGCATCCGCATGTCGGCCACCGTCGACGATGACGGCGTGTTCATGCGCTCGCTGGCGAGCCGCGGCCATCTCGGCGGCCTGTGCCCGGCCGCGGTGCGCGTGATCGACGCGCTCGACGCCGCCGGCAAGGACCTCGTTCTGCTGGAGACGGTGGGCACCGGCCAGACCGATATCGACGTCGCCGAGATCGCCGACGTGCGGGTAGTGATCTCCGCTCCCGGCCTCGGCGACGACATCCAGGCGATGAAGGCCGGCCTGCTCGAGATCGCCGACGTGCTGGTGGTCAACAAGGCCGACCGCGAAGGCGCCGACCGCACCGTGCAGCAGCTCAAGGGCGCGCTCTCCTATCGGTCCGGCGAGCGCGGCAAGACGCCGGTGCTGAAAACCACCGCCACCACCGGCGAGGGCATGGTGGCACTCGCCGAGGCCATCGCCGCCGCGGCCGCCGCCCAGACCGACCGCACCGCCGTCGCCCGCCGCCGCCGCCGCGCCCGCTACCTGAGCGCGCGGGAGGCGGCAGACCTGATCGCCGCGCGGATCCGCAGCGGCAACGCGGGCGCGCTCGACCGTCTCACCGATGCCGTACTCGCAGGTCGCCTCACCCCCGCCGCCGCCGCACGCAAAGTAATAAGCGATTAAGTCTGCACCGGCTTTTTTCGTCACCGGCTCTTGAGGTGACAGCCGATGCTCCCGGTATGTAATGTCCGCACACGTCGGGCAGCTTATGGAGTTCGCACATGCACGCGTCTGGAAAAATCGGTGCCGCAGCGCTTCTCGGGCTGGGACTGCTGGCGCTCAGTCCCTCACCGCGCGCCGAGGCCCGCATCGTGTGCGAGAACGAGTTCCAGATCGTGCAGGGCAGCCCGGTCGCCACGCCGCTGTGCGCCGACCGCTATCTCGCGCGCGTGGCCCGCAACTACGGCATGCGCGTCTCGGAGGCGGACCTGCGCAACCCCAGCGTCAAGCGCCGGGTCTGCGCCTTCATCGGCAACGATAACCGCGTGTATTCAATCTGCTCCGGGTGGCGCCCCCACGACTCCAACCCGAGCTGGGGCCATTAAATAGCCCGCGGCCGCTTTCTCCCTTCACGGGCAACGGCGCCCGCATGCAAGCGCCGGCCGCGGCGGATGGCTCACCCCGTCTCCGCGCCGGCGCGCAGCAGCTTGTAGGTGATGCTGTCGACCAGCGCCTCGAAGCTGGCGTCGACGATGTTGGGCGACACCCCCACCGTATACCAGCGCTCGCCGGTGCCCCTGTCGCGGCTCTCCACCAGCACGCGCGTCACCGCCTCCGTTCCGCCGGTCAGGATGCGCACCTTGTAGTCGACCAGCTCGACGTCGCGGATCATGACCTGGTAGCGGCCGAGATCCTTGCGCAGCGCCTGGTCGAGCGCGTGCACCGGGCCGTTGCCTTCCGCCACTGACCACACCGGTTCCTCGACGCCGTCGACGAACACCTTCACCGTCGCCTCCGACACAGTGACGAGCTTGCCGTAGGCATTGTGGCGCTTCTCCACCATCACGCGGAAGCTGTCCACGCGGAAGAACTCCGGCACCTCGCCCAGCAGGCGCCGCGCCAGCAGCTCGAAAGAGGCATCCGCGCCCTCGTACGCGTAGCCCACCGCCTCGCGCGACTTCACCTCATCCAGCAGCGTGGCAATGCGCGGATCGTCGCGCCGCACCTCGATGTTCAGCCGCTCCAGCTCGTGCACCAGGTTCGATTTTCCGGCCTGATCCGACACCAGCACGCGGCGGCGGTTGCCGACGCTCTCCGGCGGCACGTGCTCGTAGGTCTGCGGCTCCTTGAGGATGGCGGAGGCATGGATGCCGGCCTTAGTGGCGAACGCCGCTTCGCCGACGTAAGGCGCCTGCCGCGCCGGCGCGCGGTTCAAGACCTCATCCAGCAGGCGGCTGGCATGGGTGAGCTTCTTCAGCCGCTCCGGCGTCACCTGGGTCTGGAAGCGCTCGGCGAACTCGCCCTTCAGCAGCAGGGTGGGAATGATCGAGGTGAGGTTGGCGTTGCCGCAGCGCTCCCCCAGGCCGTTGAGCGCACCCTGGATCTGGCGCACGCCCGCGCGCACCGCCACCAGCGTATTGGCGACAGCGTTCTCGGTGTCGTTGTGGGTGTGGATGCCGAGATGCGTGCCCGGCACGTGTTTGTTGACGTCGGAGACGATGGCCGCCACCTCGTGCGGCAGCGTGCCCCCGTTGGTGTCGCACAGCACCACCCAGCGTGCGCCGGCCTTGTGCGCGGCCGTAGCGACCGCCAGCGCATAGGCGCGGTTGGCTTTGTAACCGTCGAAGAAATGCTCGCAGTCGATCATCGCCTCGCGGCCTGCCTCGACCACCGCCGCCACCGACTGCGCCACGCCCTCCAGGTTCTCCTCGTTGGTGATGCCGAGCGCGACCCGCACGTGATAATCCCAGGCCTTGGCCACCAGGCATACGGCTTTGGCGTCGGCCTGCAGCGTTGCCTGGAATCCCGGATCGTTGGAGGTCGACCGCCCCGCCCGCTTGGTCATGCCGAACGCGGTAAAGGTTGCTGTCTTCAATGGTGGCGCGGCGCCGAACAGCTCGGTGTCCGTGACGTTGGCACCGGGGTAGCCACCCTCGATGTA
>DASZQG010000087.1:0-2142 GCA_035550075.1 Hyphomicrobiaceae bacterium | reverse complement strand
TGCTGCTGTTGGAGATTTTGCATCTAATTCAAAGCCGGCTTCAGCCTGCCAATTCTAATGATGTGCGTGAAAGTCTGGAGCTATTGAGAACTCGGCTGCAGGAATTTGTTCAACACGAGCTAAGCCCACGAAACCAACGCGAAAGATAGGGGCTAGCAATGATAAATCTTCCGAGCACTAACGGTTATGTCAATAAACATACATTTATGTGGCAATTATACGAATATTGTGGCTATTCTTTGTTAACACATGAATGTAACAGTCTCCCCGCGAGGGAGGTTCGGAATGAAAAATAAAGCTGCCACATCGATGCTGCGAAGGGCTGCCAAATCAGCACGATTTGTTGCGCTTGGATCTGCGGAAACGCGAGAAGCGGTAGTGCGACGGCATTGTGAGCAGGCTCCGACAGACGACCTTCGTGCGCGCATAAGAACGGAGATGGAAGCCGTCTTTGCCGTGGAACAGGGGGCGATTGAGGGGGAGGTGCAGATGCTTCGGGGGTATGAAATCTAAATTAAAGTCTGCAATGGCTTGGACAAGGCTTCGCCGCCCTCCGCCGCATAGCGGCATGTAACGTATAAGTGGCGCAGGGCCGTAGTTTCTCTCAACCGAATGAGTTTGAATAGCTCGCGCATAAATTCCGGATAGTTGGCGCGCCTAATGCGCTGGGATTGATGTGACCCCCGCACCTTATCCAGCGGGGACTGGAATCCGGCCGTCATCAAACGCCCCCGATGGGCGCTCTGCAAGCTCTTCGTTCTCCGCCCAGCGCACCGCATAGGCGGCGGGCGTGAGCCAGCCGAGTTTCCCATGCGGGCGGTGGTGATTGTAATCGTCGCGCCAGGCCTCCAGCATCAGCCGCGCATGCGGCAGCGAGCGGAACAGCGTCTCATTCAAGAGCTCATCGCGGAGCCGGGCGTTGAAGCTTTCGGCGAAGGCGTTTTGCGACGGCTTGCCCGGCTGGATGTAGCGCCACTCGACGCTGCGCTCGTCGGCCCAGGCCAGGATGGCGTTCGAGGTCAGCTCCGTGCCGTTGTCGGAAAGGATGGCCTCGGGCTTGCCGCGCCAGGCGATGATGCGGCTCAGTTCACGCGCCACGCGCTGACCGGAGATCGAGGTGTCGGCGACGAGCGCCAGGCATTCCCGCGTGCATTCGTCGACCACGCCCAGGATGCGGAAGCGCCGCCCGTCCGTCATCTGGTCGTGTACGAAATCGAGCGACCAGCAGGCGTTCGGCCGATCCGGCGCTTTCATCGGCGCGCGCATGCCCAAAGCGCGTTTACGCCCGCCGCGCTTTCGCACCATCAGCCGCTCCTCGCGATAGATGCGCTGCACCCGCTTCCTGTTCACCGCCCAGCCCTCGCGGCGCAGCAGGACGTGCAGGCGCCGGTAGCCGAAGCGCCGCCGCTCATGCGCCAGCGCCTTGAGCCGCGCGCGCAGCTCCGCATCATCGCCACGGGTCGCTTGATAACGCACCAGCGGCCGCGCCACGCCGGCGACCCGACACGCCCGCCGCTCGCTCATCTGATGCGCCGATCTCAGATGGGCGACGGCGTCTCGCCTTTGCGCGGGCGTCACCATTTTTTTCCAAGCAGATCTTTCAGCGCTGCATTGTCGAGCATGGAATCCGCCAACAGCCGCTTCAACTTGGCGTTCTCGGCCTCCAAGCCCTTCAGCTTTTGCGCGTCCGCCACGTCCATGCCGCCATATTTGGCCTTCCAGGCATAGAAGCTCGCGCTCGACATGCCGTGCTTGCGGCAGAGGTCGGCGGTGGCCACGCCCGCCTCGTGCTCCTTCAGGATCGCGATGATCTGCTCTTCGCTGAACCGCTTCCGCTTCATCTTCCGGCTCCTCACAGGGCCGGATTCTAGCTCCAAATGGACTCAATTGCGGGGGTCACATCACGGTCAATGAGCCGATTGATCTCCGCCATTACAATATTCAGCCCAATAGCCGCCGGGCTTGGTCCCCATGACGTGCCTCGGTTCGCGATGAACTGAAGGTATTCGTAAGCCGTCTTCGATATCGTCAAGTTGAGTTGGTGAGAGTTCTTTCCGACCGTCACGTTTGCCCGCCTCACCTAGGTATACCTAGGTAAGAGTTTCGTAACCGATCCTGGCGACGATGCAAAAAGAAAGGGCG
>DASZQG010000086.1:0-10438 GCA_035550075.1 Hyphomicrobiaceae bacterium | reverse complement strand
GTAGTATCTCAAGAGCCAAAAAATGGACATCGCGGTTGACTTTGCATCCGACGGCATTTCGCTGGCCGGCGATTTCACGGCCCCTTCTGGCGCGCCCAAAAAGCCGCTCCCCGGCATCGTCGTTGCCCACGGCTTTGCCGGTGCCCGCTACCCGGCCCTCGCCGCCCACCTCGCGGGGCTCGGATATGGCGTGCTCTCGTTCGACTTTCGCGGCTACGGCAAGAGCGGCGGAGGGCGCGGCAACGTCCTCCCGCAGGAGCAGGTCAGTGACATCCGCAACGCGGTGAGCTGGCTTGAAAAGCGGCCGGAGATCGATCCCAGCCGCATCGCCGTCATCGGCTCCAGCCTCGGCGGCTCGATTGCCATCATGGCTGCTGCAAAGGATCAGCGCATCAAGGCGTGCGTTGCGGGGTGTCCGCTTGGCCATGGCGACGCCGCGATGCGCAAGCTCTACGACACCGAGGAAAAGTTCCAGGCCTTCATGAAGAAGGTCGAGGAGGTCAAGCGCAGGAATGGGCGGCTGGCGCGCTTCGAGATCGTGTTCATCCCCGAGAATTTGCGCAACTTTCTCCCGGCCGGCACGCCGATGGAGTTCACCGCGGACACCGTCTACGGCTTCCTCTCGCTCAATCCCCTCGAGGTGATCGGCGACATCGCCCCGCGCCCGGTGTTCATCATTCACGCCGAAGATGACCACGTCGTTCCGGTGGCCGACGCGCGCACCCTGAAGGCGCGCGGCGGCTCCCACTGCGATCTCGAGATCGTCCCGACCGGGGATCACTTCATCTTCGGCGCCAAGCCGGTCATCGAGGCCATCGGCAACTGGCTCGTGAAGAAATTCCCGCCCGCCTGACGGGCGCGGGTGCCTGCCAGTCGCAGCGCACTCAGGACAACCGGAAAAGCAAGGAGAAGACGATGGCCAAGCCCGTCAAATTCGACGAACTCAACACGTTCAGCCTGCAGGCCCTCATCGACAGCGGCATGCGCACCGCCATTCTTCCCACCGGCGCGACCGAGCAGCATGGGCCGCACCTGCCGCTCAGTCTCGACTACCGGTGCGCGGAGGCGATCGCCCACGGCGTGTCGGAGCAGACGGGCATACCGGTTTTCCCGGCACTGCCGTTCGGGCACTCCGGCGGCCACCTCGGCTTCCCGGGCAACCTGTCGCTGCGGCCTGAGACCTTTCAGCGGGTGATCGAGGAGCTGTCCGAATGGGCCTACAACATGGGCTTCCGGCAGCTCGTATTCCTGAACGGCCACCTGCCCAACCTGTTTCCGCTGCAGTGCGCGGTGACCAACCTGCTGGTCGCGCATGCTGATTTTCAGCTCAAGGCACTGAACTGGTGGGACATCACGCCCGAGCTGCAGAAGCACATGTTCGGCGACAACAGCTACGGCTTCCCGCACGGCAACCTGATCGAAACGGCGCTGATGCGCTATCTGCGCGATGATCTGGTCGACATGGCGAAGGCAACGCCGGTTCCCGGCCAGGGCAAGAAGCTCTTCTTCTCGTATCTGATGCGCAATATCTCGCGCACCGGCCACCTGGGAGATCCGGGCCCGTCCAGCGTCGAGTTTGGCGAAAAGCTCTATCGCATGGCCGTCGATGGATTGTCGGCGCAGCTCAGGGCGGCGAGAGAAGAGACCCCGCCCGTCACCGAGCCACCATTGGTGCGCTGAGCCTCAGGACCGCTAGGGCCTTCAAAAAATGGGCGCGGCGCTGCTCGACGTCATCAACGTCAGCAAGAGCTTCTCAGGGCTGCAGGCCCTGAGAAACGTGACGTTGTCGATCACGAGCGGCCGCATCCATGGACTGATCGGGCCCAACGGTGCGGGCAAGACCACGCTCTTCAACCTGATCAGCGGAATGCTGCCTCCCACCTCCGGCACCATCCGGTTCGACGGTCGCGACATCACGCGGCTGCGCCCGCACCAGGCGGCGCGCTGCGGAATTGCGCGCACCTATCAGCTCGTGCGGCCGTTCCACGAGCTGAACGTCAAGGAGAACATCGAGGTCGGGCTGTACTTCGGCCGCCGCGAACCGCTGCCGGCGCACACGGATGCCGAGGCGGAGGCTTACCGCTTCATGGACTGGGTGGGGCTGGGGCACAAGGCCACGGAGTCGGTGACGGCTCTTAACCTCGGCGAACGCAAGCGGCTCGAGATCGCCAAGGCGCTGGCGGCTTCGCCGCGGCTCCTGCTGCTGGATGAGGTGCTGGCGGGACTCAATCCTACCGAGACGGCCAATGCGATCGAGCTGCTGCAGCGCATCCGGTCGGCGGACATCACGATCTTCATGATCGAGCACAACATGCAGGCGATCATGTCTGCCTGCGAGCACATCTTCGTCCTGCATCACGGCGAGATGATCGGCGAAGGATCGCCGTCGCAGGTCTCCGCCGATCCCAAGGTCGTCGAAGCCTACCTCGGCCGCAAAGACCTCAAACTCGAGCGGCGGCGCCGGGCGGTGAGCCATGCTTGAGGTCAGCGGACTGAATGCGGGCTACGGCCAGATCCAGGTGCTCTGGGATGTCTCGCTGCGCGTGGCGCAGAACGAGGTCGTGACGCTGCTCGGCGCCAACGGCGCGGGCAAGACCACCACGATTCGCGCTCTCGCCGGCGAAATCGCGCCATCGGGCGGCTCGGTCAATTTCCGCGCGCAGGACCTGACGAGGCAGGGCGCTCACAGAATCGTCGAGGCGGGGCTGATCGAGATTCCCGAGGGGCGCCAGATCTGGGGCGGCCTCAGCGTCGAGGACAACCTCGACCTCGGGGCCTATTCGCGGCGGGCGCGTCCGGAGCGCTTCCGATCGAAGGAGTGGGTGTACTCGCTCTTCCCGGTGCTCGCGACCCGCCGCAAGTCGAACGCGCGCGATCTCAGCGGCGGCCAGCAGCAGATGCTGGCGATCGGGCGGGCGCTGATGTCGAAGCCCCTCCTGCTGATGCTCGATGAACCCTCGCTCGGGCTCGCGCCGCAGGTGGTGGAAGAGCTGTTCGAGATCCTGGTGCGCATCAGCGAACAGGACATCTCGATCCTGCTGGTTGAGCAGAACGTCGACTTCGCCCTGCGGGTCGCCGATCGCGCCTATGTGCTGGAGCACGGACGCATCACCAGGGAAGGCGAGGCTGAAGAGTTGAGACGCAGCGACGCCATTCGGGCTGCGTTTCTCGGATTGTAGGGGTGGAGCATGGGAAAGCTCGACAATCGCGTGGCGCTGGTGACCGGAGGTCAGCGCGGACTCGGCGCGGCCATCCTGCGGGAATTCGCGGATGAAGGTGCCATCTGCGTCGCCAACTATCTGGCACCGCAGGAAACGGAGGCGGCCAACAGCTTCGTTGCCGAGATGCGCAAGGCGGGCAAACGCGTCAGCGCCATCGCGGCGGACGTGTCCGACACCGCCCAGGTCGAGGCCATGGTCGCCGAGATCGGGAGCCGGTTTGGCCGCCTCGACATCCTGGTCAACAACGCCGGCGTCAACACGCTGCGCACCTGGGAGGACATGGATCGCGAGAGCTGGGACCTGACGATCGCCGTCAACCTCACCGGCGTCTACAACTGCTGCAAGGCCGCGCTGGCGCCTATGACGGCGCAGAAAAAGGGCAACATCATCAACATCGCCTCGATCGCGGCTTTCATCGGACGCGGCAACGTCGACTACATCGCCAGCAAGACAGCGCTGCTCGGCGTAACGCGCAGCCTCGCCCGCCAGTACGGCAAGCACGGCATCCGCGCCAACGCGATCTCCCCGGGCTTTCACAACACCGACATGGTGCGGCGCGCCCGGCAGACCAGCAACGAGAACGCCGACGAGTTCATCAGGATGGTCCCGCTGGGCTACCTGCCGGAGCCGGACAGCATCGGCAAGGCGGCGCTGTTCCTGGCCTCCGACGATGCCTCCTACATCACCGGCCACAACCTGGTGGTGGACGGTGGCCTGACACTGAGGTGAGAGGCGACGGCCCGTGGACGTACTCATCCAGATCTTCATCGGCGCGGTGCTGCAGGGTGCGCTCTACACGTTGGGCGCGTTCGGACTGTCGTTGTCGTTCGGCGTGCTGAAGATCCTCAACCTCAGCCACGGCGACTTCCTGATGCTTGGCGGCTTCCTCGGCTTCCTGGCGCTGACGCACGTAGGCATCAACCCGTTCATCGCGGCTGCGCTCGCCGCCCTGCTCGGTGCCATTCTCGGATGGGCATTCTATGAGGGCCTGATCAGCCGCATCATCGGCCGCAGCTTCCGCCACATGCTCACCACCTCGGTGATGATCACGCTCGGCGTTTCGCTCATCATCGAGGATGCGACCTCGTTCCTTTGGGGCGGCGGCTCGACTGGCATTCCTTATCAGCTGCCGAACGTCACCTGGCACGGCATGGTGTTTCCACTGCTGCGCGTGGCGCTGCTGGTTGGAACCATCCTGCTCACCATCGGTCTGCACCTGTTCCTGACACGGACCTTCGTCGGGCGGGCGGTAGTGGCTGCGGCCATGAACCCGGTGGGGGCCGTTGTCGTCGGCATCGATACCCGCTTCGTGGGCATGCTGACGTTCGCCCTCGGCATCGCGCTGGCGGCGGGCACCGGGGTTTTCTACGCCGCGCTTTATTCGATTGAGCCCTTCATGGGGCTCGGCCTGACGCTCAAATACCTGGCCGTCATCATCGTCGGCGGCATGGGCAGCCTGCCCGGTGCGCTTCTCGGCGGCTTCATCCTGGCGCTGTCGGAAGCCTACACAACCTACTACGCCGGCGCGCACTGGTCGCCGCTGGTCGCGTTCGTCATTCTCATTCTGGCGTTGCTGCTGCGCCCGCAAGGCCTTGTCGGACGGGGCGAGGCATGACGGCGATGACGCAGACCCTACCGGACAGCAGGCGGGCCTCGGGGGCCGGACGGCGGCGCGCGGCGATCTACCTTGCGCTGCTCGCGGTTTGTCTCGCCGCGGTGCCGGCCGTCGGCACGACCTATCACATCTCGTTCCTGTTCTTCCTGTTCATCGCCATCACGCTGACCGAGACCTACGACATCCTCGCCGGCTACACGGGCTACATCAATCTCGGCCACGCCGCCTACTTTGGGCTGGGCGCGTACCTCTACGGCATTGCTATCCAGCATGGCGGCGGGCCGATCGTCGGCCTGCTGGTAGCACCGCTCGGCAGCGTGCTGTTCGCGCTGGCGATGGCCTCCACGCTGTTCCGCCTGCGGGGCGCGTATTTTGCCATCGCCACCTTCGGCGTTCTGAAGGTGATGGAGGTGCTCGCCTCCAACCTGCGCGACATCACCGGCGGCACCACCGGCCTCTCCATCCCGCCCACCGACAGCACGCTCGTCACCTTTTACCTGGCGGGCCTGCTCTGCTTTGCCTCCGTCATCCTCAACGCGGCCATTGCCAACTCGAAGCTCGGGCTCGGCCTGCTGACCATCCGCGAAGACGAAGAGGTTGCAGAGGGTGCGGGTGTCAACACGGCCCAGCTCAAGCGGACCACCATGCTGATCTCGTCGATCCTGCCGAGCTGGGCCGGCGCGATTTACATCTGGCAGTCGACCTACATCGACCCGGCATCCGCTTTCGGCGCCAGTGTCGCCTTCGCGCCCGTCATCATGGCGATGCTGGGCGGCAGCGGCACGGTGCTGGGCCCGGTGATCGGCGCGGTGTTCCTGACCCTGGTGGAAGAAACGCTCTGGTCGCACGTCGGCTACCTGCAGCTCGCGATGTACGGCGTGGTGCTGGTGTGCGTGGGCATCTTCATGCCCGGCGGGCTCATGCGCAGCCGCCTGTTCTCCGGGCTCTACGCCCTGGCGGGGCTCAAAGGCCACTACGGATATCAACCCTCCAAGCGTCCGCGGCACGCCGCGGACCGTCACGCTTTGAAAGGAGACGCCCGATGAAATCGCGTATGTTGAGTTTTGGGTTGGCCGCACTCGCGGCCATGTGCCTGGCCGCGCTGCCGGCGCGCGCGCAGGACGTCATCAAGATCGGCGCGACCGCGCCGATCACCGGCGCCCTGGCCAACATCTATTCGATCCAGGGCAAGCTGTGGGACGCGTGGACCGAGGCGCAGAACGAGGCCGGCGGCATCTACGTCAAATCCCTGAACAAGAAGCTGCCCATCAAGATCATCTATTACGATGACAAGAGCGATCCCAAGGCCTCGGTGAAGTTCTACGAGCGGCTGATCTCGGAGGACAAAGTCGACTTCCTGATGGGCCCGCCCGGCAGCCCGATCGCGTTCGCGGCCAGCACCGTCGCCGAACGCTACAAGTTCCCGATGATCCACGGCGCGGCGAGCGACCCGCAGATCTTTGCGCGCGGCTTCAAATACATCCAGGGCGTGCTCGGACCGGCCACCGACTGGTCGCACCACTTCTTCGACATGCTCGGCAAGGCGGGCAAGGTGAAGACGGCGGCGCTGCTGGTGGAGGATTCGCTCTACTCGCGCGGCGTCGCCATCGGGGTGCGCGAGCTCGCGAAGAAGAATGGCATCAACATCGTCTTCGATCAGACGATCCCCGCCGACAACCAGGACTTCACGGCGGTGACCACGCAGATCAAGCAGGCCAACCCCGATCTCGTGTATGTGGCGACCTTTCCGCCGTTCTACATCCGGTTCGCCAAGCAGGCGGCGGAGCTGGGCCTGAAGCCGAAGGCGATGCACTGCTCCACCTGCTCGGCGGTGTCGGTGCGCAACGGGCTAGGCTCGGCGGCGGAGGGCATCACCGGCGAGGTGTTCTGGGTGCCGGGCATGAAGCTCGGCGACTACAAGATGCTCGAGAAGGCGCTGCAAAAAAGCAATCTCGACCCGGTGCAGTGGACCTTCGCATTGATCTCGATCTCAGCGCTCGAGGTGATCCGCGCCGGCATCGAGAAGGCGGGCACGCTCGACAAGGAAGCCGTCTACAAGGTCATCCAGAGCGAGCAAATCCCGACCATCCTCGGCACCTTCAAGGCTCTCGGCAAGGGTATCGGTACGCTGCAGCCATTCCCGATGCAGGTGCAGAACGGGAAGGTCGAGGTGATCTGGCCGCCGGAAGCGAAGACCGCGGACTACAAGTTTCCGCGCAACTGAACCCGCGCAAAGCCAAGCAAAGCTGCAAGGAGCCTCGCATGTTACTGAAGGGTAAGAGCGGCATCATCACGGGTGCCGCGCGCGGCATGGGGCGCGCCGCCTCGGAGCTGTTCGCGGGGGAGGGCGCGCAGGTTGTGTGCGCCGACGTCGATCTTGCGAAGGCGCAGGAGGTGGCGAATGGCCTCGGGGCAGGCGGCCTCGCGGTGAAGCTCGACCTCTCCAGCCGCAAGGACTGCGCCGCGGCCGTCGACGCGGCGGTGCAGAAGTTCGGCCGCGTGGACTTCCTGGCCAACTTCGGCGGGGTCTGGGACGGCCGCAACACCGCGGAGATCGAGGACGAGCATTGGGACCGCGTCATGGACGTCAACCTCAAGGGCGCGTTCCAGATTTGCCAGGCGGTGTCGCCGGTCATGATGCGCCAGAAGTCGGGCCGCATGGTGCTGATCGGCTCGGTCGCGGCCCGGGTGGGCGGTGAAATGGGCGGCCCCCATTACGCGGCGTCCAAGGGCGGCGTCATCTCGCTGGCGCGAGCGCTCGCCCGCCGCCTCGGCCCTAGCAACATAACAGTGAACACGATAAATCCGGGGGCGGTTGAGAGCGACATGACCGCAAGCTGGTCCAAGGAGGCGAAGGCCAGGATCGCGCAGGTAACGCCGCTGGGGCGGATCGGCCAGCCGATTGACATCGCGCGAGTCGCGATGTTCCTGGTCAGCGACCTGTCCGGGTGGGTGAGCGGGCAGACGCTGGAAGTGAACGGAGGGGCCTTCTTCGGATGAGGACGCGGCAACGCCTGCCCCGCCGGGCCTGCGCGGCCGGCACTCCGTACGGGATGTGCAACTGATCACACATGCTCCTGCGCGACGACATCTATGCGACGCTGAGAAAGGAAATCCTGTCCTGCAACCTGCCGCCGGGCTCGGACCTGCGCGAGCAGCAGCTTGCGCAGCGCTTCTCGGTCAGCAAGTCGCCGGTACGGGAGGCGCTGCTGCGGCTCGAACGGGAGCATCTGGTCGAGGTGGCGTCGCGGCAGGGCTATCGCGTCACGCCGATTTCCATCAGCGACGCGCGCGATATGTACGGGCTCAGGTCCGTTCTTGAATCGGCGTGCGCGATCGAGGCGGCGAATAATGCGAGTGACGCGCAGCTCGCCGCCCTCGACACCTACCGCCGCCTGCCGGAAAAGATCGACGTGGAAGAGTTCGTGCGCTTGAACCGGGAGTTCCATTGCACGCTGTTCGAGATTTCGGGCAACAAGCGCATGGCGGCGGTGGCGCGTGATCTGATCGAGCAGATGGACCGCATGACGCTCATCAGCATCCACACCATCAAGGGGCGCGACACCAGCGAGCTGCTGCAGGAGCATCGCCGCATCATCGATGCGCTGCAGGCGCGGAACGGGCGCCTGGCTGCCAGGCTGATGCGGGCGCATGTCGGCGCGGCCGCGAAGCGCATGCTGAAGGGCCTGAACAGCGTCGCCGTCACCACCTGAACCTCAAAGCCCCCGCCACAGGAATCGGGATAAGCCCGCGCCTGCGCTTGACGCTGTACGCGATGCGCGGGGCGCCTTGCGCGGCTGCATGGACCCGCTACCGCCCCCTTTGGCAGCGGCCCGCCGCCTACACCCTGGTTGCGGCGCTGCGGGCGGTTGCGCATATGGTGGGCCTGCGCTAACACGGGCGCCACGTGCACCGTGTGACGAAGCACTGGCCCTGCGCGGGAGCCTGCAATGAACCAGCTTCTGCTGGATTATCTGCCACTTGCAGTTTTCATCGGCGTGGCACTGGCCATCGGCCTGGCGCTGATGGTGGCGCCGTTCCTGGTCGCCGTGCGCAATCCGGACCCGGAAAAGGTGTCGGCCTACGAATGCGGGTTCAACGCCTTCGACGACGCGCGCATGAAGTTCGATGTGCGGTTCTATCTCGTGTCGATCCTGTTCATCATCTTCGATCTCGAGGTGGCGTTCCTGTTTCCCTGGGCGATCACGCTGAAGGATGTCGGGGCATTCGGCTTCTGGGCGATGATGGTGTTCCTGGCCGTGCTGACGGTCGGCTTCATCTACGAGTGGCGCAAGGGCGCCCTGGATTGGGATTGAGGCCGCGCTCATGACCGCAATCGCAAAGCCGCGCGAGTCGACGCTGGCGAAGCCCGGTGATCCCGTGTTCGTCGAGGTGACGAACAAGCTTGCCGACAAAGGCTTCCTGGTCACCAGCACGGATGAGCTGATAAACTGGGCGCGCACCGGCTCGCTGATGTGGATGACGTTCGGGCTCGCCTGCTGCGCGGTCGAGATGATGCAGGCGTCGATGCCGCGCTACGACCTGGAGCGCTTCGGCTTCGCGCCGCGCGCCAGTCCGCGCCAGTCGGACGTGATGATCGTCGCCGGCACGCTCTGCAACAAGATGGCGCCCGCGCTGCGCAAGGTCTACGACCAGATGCCCGAGCCGCGCTACGTCATTTCGATGGGAAGCTGCGCCAACGGCGGCGGCTACTACCACTATTCCTATTCGGTCGTGCGCGGATGCGACCGCATCGTGCCGGTTGATGTCTATGTGCCCGGCTGTCCGCCCACGGCCGAGGCGCTGGTCTATGGCGTGCTGCTGCTGCAACGCAAGATCCGCCGCACCGGGACGATAGAGCGCTGATGGCCTCTCCAGACAATGGCAAACTCGAGGACCTCGGCAAGCACGTCGAGGCGAAGCTGGGCAGGGACGTTCTCGGCTGGGAGATCGCGCGCGAGGAGTTGACGGTGCGCGTGCCGGCGGCGCGCATCCTGCCGGTGCTGACGACGCTGCACGACGACCTGCAGTGCCTGTTCGAGGTGCTGATCGACATCTGCGGGGTCGACTATCCCGACCGCGAGAAGCGTTTCGATGTGGTCTACCATCTGCTCTCGCCGCGCCGGAACCAGCGCATCCGGGTGAAATGCGAGACCGATGCCGACACGCCGGTGCCGAGCGTCGTCGAGCTGTTCCCCGGTGCCAACTGGTACGAGCGGGAGGCCTACGACATGTACGGCATCCTGTTCTCCGGCCACCCGGACCTGCGTCGCATTCTTACCGACTACGGCTTCCAGGGCTTTCCGCTGCGCAAGGACTTCCCGCTGACGGGCTACGTCGAGGTGCGCTACGACGATGATCAGAAGCGCGTGGTGTACGAGCCGGTGACGCTGACGCAGGAGTTCCGCTCGTTCGATTTCATGAGCCCGTGGGAGGGCACGCAATACGTGCTGCCCGGCGACGAGAAGGCATCCGGGCCGGCCGGCAAGGCATGACCATAGATGCGGAGCGGCGGGAGAAGATCCGCGCCAATGCGGACTTCGTGGTGCGCCAGCTCGGCTCCATGAGCGGCATCGACTTCGGTCTCGATCAGGCTTCGGTG
>DASZQG010000085.1:0-46808 GCA_035550075.1 Hyphomicrobiaceae bacterium | reverse complement strand
CCGATCAGGCCCGTCAGCAGCGCAGCGAGAAGCACCCCGCCCCAGAACCCCACAAAGCTTGCCGGACCGAGCCGGCTCACCAGCGACCAGGCGATGTAGGCCCCCAGCATGTAGAACGAGCCGTGGGCGAAATTGACGATGCGGGTGACGCCGAAAATGATCGACAACCCGCTCGCCACCAGAAACAGCGAGGAGGCGCTGGCGAGACCGTTCAGGATTTGGACGAGGATGAGGTCCATGCGTTGCGGCACCCTCCCTGTCCCCGTGCCTCGCCGATGGTTCTGCCAACATCATCTGCGCGCGGAAAGGTCCGGGGCGGGGGCGGCAGACGACGCCGGTCCGGATGCCGGTCACTGCCCCTCACCCTGACCCTCTCCCCATTCCGAAGAAGAATGGGAAGAGGAAATCGGGGAGCCCAATCTCACGCCGACTGCGGACGCAGCGTCTTCACGACGGAATCGGGCGGCAGATACTTGGCGCCGTCGCAGTAGCGCCAGTTCACCATCACGCCTTTGCCGTCCTTGACGTCGAGCCGGCCGACGAAAGCGCCGAGGGTCGATTGATGGTCGATGGCACGGAATTCGACCGGCCCGAACGCACTCTTGAAGCGGAGGCCCTTCATGGCGTCGACGAGCTTCTCCGTTTCCGTGCTGCCGGCCCTCGTGATCGCCGCCGCGATGGCGTTGACCGTGTCGAAGCCGACCACCGAGCCGAGGCGGGGGTAGTCGTTGTATTTCTTCATGTAGGCGTCGCGAAACGCCGTGTGCTCGGGCGTCTTGATGTCGGCCTGCGGGTAGCCGGTGACGACCCAGCCCTTCGGCGTCTCGGCGCCCAGCGGATCGAGGTACTCCGGCTCCCCGGTCAGCACGCTCACCACGTCGCGGCCCTCGAACAGGCCGCGCGTGTTGCCCTGGCGCACGAAGTTGGTGAGGTCGCCGGCGAAGGTCACGTTGAAGATGCCCTCAGGCTTGGCGGCCTCCAGCGCCTGCACGGTGGCGCCGGCATCGATCTTGCCCAGCGCGGGAAACTGCTCGGCGACGAACTTCACGTCCGGCTTGGCCTTCGCCAGCAGTTCCTTGAACCACTTCACGCACGATTGGCCGTATTCGTAGTTGGGCGCCACGCACGCCCAGGTCTTTGCCTTCAGCTTCGCCGCCTCTTCCACCAGCATCGCCACCTGCATGTAGGTGGAGGGCCGCAGGCGGAAGGTGTAGCGGTTGCCCTTGCCCCACACGAGCGCATCGGTGAGGGGCTCGGAGGCGACGTAGAGGCGCTTGTTCTGGTTGGCGAAGTCGGCGAGCGCCAGGCCGATGTTGGAGAGGAAGCCGCCGGCCAGCAGGTCGACCTTCTCGGCATTGATGGCTTCGCCGGCGTCACGCACCGCGTTCTCAGGCTTGCCGCCGTCATCGCGATGTACCGTCTCGAGCTTGCGGCCGAGCACGCCGCCCTTGGCGTTGACCTGTTCCAGCGCCAGCGTCCAGCCGTTCTTGTACGGATTGAGGAAGGCGGGAACAGCCGTATAGCTGTTGATCTCTCCGATCTTGATGGCGGCACCCTGTGCCCTCAGAACGGCAGGCGTCGCCAGCGCGGCGGTCGCGGCGGCCGAGCCTGCCAGAAAATCACGGCGATCAAGCTTCATAACTCCACTCCCCAGTTTCTTTTTTCCGACTTCGCCGGGCATCCGGCCTGGCGTTACTATCATCACGATCACCTGAGGCCGTCGAGGCCCTTGATCTCATCCTTTTTCAGACCCCCCACGCGCGGCAGCGGCCGGCCCCCGTCGGTGACGGCAACGCACACCACGATTTCGCCGGCGCGCGGTGCGTCCGGCACCCGCACCTCGATGGCGTCGAAGTGCGAGCGCACGTAGGCCGCGTCCTTGTGCCCGAGCGGGACGTCGATGGCGGTGCCGGGGCCGCCCATTTTTTTGGCAGACGGGATGAGCGCGGCACCCTTCTCCAGCGCCTTGCGCACCGGCGTGCCCATTTTCGGGTGCAGCAGCGCGGCGGCGTGCTCCAGTTCGCCCGCCTCGCCGACGATCGCCGCCTTGCCGTAACTCTCCGCCTTGCCGCCGGGGATACCCAGCGCGGCGACGCAGCGCTGGGTCAGCAGCTCGCCCAGCTCCTCACTGATCTCCACCAGCGGGGTAAGGTCTTCCACGTAGCGGCCGGCGAACGGATTCTCGATCACGGCGCAAGCCACCGCGCGGCGCACCGGCGGGGAGACGGCCTTGCCCATCTCGGTGCGGGTCTCATCGACGACGGTGAGCAGCTTGCGGATGTTGGCTTTCATGACGCACTTCTCCCTCTCCCCACGCATCGCCGGCCGCTCCGCGAATGAGACAAACGTGGTGAGAGGGTCGGGGTGAGGGGCAGCCTCACCCTAACCCCCTCCCTGCATGCGGGGAGAGGGGACTCGCGCAGTGTTCTTGCGACCCCACCCATCGCCTAATGCCCCACCACTTCGGGAATGCGCTCGGCCGGCGGCGTATTGCGCGAGCGGCCGCAGGACACGTTGCCGTCGATCATCACCATGCCGATGCCCGGCAGGTCGCCGAGCGCGACGGACTCCAGGAGCGTCCTGCCCGACGTGTGCTGCGCCTTGTCGAGAAACACGAAGTCGGCCGGCTTGCCGGTGGCGATCAGGCCGGCGTCCAGCTTGCGGATGCGCGCTGTGTTGCCCGTTGCCATGCAGAACACGATCTCCGGCGCAACGCCGCCGAAGCTCGCCAGAAAGGCCACCGTCCGCAGCACGCCAAGCGGCTGCACGCCGGAGCCAGCTGGCGCATCGGTGCCGATGATGACCTCGTGCGTGCGCTTCAGATCGATCGCCGATTTCAGCGCGACGATGGCCGCCTTTTCGTTGCCGTTGTGCACGATCTCGATGGCACCCTTGGCCTGCTCGCAGAGCTGGCAGATGTGGCCCGGCGCCAGCGCCGTGTGGCCGCCGTTGATGTGGCTGATGACATCGGGGTCCGCCTCCAGCACCACCTCGTGGCTGATGAGGTTGGAGCCGGGAATCGAAGGCCCGCCGGTGTGAATGATGGTCTGCAGCCCATGCTTGCGGCACCAGGCGACATGCTTCCTGGCTTCCGGGCCGGTATTGACCGTGCCAAGCCCGATCTCGCCGATCATGTTGACCCCGGCCTTCGCCATCTCCGCGTAGTCCTCCTCGCCCATGGTCTTCTCGGGTACGGGCGCGCCGGCGATGATCTTGGCGCCGGAGGGACGGAAGTTGGCGAACGTGCGCTGCGCAGTGATGGCCAGCGCCTTCACGCCAACGGGATCTTTGGGCCGGCCGGGCAGATGCACCTCGCCGGCGGAGACGAAGGTCGTCACGCCGCCGTTGACGCAGGACTCGATCCAGCCGAGCTGGTTCTGGCGCGGTGTCCAGTCGCCGAACACGGGATGGCAGTGGCTGTCGATCAGGCCGGGCGCGACGGCGGTGCCCTTGGCATCGACAACCATTTTGGCGCCGCCGCCGTCGACATCCTTGGCCTTGCCGATCGCCGTGATGCGCCCGTCGACCGCGACAATGGTGTCGGCATCGAGAATGGGCTGCGCAAGATCGCCGGAGAGCAGCAATCCAATATTGCGAACGACCAGCTTGCCCTTGAATGGCCCGCCTGCGACTTCAGCAGCCATGTGGCCCTCCCCGGAAATTCGCGTGTACAGAAACAATCATGGCCGCCGCGCGCGTAATGCGCAAGGCCTCCGCCCCCGCCTTCGGCGCGGTGGGATTTATCGCCTGCCATCCCGGAAAATGGTGTCATCCCGGCCGGAGTGTCGTGCTGGAAGCACGCCGGAGCGTCGTGCTGGAAGCACGCCGGACCGTCGTGCTGGAAGCATGCCTTCGGCATGACGCGCGGAACCGGGACCCAGGGGCTGCGGGTATGGCCTCGGCTTCCTAGGTCCCGGATAGTTTATCCGGGATCCAGGGCCAGAGGGGCTCACTCAGGTCCTTGCGCTGGTCCCGGCGGTCCGCGTCGTGCCGAAGGCCGGTGCTCCCATGACGCCTGGCCGGGATGACAGGAAGCGCAGTTCAATTTGCAACGAAAACGCCGTAGCGTCTTCCGATCGAACCGGAGGCAACCGCGGTGGCGACACGCACCCTGCTGAGCTGGAGCAGCGGCAAGGATTCCGCCTGGGCGCTGCATGTGCTGCAAGCCATGCGCGACATCGAGGTGGTAGGCCTCTTCACCACCGTGAATGAAGCCTTCGGACGAGTCGCCATGCATGGCGTGCGGACGGCCCTGGTCGAGGCGCAGGCCGCAGCCGCCGGGCTGCCGCTGCACCTGCTGCCGATTCCCAACCCCTGCCCAAACGACGTCTACGAACGCACGATGGCGGCGTTCGTGACGACGTGCCGCGCCGACGGCGTGCAGGCGATGGCATTCGGCGACCTGTTTCTTGAGGACATCCGCGCCTATCGCGAGAAGAACCTGGCCGGGACGGGCATACAGCCCATCTTTCCATTGTGGGGCATCGACACCGCTGCGCTCGCCCGCACGATGATCGCTGGCGGGCTTGAGGCGTACGTGACATGCGTCGATCCGCGCAAAGTGCCGGAACACTTTGCCGGGCGCCGGTTCGATGCGCGGCTGCTCGAGGATCTGCCGGATGGCGCCGATCCATGCGCGGAGAACGGCGAATTCCACACGTTCGCCTGCGCCGGCCCGATGTTCTCGCGGCCCATCGGCGTGACGCGCGGCGAGACGGTAACGCGCGACGGCTTCGTATTTTGTGACCTGACAATTCCCTCTCCCCATACCTCCTCCGGTATGGGGGGAGGGTTAGGGTGAGGGGCTGATGAATTCGCCACCGCAGAATATGCCGCTGCCCCTCACCCCGACCGTCTCCCCGCATGCGGGGAGGGGAAGAAAACGCGTCGTCAGCCTGATCGCCAGCGCCACCGAAATCGTATGCGCGCTCGGCCGCCGCGACTGGCTGATCGGCCGCAGCCACGAATGCGACTTCCCCGGCGATGTGCTGAGCCTGCCCGCCCTGACCGAGCCCAAGTTCAAGGTGGAGGGGACCAGCGCCGAGATCGACCAGCGCGTGCGGGCGATCGTGCGCGAGGGGTTGTCTGTCTATCGCGTCGATGCCGAGGCGCTGCGCGCGCTGGAGCCGGACGTGATCGTCACGCAGGACCACTGCGAGGTGTGCGCGGTGAGCCTCAGCGACGTGGAGGCGGCAACCTGCACCTGGACCGGACGGCCGGTGCAGACGGTCTCCCTGAAGCCGGACTCGCTGGCCGACATCGAAGCCGACATCGCGCGCGTGGCCGAAGCACTCGGCGCGCGCGAAGCCGGAGAAGCGCTCATCCAGGCCTTGCGCGCACGGATCGCGGCCGTGCGCGAAAGCGTGGCAGGACGCCCGCGGCCGCGCGTCGCCTTCATCGAGTGGGTCGAGCCCCTGATGGCCGGCGGCAACTGGATGCCGGAGCTGGTCGAGGCCGCCGGCGGTCATAATCTGTTCGGCGCAGCCGGCAGGCATTCGGACTGGATGCAGTGGGAAGAGCTGGCGGCTGCCGATCCGCAAGTGATCATCGTCGGCCCGTGCGGCTACGGCCTCGAACGATGCCTGCAGGAGTTGCCCTTGCTGGAAGCAAGACCCGGGTGGGCGCGGCTGAGCGCCGTCCGCGAGGGCCGCGTCTACTTCACCGACGGCAACGCCTATTTCAATCGGCCCGGACCGCGACTGGCCGACAGCACAGAGATGCTGGCCGAGATGATCCACCCCGACGTCATTGCGCCGTGGCACCAGGGCAGCGCCTGGGTGGCAGCCGGATAGACGCCTCCCGCCGCGCCGTCATGGCAGGCGCATGGCGTTGCGTTTTCGGCTCCCGAAGCAACGAAACCGTCTTTGTCCCGTCATGAATCCGCCGGGCGAGCACGGCGATAGGTGCGGAATTGACACATCGACTGCACCGCGCGTAGCGGCCTCTTGCGGTGCGACTGTGCCCCATTCAGTGTCCGGAGGTTTCGGCGACTTCATGGAGGCGTTCGATGAAGGCCATCAAAGCGAGCTTTGCACTATTTGCCTTTGCACTTCTGCTGTCGATCCCGCTGCGCACCATCAGTGCGCTGCCGGCCGCTTCGGTCACCCAGCCCGGCACGTCGCAGGCCGTGCTCGTGGCGAAAAAGAAGAAGGCGGTCTCCTTCTGCGAGAAGCAGTGGCGTCAGTGCACGGCGCAATGCAAGAAGGGCAAGGGCGACCAGGCCTCTTGCGCGTCCAGTTGCGAGTTCGACTTCCAGTGGTGCATCGGGTTCTGCCCTTCCGGGCCCAATCCCTGCTGATCCGGCACGCACGGCCCTCTTCCTGGAACCGGGGAGAGGGCCGCTCGCGACCCGCGCAGCCTCCCTGCGATCTAATGCAGCTTCACCACCGGCTCGGTGCGGCGCGTGATCAGACGGGCCAGCGTATCGAGCGCGGTCCGCGCGAAGCCGAACAGCGCAAGCTGGTGCATCTTATAGAGCGATTTGTACATCAGGCCAGCGATGGTGCCTTCGATGAACAGATTGCCGCCGACGAGCTTGCCCATCAGGCTGCCCACCGTCGAGTAGTGGCCGAGCGACACCAGCGAGCCAAAATCCCGGTAGCGCCACTCGCGCACGGGTTCGCCGCGCAGCCGCCGCGGCACCTCCACGGCGAGATGCGACGCCTGCTGATGCGCCGCCTGCGCGCGCGGGGGCACCGTGCCTGCGTGACCCGGCCAGGGGCACGCGGCGCAATCGCCGATGGCGAAGATGTCGTCGTCGCGCGTCGTCTGCAGCGTCGACCGCACGACCAGCTGGTTCAGCCGGTTCGTCTCCAGCCCGCCGATGTTGGCCAGCACCTCGGGCGCCTTGATGCCGGCGGCCCACACCACCAGCTCGGCTGGAATGAACACGCCGCTTTGCAACGTCACGCCCGTCGCCGACACCGACGTGACGCGGGCGCTGGTATGCACTTTCACCCCCAGGCCATCGAGCAGCCTTGCCGCCGCCTTCGACAGCCGTTCCGGCAGCGCCGGCAGAATATGCGGCGCCGCCTCGATCAAGTGGATTTTGATGTCCCGGTCGGGGTTGATGCGGTCGAGGCCGTAGGCCACGAGCTGGCGCGTGGTCTTATGCAGCTCTGCCGCAAGCTCAGTGCCCGTCGCGCCGGCCCCGATGATCGCCACCTGCAGCTGCTCGGGCCGTAGCGGTTCCGGCTGTGCCTGCGCCCGCACGCAGGCATTCACCACCCGGCGATGAAAGCGCGCCGCCTCGTCGGGCGTCTCCAATGCGATTGCAAATTCCTTGACGCCGGGTGTGCCGAAATCGTTGGTCAGGCTTCCCACCGCCACCACCAGGATGTCGTAGGGAAACGCCTGCGCCGGCGTCACCTGCCGGCCTTCCTCGTCGAAGAAGGGCGCCACCTGCACCAGCCGGCGCTCGCGATCGAGCCCGGTCATGGCGCCGGCCCGGTAGGTGAAGCCGTTCCAGTAGGCCTGCGCCAGGTAGTCGAGTTCGTTGAGGCCGAGGTCCATGCTGCCAGCGGCGATTTCGTGCAGCAGTGGCTTCCAGAGATGGGCGCGGCGCCGGTCGATCAGGGTCACCGCCGCCTTGCCCCGCTTGCCAAGCTTGCGGCCGAGCCGCGTCGCCAGTTCGCTGCCGCCGGCGCCACCGCCAACCACAACGATACGGGGCGCGTGGTCGGCCATGCGCTACCGGTCCTTGCCCGCCCGCCGGCGGGAGCGCCGTCGCCTGCCGGCCTCCGCGCCGGGCCCGGCACTGATGACAACGAGACCCGTATTGCGCATTCTGGCTCCCGTTGGCGACGAATCCGGCTTCCATAAAAGGCTGAGCGGGAAGCCACGGTCAAGCCATCGATCCGCGCTCGGCGGATTGGTTCCATGGCGTCGGCCGCGCTTGCGCTTCCTCGCACCACCACGACAGGAGAGCTCCATGTATGCCCGCATCACGGCCTTCAAGGTGGACCCCGCGCGCGTGCCGGAATTGGCCGCCAGCGTCGAGAAGATGGCGCCGGCAGCCCGCGGACTGCGGGGCGTGATGGACATCTACGTGAGCTGGCGGGGCGACGGACAGGGCATGGTGGTGGCGGTCTACGCGAGCAAGGCGGACGCCGATGCCGCGGTCGGGCGCATCCAGGCGCTATGGGGCCATCTCATCGCCCTGCTGGACGGCGCCCCAAGGACCGACACCTTCGAGAACGTTGCGCACATCGCCGGCTGAACCAAGGGCCGGCCGTCCTCACGCCGCTGACTGCGTGTCGGGATTGGCCTCAGCGGCCTTGTCCTTGGCCGGCTTGGAGAAGTATTTGCGCTCGACCTCGCTCGCCGGCTCTGCGCGGCCGAACAGGAAGCCCTGCATTTCGGTGCAGCCTTCGGTGCGAATGATCTCGAGTTGCTCCGGCGTCTCGACACCTTCGGCGGTGGTCGCCATGCCGAGCCCGCTCGCGAGTGCTGCCACCGCGCGCACGATGTTGAGCGAGCCGAGGCCGTCGGTGATGTCCTGAATGAAGGTCTGGTCGATCTTGATGCGGTCGAAGGGGAAGCTCTGCAGGTAGCTGAGCGAGGAGTACCCGGTGCCGAAGTCGTCCATGGCGATGCGCACGCCGAGCTCGCGCAGCTGGTAGAGCGTCACCAGCGTGGCCTCGCTGTCCTCCAGCAGGATGGTTTCGGTGATCTCCAGCTCCAGCCGGTCCGCAGCAAGTCCCGAGGAAGCCAACGCGCTCACGACGGTCTGCACGAGGCCCGGCGCGCGGAACTGTGCCGGCGACAGATTGACGGCCACCGTGATGTGCTCGGGCCATTTCGCCGCCGTCGCACAGGCTTGCCGGATGGTCCACTCGCCGAGCGGATTGATGAAGCCGATCTCCTCCGCCAGCGGGATGAATTTGCCCGGCGATACCATGCCACGCTCGGGGTGATGCCAGCGGATCAGGGCTTCGAATCCGCTCACTTCGTTGGTCTTGAGCGAGACGATCGGCTGATAGTGCAGCTCGAATTCGCCGGCCGGCAGGGCTTTGCGCAGATCGTATTCCATCGCCCGGCGCGCCTGCATCTGCGCGTCCATCTCCGGCTCGAAGAAGCAATAGGTGCCACGACCGTCACCCTTGGCACGGTAGAGAGCGAGGTCGGCGTTGCGCATGAGCTGGTCCGGCGTCAGCCCGTCGGCGGGACCCACCGCGATGCCGACGCTGGTGCCGATGATCACCTGCTGCCCGTCGATCTCGTAGGGCTCGCTCACCACCTCGATGACGCGGTGCGCCAGCGAGGTCGCGTCCGACGGCTGGGCGATACCCACCTGCACGATGGCGAACTCGTCGCCGCCCATGCGCGCCACGGTGTCGGTCTCGCGCAGCAAGGTGCGCAGGCGATCACCCACCATCTTCAGCAGCTTGTCGCCGGCCGAATGGCCCAGCGTATCGTTGACGTTCTTGAAGTGGTCGAGGTCGAGCAGATGGGTGGCCACGATCTCGCCGCGCTTGATGCGCTCAAGGGCATGTTCGATGCGCTCATTGAGCAGCACGCGGTTGGGCAGGCCAGTGAGCGCGTCGTGCAGCGCCATGTGGGCAATCTTCGCCTCAGAGCGGCGCTGCTCGGTGATGTCCTGATGCGTGGTGACGATGCCGCCATCGGCCATTGGCTGCATCGAGACGGAGACATAGCGTCCATCGCCGATATGGCTGACGTAATGGGTCGCCCGCCTGCCGTCGGTGCGGTCGCTCAGCGCCTGCATGATTTCTTCGACGGTTTTGCCGGGGTTGTAGCCCTGCCGGATGCGGCGCGCGATGATATCCTGCAACGCGATGCCGGGCTGCACCAGCTCCGGCGTCAGACTGTAGATCTCCGCGTAGCGCGCGTTGGCGAGCACCAGCCGCAGGTCGGCGTCGAACATCGCCAAGCCCTGCACCATGTTGTTCAAGGCTGCGTCGAGCTGCACGTTCTGGGTGCGCAGCCTCTCTTCCTGTAGTTTCAGCAGGTCGTTCTGCTTTCCGAGCTGCGCACTGAGCTGCTCGCGCTCGGTCACGTCCTGCAAGGTCACCACCCAGCCGCCCGCGGGCCGCGGCTTGATGGACACCGAAAGCACGCGCCCATCCCCAAGGTTGCTCGCCATGTGGCTGATGTTGCCGCTCGCCACGCGCTGGCGCATGGCGGCCAGCACCTGCTCGACTGTGGCGCCCGGGTAAAGGCCTCTGGCGAGGCGGTAATCGATGAGCTGGCGCAGTGTGGTGCCTTTTGCCAGCTCTCCCGGCGCATGCCCGTAGATCTCGCCGTAGCGCGCATTGGCAAGCACGAGCCGTTCGTCGGCGTCGAACATCGCCAGGCCTTGCGCCATGTTCCCCAGGGCGGCATCAAGCCGCTCGTTCTGGATGCGCAGCTCATCCTCGCGCTGCTGCAGCAGCCGGTTCTGCTGCTCCAGCGCGCTGGTGTAGCGCTCAAGCGCCGCTTCCATCTGCCGCCGCTCGGTGACGTCGCCGTGGGTGGCCACCCAGCCGCCGCCGGGAATGGGATAGTGCGCCAGCTCGATGATGCGGCCGTCGGGCAGGTTGTGCGTAACGATCTCGGGCTTATTGGAGACCACCGCGTTGAACCGCTCTTCAAAAAAACCTTGGGGCGTCGAAGCACCGCAACTGCCCGTGGCTACACGCAGCTCCAGAATCTCGCGCAGCGTCACGCCGGGCTTCACCCGGTCCGCGGACAGGCTGTACATGCGCAGATACGGCTCGTTGCAGATCACCAGCCGCTGGTCGATGTCGAACACGCATACGCCCTGCGTCAGGCTCTTCAGTGCCGCCTCGAAGCGGACATTCTGCGTGCGCAGTTCCTCTTCGCGTTGCTTGAGCACGTCGTGCTGGCGCTGCAGGTCGCGACTGGCGTCGCGCTGCTCTTTCGCATGACACAGCAGCGCGCCGCGGCCGGCGACCATCAGCATCGCCGTGGTGAGCCCCACCAGATAGGCAACCGAGGTGCCGGCGAGCGCCCCGGCAGGCATCAGGCCGGGCGCATCTGTTGCGATCCGAAGAGAGCCGATCAGCAGCGCCTGTCCACCGCAAATGCCCGTGGAGAGCAGGCCAATCGTCAGGTACTCACCCCGCGTGTTGCGCATACGGTGATAGACGCTCATGCCGGCGGCGCCGGCACCGGCGCTCACCAGCAGGCCGGCCAACAGCAGCATGCTGTGGTGCACAGGAGCCGGCGCGATCATCGCGTCGACACCGCTGACATGCATGATGCCGACGGACAGTCCAACCATGGCTCCGCCCGCGGGGGGAGCCCACGCCGGCGGGCCCGACACGGACAAGGCGAAGCCGGCAGTGGCAAAGGCGGCGGTCGGAAGCAGCGCCGCGATCATCATGGCAGCGCTGAAATCCGCCTGCACCGGGGTGTTATATGCAAGCAGCATCAGAAAATGCGTGGCCCAGATGGGCGCGGCCGCGCAAATGCCGGCCAACAGCAACCAGCACGGCCGGCGCGGACCTTGGTCCTCCATGGCGCGCGTGAAGGCATGCAGGAAAGTCAGCGCCGCCGCGGCGGTGACCAATACTGCAAATACAGCCAATGGATATTTGAACGAAGCCATGACGCTGGGGAGAACGCTGATATTTCTGGTACTTCTCTGGTCTGCCGGTCTTGCTGGCTTCAGGAAGTATCAGAAGTTGATCAAGGCAACGTTAAGCACGCCGGCTCGATGACCCACTGAAAAACTTCAATTAACCGGTCGCCTGGCGGCGGATGACGGTTAAGAATTCCTAGTATTTCGTAAAACAGGATCGCCCCGGCGCTGCAGGTAATATTCCGGCAATACTCGGCGTCGCGGCCGCATTTTTAGTCTGCGTGTGGGCTCTGGACCCCTGCCTGCAGTCGTCCTAATTCAAGGCCATGCCTTCCAGGACTGAACAGGACAACCCGGCCCGCGATGAGGGCCCCGGAAGCCGCGGGGGTGCACACGGGACCGTCGAGACCGGCCCGCACGTGATTGCCCGCTACCTCAAGACGCTGCCCGGTTCACCCGGCGTTTACCGCATGCTCGACGCCTCCGGGACCGTGATCTACGTCGGCAAGGCCCGTAACCTGAAGGCGCGGGTGACGAACTATGCCCGCGCAGGCAATCACTCCAACCGCACCACCCGCATGATCGCCGCCACAGCGGCCATGGAGTTCGTCACCGTCCGCACCGAGGCCGAGGCGCTGCTGCTGGAAGCAAACCTGATCAAGCGCTTTCGTCCCCGCTACAACGTGCTGCTCAGGGACGACAAGTCGTTCCCCTACATTCTGATCGCCCGCGACCATCGCGCCCCGCAGATCCTCAAGCATCGCGGCGCCCGCAACCGCAAGGGCGACTACTTCGGACCATTCGCTTCCGCCGGCGCCGTCAATCGGACCATCAACATGCTGGAGCGGGCATTTCTGCTCAGGTCCTGCTCAGACGCCATGTTCGAGAGCCGCACGCGGCCCTGTCTGCTCTATCAGATCAAACGCTGCTCGGCGCCCTGCACCGGCGAGATCGATCTGGAAAGCTACAATGCGCTGGTCGAGGAGGCGCTGCGCTTCCTGCGCGGCGAGAGCCAGAACGTCCGGCAGATGTACCAGCGCCTGATGGAGGACGCCGCCGCACGGCTCGACTACGAGCAGGCCGCCCGCTACCGCAACCGCTTGTGGGCACTCGCGCATGTCACCGCCGACCAGGCCATCAACCCGGAAGGCATCGAGGAGGCGGACGTGTTTGCCGCCTACCAGGACGCGGGGCAGACGTGCATCCAGGTGTTCTTCTTCCGCGCCGGCCAGAACTGGGGCAACCGCGCCTATTTCCCGCGCGCCGATCGCTCGCTTTCCGTGGAGGACGTGCTGGAAAGCTTCATCGCCCAGTTCTACGACGACAAGCCCGTGCCGCGCTGCATTCTGCTCTCCCAGGAAGTCCCCAACCGCGCGCTGCTCGAGGAAGCTCTGTCGACCAAGACCGAGCGCAAAACCGAAATCCGCGTGCCGCAGCGCGGCGCCAAGACCGCGATCATCGAGCACGCCCTGCAGAACGCACGCGAGGCGCTGGGGCGCAAACTTGCCGAAAGCTCCACACAGCGTGCGCTGCTCGAGGGCGTGAAGGAGCGCTTCGGTCTGGCGCACGTCCCGCGCCGCATCGAAGTGTTCGACAACAGCCACATTCAGGGGGCCAATGCGGTCGGTGCCATGATCGTCGCGGGCGCCGAGGGGTTCGTGAAGAACCAGTACCGCAAGTTCAATATCAAGTCGGCCGACCTGACGCCCGGCGACGACTACGCCATGATGCGCGAGGTGTTATCGCGCCGGTTCAAACGCCTGGCGGCCGGTCACACCGAGGCCGTCTCGGCAACGGCGGATGCATCGGCTGGTGCCGGCGCGGCCGACGCGCACGATGAGACCGACGCATCGCGCATCGAAGCGCCGCAGCCACCGCCCATTGATCGCAGGGGCGGCAGCGCGCTGGCGTTCGGGGTGCTGCGTGCCGACGCCGTGGAAGGCGGCGAGTCCGCGGCGCCAGGTCCCGGAGACGACGAGGACGAGGCTGCGGCACCTGGCGACGAGTTTCCGGCCAGACCGGACCTTGTGCTGATCGACGGCGGGCCGGGGCAGCTCGGGGTCGCTCGCGAGGTGCTGGAGTCGTACGGCATCGGTGATGTGGCCCTGGTCGGCATCGCCAAGGGACCCGATCGCGACGCCGGCCGAGAACACTTCTACGTGCCCGGCCGGCCGTCCTTCATGCTCGAACCACGCGACCCTGTCTTGTATTTTGTGCAACGCTTGCGTGACGAGGCGCACCGCTTCGCCATCGGATCCCATCGCGCCAGGCGCAGCCGGGCGATTGGGGCCAATCCCCTCGATGACATCGCGGGCATCGGCCCGACGCGCAAACGCGCGCTGCTTAAGCATTTCGGCTCGGCCAAGGGCGTCTCGCGTGCCAGCGCCGCCGACCTGAAGGCCGTGGACGGCATTAGCGCGCAAATGGCGCAGACCATCTATGATTACTTTCACGAGCGGCGCGATTGAGCCGCGTTTATCATGTCGCGACCTGCATCACCCTCAATTTCATTGACGATTCAAGGTCCAAATGCTCCATTCCGCGGCAATGGAACGCGTCATGATACGCCCGTCGGCCGGCCTCGCCAGCATTCCCAATATGCTGACGTATCTTCGCATCGTGGCGGTGCCGGCGATGGTGCTGTGCCTGTTTCTGATCACGGGTGAAACTGGCCGCTGGTGGGCGCTGGGCGTTTATATCTCCGCCTGCCTTACCGACTGGCTGGACGGCTACTTGGCCCGCGTCTGGGCGCAGCAGTCGACGCTTGGGCGCATGCTGGATCCGATCGCCGATAAGCTGCTGGTCGGCACGGCCCTGCTGATGCTGACCTACGACCAGACCATCTTCGGGGCGCACGTCGCTGCTGCGGTGATCATCTTGTGCCGCGAGATCCTGGTGTCGGGCTTGCGCGAGTTCCTGGCCGAGCTGAATGTGCGCGTGCACGTTACCCAGCTCGCGAAATGGAAGACCACCCTGCAGATGATCGCACTCGGCATCCTGCTGGCGGGGCCCGGTGCGGACAGGCTGCTCCCCGGCCTCCTAATTGGAGGCTACGCCCTGCTGTGGCTGGCCGCGCTGCTGACGCTGTGGACCGGCTACGACTATCTGAAGGCGGCGGTCGATACCGCCATCGAGCACTAGCGCCGCTGGAGATTGGTGTCCGTGGCCGTCACCGTCCTCTATTTCGCCTGGGTGCGCGAGAAGATCGGCAAATCCGAGGAGCGGGTGGAGTTTCCCGCCGGTGTCAAGACGGTCGCCGAAGCCGTGGCATGGCTCAAGACTCGCGGGCCGGAATACGCCGACGCTTTCGCCCGCCCCGACGTGGTCCGTGCCGCACTCGACCGCACGCACGTCAAGCCGGACGCGAAGATCGCCGGCGCCAGCGAGATCGCGTTCTTCCCGCCGGTCACCGGAGGCTGAACCGTTGAGCGTGCGCGTGCAGCAGGAAGATTTCGACCTTGGCGCAGAGGTGCGCCGCCTTGCCGGCGGCCGCAGCGACATCGGCGCCATCGTTACCTTCACGGGCGTGATGCGCGGTGACAACGACGGGCGCGCGGTGGCCGGGATGACGTTGGAGTACTACCCCGGCATGACCGAGCCGGAGCTGGCACGCGTCGAAGCCGAGGCGTGCAACCGCTGGCCCCTGCAGGCGAGCCTGATCGTGCACCGCGTCGGCACACTGAAGCCCGGCGACAACATCGTGCTGGTCATCACGGCGTCGGCCCATCGCCAGGCCGCTTTTGCCGCCGCCGAATTTTTGATGGATTACTTGAAGACCCGCGCGCCGTTCTGGAAGAAGGAATCCGGCGCCGACGGCACTCAGCGCTGGGTGGATGCGCGCGAGGGTGACGAGCAGGCGGCGAGCCGCTGGCGCGCCGGCTAGGTGCGCAGCGCCTCGACCTTGTCCTTCGCCGCGGGCGCAAGATTGACCGACTCTCCGCAGCCGCACGAGCTCGTCTGGTTCGGATTGGTGAATACGAACTGCGCCGAAAGCTTCTCGGTCCGGTAATCCATTTCCGCGCCGAGGAGGTACATCACCGCCTTGGGATCGATCAGGACCCGGGCACCGTTGTGCTCCACCACCTCGTCGAAGGGCTGCTGGGCGCCGGCCCAGTCCATCGTGTACTCCATGCCCGCGCAGCCGCCCTTTTTCACACCGATCCGCAAAGCGCCGCCCTCGCCCTTCTGGGCCAGTAGCATCCTGATGCGTTCGGCCGCACGATCGGTGAGCTTCATCACCTGCGGTCTGGGTCTTGGCGTGCTCATGCTCAAATCTCGGTCTGTTGGTCTCGTTCGACGCGATCACCTGCAATATAAGGTGTTTGGCTCCCGAAATCGAGCCGCTAGGAACGGAACCGCCGCCACCGGCCCTTCAAATCCAGAACAATTTCAAGGGCCGCGTTGCGGCCAGGCACACCGGTGACCCCGCCGCCAGGGTGCGCCCCGGACCCGCAAAGGTAAAGCCTCGGCACCGGCATCCGGTAGTCCGCATAGCCGAGCACGGGGCGCGCGCTGAAAAGTTGGCCCGGCGTGAGTTGCCCATGAAAGATATCGCCGTCCACCATGCCGAACCGGCGCTCCAGATCGAGCGGGGAGAGGACTTGCCGGCCGACAATGCTGGCCCGGAAATTGGGCGCGTGGGCGTTGATCGTGTCGATGACCACCTCGGCAAACGCGTCCCGCGCCTCGTCCCACGTTCGGCCATCCGGCAGTTGCGGGGCGACGTGCTGTACGAACAGGCTGGCGACGTGCTGGCCGGCTGGGGCGAGCGAACCGTCGAGAGTCGAGGGTATCAGCATCTCGACCACCGGCTTGCGTGCCCAGCCGGACTCCCGCGCATCGAGATATGCCTGTTCGAGATAGGCCAGCGTCGGGCCGATGACGATGCCCGAGGCATGATGGTCCTGAGCGTGTGTACCTGGCCGGCAGCGGAAATTCGGCAGCTCGGACAGGGCCACGTTCATTCGGAATGTGCCGGAGCCCGAGGTGATGGAGGTGAACCGCCGCCGGAGTTCCGGCGCCACGGCGCCCTCGGGCACGAGGTCGCGAAACAGCAGCTTTGGCGGCACATTTGACGCCACCGCCCGCGCCGCGATGCGTTCGCCATCGTCCAGCACCACGCCTTTTGCGCGGCCGTCCTCCACGATCAGCGAAGCGACGGCGGCCCCGGTACGGATCACTGCGCCGCGCTCCTTGGCCGCGCGCGCCATGGCGTTGCTGATGGCGCCCATTCCGCCCACGGCGTGTCCCCACACGCCGGACTTGCCGTTCACTTCGCCGAAGCAGTGATGCAGCAGCACATAGGCGGTGCCCGGCGTGTACGGACTGGCGTAGGCGCCGACGATGCCGTCAAAGGCCAGCGCGCCCTTCACCACCTCGCTTTCGAACCAGGAGCTGAGAAAGTCAGCCACGCTGCGCGTGAACAGGTCGACCAGCAGGCGCTTGTCGTCGAGGCTCAACCGCAGCATGCGCCGCCCGGCGCGCGCGCCTCCGATCAGCTCCAGGATCCCGCCGCCGGCATTCGGCGGGCGCAGCAGCACAAGCTCCCGCAGCACCCCGGCGGCGCGCTCGAGCGCCGCGTCGTAGGCGGCCAGCCGCTCAGCATCGCGCGCGGAGAAAGCAGCGACCGCACGCTGTCGGTTGGCGAGACCATAGGGCATCAGCAGGAAACGCGTGCCGTCCACCGGCCAGAAATTGGCGACGGGACGTTCGATGATGCGCAGGCCATGGCGGGCAAGGTCGAGGTCGCGGATGACGGTCGGGTTGAGGAGGCTGACCGTGTAGGCCGCCACCGAGTTGCGGAACCCCGGGTGGAACTCCTCCGTCAGCGCCGCGCCGCCGACAACCGCGTTCTTCTCCAGCACAACCACCGTGCACCCGGCGCCCGCGAGGTAGGCGGCGCAGGCGAGCCCGTTGTGCCCCCCGCCGATGATGGCGACGTCATAGTCCCGGTGGGTCATGTCCCATCTGTCCGCCCGGCCAGCGGCGCACACTCGCGCGCGGCGCATGCACGCATTCCGTTGAACGGCCTTACGCGGAGATGCTACGACGCACAAGTCCACGCCGCGCCGGAGATCCCGATGGCCAAGCCTGAACTTCTCATGACCGGACCGATGATGCCCCTGATCAGACAGGGCGCCGAAAGCCGCTTCGCGGTGCACTGGCTGCACGAAATCCCGGACCGGGAGGCTTTTCTCCAGAAATCAGGCGCCAACATCTCGGCCGTTTGCACCGGCAGCCACACCGGCGTCAGAACCGATGCCGAGCTGATGGCGGCCCTCCCCAACCTCAAGATCATCGGCAATTTCGGTGTCGGCTACGACACTATCGACGTCGCGGCGGCCGCAAAGCGCGGCGTCGTCATCACCAACACGCCGGACGTGCTGACGGAGGAGGTGGCCGACACCGCCGTCGGACTCTTGCTGTCCACCATCCGCGAGTTCAACAAGGCGGAGCAGTGGCTGCGCGATGGGCGCTGGGCGCGCGAGGGCGACTATCGCCTGACGCCCGCATCCCTGCGCGACCGCTCCATCGGCATCGTCGGATTGGGCCGCATCGGCAAGGCCATCGCCCGGCGTTGCGCGGCGTTTGCCGTCCCGGTCAGCTACTACGGCCGCAACGCGCAGAAGGACGTGCCCTACCGCTACTACAGCGACCTCGTCGCGCTGGCCCGGGACGTCGATACGCTGATCGTCGCCACCCCTGGTGGACCGGAAACTGCCAAGCTGATCAGCGCTGCCGTACTCGAGGCGCTCGGGCCCCGCGGCATCCTGATCAACGTTGCCCGCGGGTCCGTGGTCGACGAGCCGGCGCTCATTACCGCGCTCGGGAACCACACCATCATGGCGGCCGGCCTCGACGTGTTCATGGGCGAACCGAAGATCGACCCCGCCTTCCTGAGTCTCGACAACGCGGTGCTGCTGCCGCATGTCGGCTCGGCGTCGATCCACACGCGCAATGCGATGGGGCAGCTCGTGGTGGATAACCTTGCCGCGTTCGCGGACGGCAAGCCGCCGAAGACGCCGGTACCGGAAACGCCTTTCAAAGGGTGGTAGTAGGCCTCAGCCCCAGGAACACACCATGCGCTGGCACACCCGCCGGCCCACATCGATGTGGCAGCGCGCGGTCACGAACCGGCACACGCGGCAGGAATAGGACGACAGGCAGCCGCGGTAGGGGCCGCCGCGCTCGAACCGGCAGGTGCGGATCGTCTGGCAGTCCTTTTGTGGGTTGAGGCCCGCCGGTTGCGCCGGCGCGTGCGATGTGCCCAGGGCCACGAAGGCCAGGGCAAGTGCGGTCATGGTGATGGTGCGGACACTACGCATGGCAGCCTCGGAGGCTTCCCTCGCGCCACGTTGGCGAAGAAGACCTGTGACTGCAACGCCTCGGCCCGGAAATGGTTCAGGCCGTGGTTAAGCTGTGCCTTTGCGGCAACGCCGGAGGGCGCAGCGCCGAGGCCGTTTCCGCGTTAACTGAGAAGTGAGGGGCGCCTATTCCGCTGCGGCGCGCTTGCTGGGGGTCACCGCCGCCGTGTAGTCGTTGATGAGCGTTTCGCAGATCTTGCCCGGCTTGTATTTGAACTCGCCGATCTCCGCCACCGGCGTCACCTCGGCGGCGGTCCCGGTCAGGAAGCACTCCGAGAATGTGCCAAGCTCGTCCGGCATGATCGCGCGCTCGATCACCTGCAGGCCCCGCTTCTTGGCAAGGCCGATGACGGTGCTGCGCGTAATGCCGGCCAGAAAACAATCGGGCGTCGGGGTGTGCAGCACGCCGTCCTTGATGAAGAAGATGTTGGCGCCTGTGCACTCCGCCACGCGACCGCGCCAATCATACATCAGCGCATCGGCATAGCCCGCGCGCTCCGCGCGATGCTTCTCCAGCGTGCAGATCATGTAGAGGCCGGCAGCCTTGGTCATGGCCGGCGCGGTGGCTGGATCGGGCCTGCGGTACTTCGCAATCGTCAGGCGCAGACCCTTGAGCCGCTCCGCCATCGGGAAGTACGAGCCCCAGTCCCACGCCGCGATTGCAAGATGGATCTTGGTCGCCTGCGCCGACACGCCCATCTGTTCACTGCCGCGCCAGGCGATGGGACGCACGTAGCAGTCCGTCAGATTGTTAGCCTTGATGGTGTCGCGGCAAGCCTGGTCGATCTGGGCTACCGAGTACGGAATTTCGAAATCGAGCGTCTTGGCGCCGCTCACCAGCCGCTCGGTGTGCCGCGTCAGCTCGAAGATTTCGCCGCCATAGGCCCGCTCGCCCTCGAACACCGCGCTGGCGTAGTGCAGCGCGTGCGTCAACACGTGCACGTTGGCATCGCGCCAGGGCACCAGCTTGCCGTCGTACCAGATGAAACCGTCGCGATCGTGATAGGGCGCTGCGTCAGCCATTCCGCATTTCCTCCGGGCGCGGCCGGCCGGCGAGCCTTCAGTGGCTTAACAGGAGGCCTCGCTCGGCCGGAACCTTATCATAATGCGGGCTTTTTCCGGCGCGCGGAGCGAGCCGTGGACGGGTGCAACCCCGCATAAATGTCTTGCCAGCACTAACAATCGGGGCCAAATAAGTCAACATGGCTGACATAAATCCCGGGCTGTTGCCCCGCCATCGGGCGGTGCCCGAGCAACGGCTGAGCACCAAGTCGCCGGCCTCCTCCGAACGAGAGTTCGTCACGGTCGTCGAGCTGCTGTTCTTCGCCTACCGCGACTTCACCCGCGAGGCCGACATCGTGCTCTCGCAGATCGGGCTCGGCCGTGCGCACCACCGCGTGCTGCATTTCGTCAATCGCAATCCGGGCCTGCGAGTCGCCGACCTGCTCGATATTCTCAAGATTACGAAGCAGAGCCTGGCGCGGGTGCTGAAGCAGCTGATTGACGAAGGCTGGATCACCTCCAAGGCCGGCGACCAGGACAGGCGCCAGCGCCGGCTGCATGCCACCGGCAAGGGCGAGAGCCTTGCCCGCCGCCTCGACCAGATCCAGGCACGCCGGGTGGCCCGCGCGCTGGCAGATGCCGGCGCAGGCCATGAAGAAAGCGTGCGCCGCTTCCTTTTCGCCATGATCGCGAGAGAGGAACGTCCCCTGGTGGAGTCGCTGCTGCCGGTTCCGCTTGACCGGCCAGGGGGTTGATCGGCGACTTCGATCGTCTACGGCTGCGAGGGAACATGGAGCCGCTATTCGACGACGCCCCGCATATCCTGGTTGTCGACGACGACCAGCGCATTCGCGACCTGCTGGCACGCTATCTGTTCGAGCACGGATTCCGCGTCACCACCGCCTCCGATGCCCAGAGCGCCCGGGCCTCGATGCGCGGGCTGGCATTCGACGTCATCATTCTCGACGTGATGATGCCGGGCGAGAACGGGCTCGATCTGGCGCGCGACCTGAAATCCATCTCCAGCGTACCGATCTGCATGCTCACGGCCCGCGCGGAAGCCGAGCAGCGCATCGAGGGGCTGGAGATCGGCGTCGATGACTACGTGGCCAAGCCGTTCGAGCCGCGTGAGCTGCTGCTGCGGCTGCAGAATATTCTCAGGCGCGGGCGCGCGCCGGGCGGCCCGCGCGATGAAATCCGCATGGGCGACTTCACCTTTCATGTCGGCCGCGGCGAACTGAAGCGCAACGAGGAAAGCATCAAGCTCACGGAACGCGAACGCGACCTGCTGCGCCAGTTCGCGCAGCGGCCTGGCATACCGATCCCCCGGCACGAACTGGCCGGGGACGATTCAACCGGCAGTGAACGCGCCATCGACGTGCAGATCAACCGGCTGCGCCGCAAGATAGAAATCGACTCGGCAAATCCGATTTACCTTCAAACGGTTCGCGGCAAGGGCTACATCCTCTATACTGATTGAGTGTCACAGTTGCCGCAGGGCGAAGCGTGCTCGCTCCAAAGCTCAATTTCCGATCGACGGCGCCGGGCTCCATCGGAAGGGTGCGCACGGGCTGGCGGCGCTTTGCCCGCATGCTGGCTGAACTGGCGCCCAAGGGCCTCTATGCCCGCGCCCTCATCATCATCATCGCGCCGATCGTGCTGCTGGAAAGCGTTGTCGCCTTCACGTTCATGGAGCGCCACTGGAATCAGGTGACGCGGCGTCTGTCGGAGGGCGTGGCCCGTGACATCGCCGCGGTGGTCGACAGCTACGAGCGCTATCCGTTCAAGGACAAGTACGCCTGGCTGATCAATCTCGCCGACAAGCGGTTCAACCTGTCGCTGACCGTGATGGAGCCGGGCAACCTTCCCGCCGCCCACCCAAAGCCGTTCTTCGACCTGCTCGACCGCGCGCTGTCGGATGAAATCCGCACCCAGGTCAAGAAGCCGTTCTGGATCGATACCGTCGGCCAGTCGCGCCACGTGGAAATCCGCATCAAGCTGGACACCGCGGTGCTGCGCTTCACGGCCCAGCGCGGACAGGCTTATGCCTCCAACTCGCACATCTTCCTGATCTGGATGGTCGGCACGTCGGTGGTGTTGCTGACGGTGGCGATCCTGTTCCTGCGCAACCAGATCCGCCCGGTGCTGCGGCTTGCCGATGCCGCCGACGCATTCGGCAAGGGCCGGCCCGTCCCGCCTGATTTCCGTCCCCGCGGCGCGCGCGAGGTGCGGCAGGCGGCGCAGGCCTTCCTGGAAATGCGCGACCGCATCAAGCACCATGTCGAGCAGCGCACCACCATGCTGGCCGGCGTGAGTCACGACCTGCGCACGGTGCTGACCCGCTTCAAGCTCGAGCTGGCCCTGCTCGGCAATGGCCCGGCCATCAACGCGCTCAAGAACGACGTCAACGAGATGCAGTACATGCTCGAGGACTACCTGGCGTTCGCCAAGGGCGACGGCGGCGAACAGGCCGAGCCGACCAGCGTCAGCGATCTGCTCGAGGAGGTGCATGAGGAGACCTATCACCTCGGCACGCCGATCGAAATCCGCGTGCACCATCCCAAGGATGCCCTGGTGCTGCCGCTCAAGCGGCAGGCATTCAAGCGCGCGGTGACCAACCTTGTCAGCAACGCCGCCCGCTTCGGCGACAGTGTGATCGTGCGTGCGGCGGCCGAGGACTCCTGGCTGCGTATCGAGATCGACGATGACGGCCCCGGCATTCCCGCCGCCGAGCGGGACAACGTCTTCCGGCCGTTCTATCGCCTCGACCACGCCCGCAACCAGGACGCGGGCAACACCGGTCTGGGTCTGGCCATCGCCCGCGATATCGCGCGCAGCCATGGCGGCGACATCGCCCTCGGCGTCAGCTCGATGGGTGGGCTGCGCGCTACCATGCGCGTGCCCCTCTAAGCCCCCATCGAGAGTAGGGTCCTGACGCCCTAGAACAGGCGCCCGCCATTCGGCACCGCCCGCTCCGGTATGATCAGCACCACCTCGCCGTCAGGATCGGGAAAGCCCAGCGTCAGCACCTCCGACATGAACTTGCCGATCTGCCGGGGCGGAAAGTTCACCACCGCGGCGACCTGCCGGCCGACCAGGGCCTCGGGCGTGTAGTGCTTCGTGATCTGAGCCGAACTCTTCTTGACGCCGATCGCCGGCCCGAAATCGATCAACAGCCGCATGGCCGGCTTGCGCGCACCGGCCAGCGGCTCGGCCGCGGTAATGGTGCCGACGCGCACGTCAACCTTGAGAAAGTCATCGAAAGCAATGCGCGGCTGCACCGCGCCGGCCGGATCGGACATGCAGAGCCCCTGTTGGCGATGGATCGGCGCAACCATAGAGCCTTGCCGGCCAACAGCAAACGCGACCGGAGCGGCCAGCGCGGCCCGCAGGGCGCGTCAGGCGCGCCGGCTTTTCAGGGCTTCGTCAATCAGCGCGTTGGCGATGGTCATGCGCTGGGTAGCCCATGCCCGCTGCGCGGGGTCCACCCGGTCGGGATGGTGCTTGAGCGCAAACTCGCGGCGGATGCGGTGCAGGTCGTCGACGGACATGTCGGGCGTCAAGTGCAGTTCGCCGCTGATGCTGTCGAAGGCCGCCCGCTTGGCCTTCGAATCGCTGTCATAGAGGCGCGAGAGCATGTCGAGCGGCACATAAGCGCTGCGCGCCCAGAGGTCCCGCAGGCGTTCCAAGGTGTGCTGTACCTGGAACCCGAAGCGGGAGGACTGGCCGCTCGCGGCCGCTGAACGAAACAGCGCCTCCTCGCAGTCGGCTTCGGCATCGCGCCGCACCTCCTGCAGAATTTCGTCGAAAGCCTCGCGCTCGGACCTGGACATCGCAACGTCGCCGCAGTGACACCGAACCGCCACTGTGGAGCGCAGGCGTTTACAGAACGTAAACCTCTTGCGGGAAGCGGCTGCTTCGCGTCCGGCTTTCGATCTCAGGCAAGCGGCCGTTCGTCGTCCCAGACCTTGTCTGGCATCGGCAACCCGTCGAACACCTCCTTGCCGATCGGCCGGTCGGGCTGAATGCCGTGCATGTCGAGCACCATCATGAATTGCCGCACATGCTGCGCGGAATGCCAGGTGGTGCGCTCCAGGTAGTGGTGCAGGTCGACATCGCCATAATAGACATTGGCCTTGCGCGTGTAGTCGGTCGTTTGACCGGCGGTGTCCCACCAGCGCTTGACGCGCTCCAGCACGCCGCGCCCGTACCACAGGATCGACGCCTTGGTGTTCATCTCCGGCGGCGGCACACGGCCATAGGCGCCCTCGACCAGAGGCAGCCCATCCACCTCGTGCTCGAGGAATGCGTCGGCGATGTTGTAGATGTGATAGGCGAGCTGGGCGTAGCTGCGCGGGCGGTTCGGCAGCATCTTGCCCATCTTGTCCTCGGGCAGTTGCGCGAAGTAGCGCTGGCCGGCGGCCTGGATGGTCTTCAACTTCGACACGAGTTCGGGTGGCGACAGCATCTTGGCCCCACCCCAGTCGATGCCGGCAACGCGCGCCACGTCCTTCAGCACCTGCCCGTTCGCCCAGTCGTGACCGCGGCGCACGATCGGCACCGAGCGGATGCCGAGCTCTGCGAGTTCGGCGAACCCTTCCCGGTCCTCCAGCACGTTGACGGAGACGAACGGCACGCCGTGCTTGGTGAGAAACTCCTTCATGCGCAGGCAGCTCGTGCAACCGGGCTGCCAGTAGGCATGAACTGTCGTGGTGTCACTGGAGAGGCTCATGCGGGAGGCTCCTGCGGGCGGGACCGCGCACTATAGGCCCGCGCCGCAGGCGGTGTCAGTTCACGATCGCGAGCATGGCGGCGTGCGTCGGCTTGGTTGCAGAGTCCGCGTTGGCACCCGGGCATGGGAGAGTACGTGGCATTGCGGCGCGCATCGGCGGTAGCCCGGTCAGCCCGCGATCTTTGAGAAGTCGGCCACGTTCAGCGTCGCGGCCCGGATTTCCGATAGCAGGGCGAGGCGGTTGGCGCGCAGCCGTATGGCATCCGGCCCATCTGCCACGTTGACCGTGACCTTGTCGAAGAACGCATCGACAGGGGCGCGCAGCTCGGCCAGCGCCCGCATGGCCCCGGCGAAATTCTCAACGTTGATGGCGGCCGCGGTGTCGGCCTTCACCTTCTGGATCGCCTGATACAGCGCTTTCTCCTGAGGCTCGCGCAGTAGGGCGGAATCGGCCGCGCTGGCGTAGCTCTTCTTATCCTTCTTCTCCTCGTCGCGGAGAATATTGACCGCGCGCTTGACGCCGGTGAGCAGGTTGGCCCCATCGTCCGTCTTCAGGAATTCGCCGAGCGCCTCGACGCGCTTGACGATCAGCGCCAGGTCGTCCTGCCCGCCGAGCGCGAACACCGCATCGATCAGGTCATGCCGCGCGCCCGCGTCGCGCAGATGGACTTTCAGGCGGTCGGCGAAGAAGGAGAGGAGATCGCCGTACAGTGCCTTGCTGGCGCGCCGAACAGTATCTTCAACCTGTTCACCAGGCCCGGCGTCCTTCAAAACAGGTTCAGGCAACTTTCCCTTGTACCCGGCGCGCGCGTGTGTCGCCACGTTCCATAAGTCGAGCCGCAAATCATTCTCCAGCACGATCCGTATCACCCCCAGCGCCGCGCGCCGCAACTGATACGGATCACCGGAGCCCGTCGGCTTCTCACCGATGGCCCAGAAGCCCACCAGCGTGTCGAGCTTGTCGGCCAGCGCCACGGCCACCGCCACCGCGTCGCCCTCCTCCACCTTCGGCACCGTGTCGGACGGCCCCTTCGGCTTGTAGTGCAGCTCGATGGCGCGCGCGATCTCCGGCTTGGTGCCCGCAGCTTGCGCGTAGTATCGCCCCATCAGCCCCTGCAGCTCCGGAAACTCGCCGACCATGCCCGACACCAGGTCGGCCTTGGCCAGTTGCGCGGCGCGCCGCGCATCCTCCGGCACCGCATCGACCGCGCCCGCGATCTGGAACGCCAGCTCCGCCACGCGCTCCACGCGCTCTTTTTGGGTCCCCAGCTTCTCGTGGAACGTGATGCCGGCGAGCGCCACGGCCATCTCGTCGAGCGGCCTTTTCTTGTCCTGTTCCCAGAAGAACTTGGCATCCGACAGCCGCGCGGCGATCACCTTCTCGTTGCCGGCAATGATGGCCTTGCCGCCATCCTTGGCGATCAGGTTCGACACCAGCAGGAATCGGTTGGCGAGCTTGCCCGAGCGCGGATGCTTGAGCGAAAAGCACTTCTGGTGCTGCTTCATCGACAGCATCAGGCACTCCGCGGGTACGTCGAGGAACGCCTCGTCGAAGCTGCCCATCAGCACCGTGGGCCATTCGGTGAGGCCGGCATTCTCGGCGAGCAGCCCGTCATCCTCGACGAAGGCCAGCTTGTGCTCCTTGGCGAGCGCCCGCGCCTGCTCGCCGATCAGCGCAGCGCGCTCGGCGGCATCGAGGATGACCTTGTGCTTCCTGAGGCCCTTGGCGTAGTCGGTCGCCCCGCTGACCTCGAACGGCGTGTTGCCGAGAAAGCGATGACCGCGCGTTTCCTTGCCAACTTCGACGTCGGCAATGGCAAACGGCACGATCCTGCCGTCGAGCTGGCACACAATGGAATGCAGCGGACGCACCCAGGTGAACCTTCCCGAGCTCCACCGCATCGACTTCGGCCAGGGGAATTTGGCCGCCGCCGCCGGCACCACCTCGGCCACAATCTCCTTCGCGGCACGGCCTTTTTTCTCGATCCGGGCGACATAGAAATCGCCCTTCTTGTCGTCCTTGACGACCTCGGCCTCCTTGATCGACCTGAGGCCGGCCGACTTGAGGAAGCCGGTGATCGCCTGCTCCGGCGCGCTGACTCGCGGCCCCTTGCGCTCCTCGGAAATATCGGGCGACTTCGCCGGCACGCCCTCCACCACCAGCGCGAGCCGGCGCGGCGTGGCGTAGGCCTTCGCGTCGCCGGCCTCGAGCCCGTGCGCCTTGAGGCCTTCCAGGACGAGCCGCTTCAAATCCTCTGCCGCGCGGGCCTGCATGCGCGCGGGAATCTCCTCGGAGAACAGCTCGAGCAACAGCTCAGGCATGATGGAACTCCACCGCCTGCGGCGAGCGCTCCGCTATTCCCCTCTCCCCGCTCGCGGGGAGAGGGTTAGGGTGAGGCACAGCCAAACACCCTGCGGCCGGCACATCCAGCAGCCCCTCGCCCCAGCACTCTCCCCACGCTGGAAAATCGCCCGGAGAGTTTGATGATGCGTCGGGAGAGGGAGAAATCATCATCACTTCCCCGGAATGTCGTCCACCTTCGCCACGATAGCGAAGCGATCGGCGAGTTCCGCCAGCGCCGCGCGATGCAGCGCATCGGCACCGATCACGCCGCCCATGGGATCGGGCAAGTCGCGCGTTGCGGCGGCGTCGCCAGCAACCACCGCCTTGTAGCCGAGGTCGAGCGCCGCCCGCGCCGTGGAACTGACGCACATGTGCGTCATGAAGCCGGCGATCACGAGCTGGGTGCGGCCGAGCTTTTTCAAAGTCGCGTCGAGATCGGTCTGCGCAAACGCGTTGGGCAGCGGCTTCGAGACGACGGACTCGCCGCCCGCAGGCTTGACCGCCTCGATGATCGCCCCGCCTCGCGCCTCCAGGTCGAACAACCCGCCCGCGCGTCCCTTGTGCTGCACGTGCACGACCGGCGCGCCGGCCTCGCGTGCCTTCGCCAGCAGCCTTGCCAGCGCATCGAGCGCGGGCCGCATGCCCGGCAGCGCCAGCTTGCCATCGAGATATTCGTTCTGCGCGTCGATGATGACGAGCGTGGCAGCCGACAGCGGCGGCGGCCGCATATCGGCACCTGAAAGCTCCAGCAGGGTTTTGGGTGTGGCCATCACTCGCTCCCGTGTCGATCCTACTTTATCCGGAAGGTACCAGACCGGGCAGGAGGCCATGGCCGAAGTCGCCGGCGGATCCCGTCATGGTCAGATACCCGATGCCCCACGACGGCCAACGCCGTCGCGAATCCCAAGTCCCGGCTCTCCGCACTCGGTGCTGCGGCCGGGCTGGCAACAATTGCCTGGCGTACTCCGGAGACGACAGAGCACATCACGCCCCGCCCCCTTCCGTCATCAGCCACGCCCCGCAGCAGGCTTTCGCCAGCTCGCGCACGCGCAGGATGTAGCTCTGCCGCTCGGTGACGGAGATCACCCCGCGCGCATCCAGCAGGTTGAAGATGTGGGATGCCTTGATGCACTGGTCGTACGCCGGCAGGGCGAGCTTGTGGCGCTTGTCGTTTGCTTCCGGACGAGGCGCGCCGGCTTCGAGCAGCGCCTTGCACTCCTTCTCAGCGTCGCGGAAGTGCGCGAGCAGCAGCTCGGTGTCGGCATACTCGAAGTTGAAGCGCGAATACTCCTGCTCGGCCTGCAGAAACACGTCCCCATAGGTCAGCTTGCGCGCGTCGCTGCGGCCATTGAAATTGAGGTCGAACACGCGGTCGACGCCCTGCACGTACATCGCAAGACGCTCCAGCCCGTACGTGATCTCAGCCGCGACCGGATTGCAGTCGTAGCCGCCGACCTGCTGGAAGTAGGTGAACTGCGTCACCTCCATGCCGTCGCACCATACTTCCCAGCCGAGGCCCCAGGCACCGAGCGTCGGACTTTCCCAGTCGTCCTCGACGAAACGGATGTCATGCACCATCGGGTCGATGCCGATGCAGGCGAGGCTTTCCAGGTAGAGGTCAAGAATGTCCGCCGGCGACGGCTTCATGATCACCTGGAGCTGATAGTAATGCTGCAGGCGGTTCGGATTCTCGCCGTAGCGCCCGTCCTTGGGCCGGCGCGAGGGCTGCACGTAGACCGCGTTCCATGGCCGGGGACCCAGGGCGCGCAGCGTGGTGGCGGGGTGGAAGGTGCCGGCACCCACCTCCATGTCGTAGGGCTGCAGCACCACGCAACCTTGCGCACCCCAGAATTGCTGGAGCGCAAGGATCAGGTCCTGGAACGACTCGGCGGGCCGCAGCGCCTGCGAGGCGCTGCCGGCCTTTCCGGCAGCCGTTTTCGTAGTCTTTTGCATTGGATGCGCACGCAATTCAGATGGCGGCGCGCACTATACGCAAAAGCCGGCGGAAGTCACACGGCCACAATCGGCCAGATGCGGCGCAGGCGGATCTTGAAAAGGTCCCGGCTCAGCGCCGATCAACCGGCCGGTAGACCCCGCTTGCCGGATCGTATTCCAGCGCACCGAGGTCCTTCTCGATGCGGCCCGCGGCCCGGCGGCGAAGGTCCTCGTTTGCGCGACGCAGCTCCGCGGCCACTTGTTTGGTCGCGCGGACCCAGCGATACCCGGCATACAGGCCGGCTCCGAGCAACGCCAGAACGAACAACTGGGGCATAATCCCGCCCTCCTTGCGCCGTCTTAGAGGCCGAACCGCGACCACAGCGCTCGTGCCTCGACGGCCGAGATCACATCATCGGCCAACGAGGGGTAAAGCGCAAATCCGTCGTTGTCGCGCTGCACGAGTCCCGGCAGGCGCCGCAGGCGCGAGAGCAGGCCGCCGGAGGTCAGTGGAACCACGCGCAGGCGCACCTTCGGGCCGTGCAGCGCCTGCATCCTGCTGCGTACGTCGGCAATGCCGTCGATCAGCCCAAGCTCCACCGCCTTGGCAGCCGACCAGTAGGCCCCGGTGAACAGCTCCCCGTCGGCGCCCCTGAGCTTGCCCGCCCGCCGCGCCTTGACGATGCCGATGAACACCTTGTGCACCTCGCGCTGAAGATCCTTCAGCCGCTCCACGGCCTCGGGCTTCTCCGGCTGGAACGGGTCGAGCGCGCTCTTGTCCTCGCCGGCGGTGTGCACGCGCCGCTCGATGTCGAAACGCGCGATGAATTTGTCGAGCCCGAAGCTGGCCGAGATAACGCCGATCGAGCCGATGATCGAGGAGGGATCGGCATAGATTTCATCGCCGGCCAGCGCCAGGAAGTAGCCGCCGGAGGCTGCCACGTCCTCGCAGAACACATAGACGCGCTTGCCCTTCTCCTCCGCAAGCTGGCGGATACGGGCGAAGATCAGGTGCGACTGGACCGGCGACCCGCCCGGCGAATTGATGATCACGGCCACGCTCGGCAGCTTAGACAGGCTGAACGCGCGCTCGATGGCGCCCGCCGCCGAAGTCAGCGAAAGCCCCGGTCGCAGCGGCGTTACCATGCCGATCGCCCCGCTGAAGCGCAGAACCGGCACCACGGGGCCGCGATTGAAAAGACGCATGTGTATTCGTGTCCTATGGCCTGCAGGAAAACGGCGCCGGCACGCCCCGGGCTAAAGTGACCGGATCGGCGAACTCAAGGGCCGGTACAAATAGCATTCCTCAACACGCCTCGCCCGGCGCATGCGGCTTGGCCTCCTTATCCAGCACAAGGGGTGCGCCTTGCCGGAGGATAGCCTCGATCTGCGGCTGGAATTGTCCGTTCTCCTCATGCAGCACCGCCCCCGCTCGCATTTGCAACGATGCCCGGCTGCCCTTTGTTCCCTGCACCAGAATACGGCTGGCCGCCTTCCCGGTTCGCGGAAACAGCGGAAACACCACCAGGCCGCCGAACCGGCGGTCAAAGGCGCCGAGCACGCCGGCGAGCGCATCGGCGCGATGGATGATCGTCGCCGTTCCGCCAGGCCGCAGCATGGCCGCCAGGAACTGCACCCACCGGTCAAGCGAGCCTTCCGGCATGGCATGCGCTGCCGCCTTCAAATCGTTGCCGGACGGCGTGCCCTTGCCTTCGGCATGATACGGCGGGTTGGCCAGCGCATGGTCAAAGGTCCCGGCCTGGCCGTGCAGGGACGCCTGGGGGGACAGGGGTTGCGAGATATCCACGGCGACAGCGTGCACGCGGCCGGTCAACCCGTTACGGGTGATGTTGCGAAGGGCCAACGCGATCAGACCGGGATCGCGTTCCGCCAGGGTGACGCGTGCCTCGCTGAACCTTTGCGCCACCGCCAGTCCCACCGCCCCGGCCCCGGCGCCGGCATCGAGCACGTGGGCCGCTTCCCCGGCCCTGAGGGGAACCGCGGCTGCCAGCAGCACCGCGTCCAGGCCCGCTCGATACCCGGCCTTGGGCTGCAGGATGTGCAGCGCGCCACCCAGGAAGGCATCGTCGGTGACGTCGTTCGTCACTTCGTTCCCGAGGGTTGCACGATCCCCCGCGCGGCCGCGGGCGCATCTGCCTCCGCGCCGACAAGCCACTGGCCAAGGTCCGCCTGCACCAGTGCCGCACGCGCGGCAGCCCAATCTTCGTTCGCCACCAGCAGCCGGCGGGGGAAGGCACCGATCGAACCTTCAACCACACTCATGTGCTGATCGGCGATCAGAGTTGCGATACCGGTCTGGCGCAACACGGATTCGGCAAAGTTCATCAACACCGGATCGTTGCTTCGCAACAGTTCGCGCATTCTCAATCCACCGTGAGAGCCGGCCGGCACCATCCTGTCGCGGGTTGTCGGGCTTGACGCCCCCTTGCCTTTCCCGGCTATACCCTGACATCGAACACGGACCGGGATAGCACATTTGGGCGTTGTCGTCCCTTTCGAAGAGGCGCGGGAGCCTGCGCAGAGTTTGCAGCCGCTGCTGGAACTCGTGAGCGAGGACATGACTGCGGTCAACCGCATCATCCTCCACAAGGCCATATCCGACATCGACCTCATTCCGACGCTCGCGCGCCACCTGATCGGCTCGGGCGGCAAGCGGCTGCGGCCCATGCTGACCATCGCCGCCGCCAAGCTCTGCGGATACCATGGCGAGGGCCATGTGCAGCTCGCTGCCGCGGTCGAATTCATGCACACCGCCACGCTTCTTCACGATGACGTGGTCGACGAGAGCGACTATCGGCGGGGCAAGAAGTCGGCGCGGCTGCTGTGGGGCAATCAGGCCAGCGTGCTGGTGGGCGATTTCCTGCTCGGGCAGGCCTTCCGCATGATGGTCGAGGTCGGCTCGCTGGCCGCCCTGAAGATCCTCTCCAATGCCGCCGCGGTGATCGCGGAGGGCGAGGTGATGCAGCTCGCCGCCGCCAAGAAGACATCGACGACCGAGGACGAGTACCTCACCATCATCAACGCCAAGACGGCGGCGCTGTTCGCTGCAGCCGCAGAGGTGGGCGCGGCAATTGCTGAGCGCCCGGCGGAGGAGCAGGCGGCATTGCGCTCCTATGGCCGCAACCTGGGTATTGCCTTCCAGCTCGTTGACGACGCGCTCGACTACTCGGGCGATAGCGCCAGCCTCGGCAAGTCCGTCGGGGATGATTTCCGCGAAGGCAAGATCACGCTGCCTGTCATTCTGTGCTTCAGGCGCGGCGGCAAGAGCGAGCGCGCCTTCTGGAACCGCACGCTCGGCGACGGCCGCATCGAGGACGGCGACCTCGAGCAGGCGATTGCACTGATGAAGAAGCACAGCGCCATCGACGCCACCCTTGAGCGGGCGCGCCATTACGGCGCCATCGCCCGCGACGCGCTGGCGATCTTTCCGGCCGAACGCCATGCGCGCGCGCTGACGGACGTGATCGGCTTCTGCATCGGGCGCGCCAACTAGCGCACACCCGACCCGGCGCCCGGCCAGTCCAGAGCGGTGGCTACCACCCACCAGCCCGGTTGCGTCCTCTGTAGGGCATCCGCTGCCTGGGTGGCCTCTCGGTGGCCGGTGAACAGCGCGAAACAGGTAGGGCCGCTGCCCGACATCGCCGTGAGCCGGCAGCCTGGTTGCGCGGCGAGCGCCGCCTTGACCTCGGCGATTGCCGGCAGCAGGCGCAGCGCGGGCACCTCCAGGTCGTTGCCGCACGCGCGGACATAGCCAATAAGATCGTCCAGCCCGGCAAACGGGCGTGCCTCCGGCAGTCGTGAGTGTGCAGCCGCCCGCACCGGGCTCAAGGCGGGCGCCTGCAGGGCCTGGAATACCTCGGCGGTGGACAGCGGCAGGCGTGGATTGGCGAGCACGCACGCAATATTCGGCTCTCCGCGTCCGCCCACGATCGCGTGGAGCCGCTCGCCGCGCCCGCGCATGATCACCGGCTCGCCGCGCAGGCAGACCGGGACGTCGGCGCCAAGCCGCGCGGCAACGCCGGTCCAGTCCACCGCGCCGGCGCGATCGGGATTGGCCCGGCGCACCGCGCGCAGCAGCGCGGCTGCATCCGCCGAACCGCCGCCGAGACCGGCGGCAACCGGAATGATCTTGGTCAGCGCAACGCGGCCAAGGCGCAGGCCGGGATCGGCTTCGCGCAGCAGCGTCAGGGCTCGGGAGAGCAGGTTCTCGCCCTCGATCTCCTGTGCGAAGGGTCCGTCGGTAGCGACCGCCGCTAGCCCGCCCGGCTGCAGAGAGACGCGGTCTCCCACGCCGGCAAATGTCACCAGGCTTTCGAGCTCATGGTAGCCGTCGTCGCGGCGGCCCAGCACGCGCAGGGTCAGGTTGACCTTGGCCGGAGCGAATTCGCTGATGGTCATGCGCGCAGTATCGCACATCCCGGATGCCCGGGAATGAACCGCGGCTCCAACAGGCCTACTGGAAGAACGGCTTGGGTGCCGGACTGATCTCGGTGCGCTTCTTCGCGGGCTCGCGACGGCGCACCTCGCGCGTGTGCTTCTGGCGGTGCACCTGCGGTGCCCCCAGCCCGTTCTGCAGCTTGTGGCGGATCTTCTCCGCGTCCTCCGGCTCGGGCTTCAGAGTCAGCGCCTGCTCCCACTGGAAGCGCGCTTCGCGGCGGCGGCCGACATGCCAATAGACGTCGCCCAGGTGATCGTTGAGCGTGGGATCCTCGGGCCGCAGCTCCACGGCTCGCTCGAGATGCTTGACCGCCTCTTTGTACCTTCCAAGCCGGTAATAGGCCCAGCCGAGGCTGTCGACGATGTAGCCGTCGTCCGGCTTGCGCCGCACCGCCTTCTCGATCATCGCCAGGCCTTGCTTGAGATTGCGGTTCTGGTCGATCCAGCTATAGCCCAGATAGTTGAGCACGGCCGGCTCTTCGCCGCTGAGCTTGAGCGCGACCTTCAGGTCCGCCTCGGCGGCCGGCCATTTCTTCAGCCGCTCGTAGGCAGTGCCGCGCGCATAGTAGTAGGTCCAGTGCTTCGCTTCCGGCTTGCCGATGAGCCGGATGGCGCGCGTGTAGTAATCGACCGCCTCCGCCCAGCGCTTGTGGTTGCGCATGATGCCGCCCAGCGCATCGAGAGGACGGATGTCGTCTGGATGGCGCTTGGCCAAGTCTTCCAGCAGCTTCTGCGCCTCGTCGATCCTTTCCAGCTGGTTGAGGTTCAGCGCCTTGCGGATGTCGACGCTGAGGGCAAAGGGCGTGCCCTTGGGGATGCGGTCATAAACGGCAATCGCCGCCTCGTAGCGCTTGGTCGTCTCATAGACGTTGGCGAGGGCGGCCAGCGCGAACGGCTGGGTCGGAGCCAGGTACAGCGAAAATTGCAGATAAATGATGCCGACGCTGACGCCGCCTTCGCCGCTCAGCGCTTCGCCCAGGTCGTAGAACACCTCGGCCAGGCCGTCGTTCACCGTGCTGATGAGCAGCGGCGGCTTCACGCCCGAGTCGAGCTGTTCCTGCAGCGCGAGGGCATAGGGGTGGCCATCGCCCTTCGACCTGTCGAGGTAGGTCTTGAGAATGCTTTGCGCGAGCTTGGTGTCGCCGGCATTGGCGGCGTGTGCGGCATACGCCAGCACCACGCGCAGCGTGCGCAGGTCGTTCTTCGGGATGCGTTCGAAGGTGGCACGCGCCTCCGCCGGGCGACCGGCAACGTCGGCAATCAGGGCGCGATGATAGCGAAGATAGTACTGCGCCCAATCCGGCTGCTTGGGCGCGTCGAGCAGGGCGAGCGCCTGCTGTGTCTTGCCCTGCGCCTGGTACACCCAGGCCTGCGCCAGCGTGCTGGTGAGCTCGCCGATCGGATTGGCGCTTGCCAGCTTGAAATGCTCGATCGAGGCGTCATAACGGCCGGCCTTGAAGTCCACCAGGCCCAGGAATGCGTGTGCCAAACGATGGGTGGGCTGCGCCTTGACGAGGTCGCGTGCCAGGCGCTCCGTGTCCGGCCACCTTGCCTCGGTGGCCTCCATCACAAACGACTGCTCCATCAGCAGGTCGTTGCCGGGATCGCGCGACAGCGCGTCACTGTAGTAGGCAGCCGCGGCGTGCGTGTCATTCAGGCCCCGCGCCACCCGGCCGGCGAGATAACTGCCAAGCAGCGAGTGCGCCGGGGCGGCGGGCTGGCCGGCCGTCTCGCCGATGCCGGCAAAGGCCGGCGGCACCGCCGCACAGAACGCGATTGCGGCCAATGCCATGCCACCCAGCACATGAAAACGTGCGCGCATATCACCTCGTGCGGAGTGAAGCTGAAACCGGAAATCCGATGCTCATGGCACCTCTAGCAGAGATGGTGGGGCCTTGCGACTCAAAGAACCGCGAATTGCAGGCTTTTTAAAGCCGAACCATGTCACCGAGGCTGGCCCGCGGGGAGGCGCAATTGCGGCGATCCAGCGGCCGCCCGCCGATCAACAAAAGATGCGGCGCGCAGGTCACAAACCGGAATAGTTCGGACCCCCGCCGCCCTCAGGAACCACCCACGTGATGTTCTGGTTGGGGTCCTTGATATCGCACGTCTTGCAATGCACGCAGTTCTGCGCGTTGATCACGTAGCGCGTCTGCCCGCCCTCCTCCACCCATTCATAAACGCCAGCCGGGCAGTAGCGCGCCGACGGCCCCGCGTAGACATCGTGCTCGGAGGTCTTCTGCAGTTCCAGGTTGCCGACCTTGAGATGCGGCGGCTGGTCTTCCTCGTGATTGGTTCCCGAGAAGGAGACGTTGGTCAGCCGGTCGAAGGTCAGCGTGCCGTCGGGCCGGTCGTAGGCGATCGGTTGCGCCCGGCGTGCCGGTTTGAGCGTAGCAAAGTCCGGCTTGCGGTGGCTGAGGGTGTAGCCGAGCCCGATCCCGGGCAAAAGGGTGTTGAGCCACATGTCGACGCCGGAAAACAGCGTGCCGAGCGCGGTGCCGAACGCCGCCAGCAACGGCTTGGCGTTGCGCACCCGGCGCAGGTCCTTGGCGATCGGTCCGGCGTAGACAGCCTCTGTATAGGCGTCGAGCCTGTCGTGGGCGCGGCCGGCCGCGATGGCCGCGAACGCCGCCTCTGCCGCGTGCATGCCGGACAGGATCGCGTTGTGCGAGCCCTTGATGCGCGGCACGTTCATGAAGCCGGCGGCGCAGCCCGCCAGCACACCGCCCGGAAACGTGAGCTGCGGGATAGATTGCCAGCCGCCCTCCGTCAGCGCGCGCGCCCCATAGCCGATGCGCTTGCCGCCCTCGAAGGTTGGCCGAATGGCGGGGTGCGTCTTGAAGCGCTGGAATTCGTTGTAGGGCGACAAGTAGGGATTGTCGTAGTTCAGGTACACCACAAAGCCCACCGACACCAGATTGTCACCGTAGTGGTAGAGGAACGATCCGCCGCCCGTGCCATCGCTGAGCGGCCAGCCAAGCGTGTGCTGCACCAGGCCGGGCCGATGCCTATCCGGCTGCACTTCCCAAAGCTCTTTGAGGCCGATGCCGAATTTCTGCGGCTGGCGTCCCTGCTGCAGACCGAACCGCGCCATGAGCTGCTTGGACAGTGAACCGCGTGCGCCCTCGCAGATGATGGTGTACTTGCCCTTGAGTTCCATGCCCCGTGTGAAACGGTCGCTCGGGCGCCCATCCTTGCCGATCCCCATGTCGCCCGTCGCCACGCCGACAACGGCGCCGTCGCCATCGTAGAGCACCTCGGCAGCGGCAAAGCCCGGATAGACCTCGACCCCCAGTTCGGCCGCCTGCTCGCCGAGCCACCGGCACAGGTTGCCCAGGCTGACGATATAGTTGCCGTGATTGGACATCAGCGGGGGCATCACGAAATTGGGGATGCGCAGCGCGCCTGCGGGGCCGAGGTAGTAGAATCGGTCCTCTCGCACCGGCGTGTGCACCGGCGCGCCCTTGGCTTTCCAGTCTGGAATCAGGGCGGAGAGTCCAATCGGATCAATGACCGCGCCCGAGAGAATATGGGCGCCGACCTCGGAACCCTTTTCCAGCACCACCACCGACAGCTCGCGGCCCGCGGCTGCGGCAAGCTGCTTCAGGCGGATGGCTGCCGCGAGGCCCGCCGGCCCCGCGCCGACAATGACGACATCGAACTCCATTGCCTCGCGAGGGGAAAGGTCGGTGTCGTCCTGTGCCATGAGCATGTCCCTGTTCGGCGCGCAATGGCTTCGATTAGGTCCAGCGTTCGCGAAGCGTCAAGCGCAGACTGCCAACATCCGCGCCGTGCGCTAAGGTAGGGGCGTATGCCGGATCCCTCGACATCCTCCGCCTTGCTCGCCTTGCTCGCCTGGTACCGCGACATGGGCGTCGACCATGCCGTCGGCAACGCCCCCGTCGACTGGCTGGGGCGCGGCGACGCCTCGGCCCCGGCGCAGGAGAGCGTGGCTCGCCAAGCCGGCCAGCCGCCGCCTCCTCCGACGCCGCGTATGCCGGTCTCGCGGGACGCCCCGCCGGCGCGACCAGCCGCTCCGGCTCCGCAATTTCAGGTGCCCACGCCCGATGCTGCCTTGACCGCGGCGCGCGATGCGGCACGCCACGCCCGCAGTATGGAGGAGCTTGCCGCCGCACTCGTCCGCTTCGAGGGTTGCACCCTCAAGGCAACGGCCAAGAACACCTGTTTCTTCCGTGGCGCGGCAAAAGCCCGGCTGATGCTGATCGGCGAGGCCCCCGGCCGCGACGAAGACCTCGCTGGTCAGCCCTTCGTCGGCCGGGCCGGGCAGCTTCTCGACAAAATGCTCGCGGCCATCGGGTTGGACGAGCAACGCGTGCACATCACTAATATTGTGTATTGGCGTCCGCCGGGGAACCGCACGCCGACCCCACAGGAGGCCCAGGTGTGCCGCCCGTTCCTGGAGCGCCAGGTCGAGCTTGCCGAACCCGAGTTGCTGGTGCTGCTCGGTGGGGCGGCGGCAAAGCACGTTCTGGAGGTTGCAGATGGGATCATGCGGATCCGGGGCAAAATGCGCGATCTGACGATCGGCAAGCGGCGCGTGCGCGCAATTGCCACACTGCATCCCGCCTATCTGCTCCGGACCCCCGCCGCCAAGCGGCTTGCGTGGCGCGATTTGCTGGCGGTTAAAGCGGCCCTCGAGGCGTAGCCCGCCGCCTCGCAACCGATATACCAAATTTTATGCAATTCCCCCCGGACCGCTTAAGTCCTGCACAACACGTGTTGCCTATAGTGGCTATCGAACCAAAGGCTGCTGTGCGCAGCCGTCGTCGATAGGAATGAGCGTCGTGCGCGTCAGTTACCGGTATATCAGGCCAGTGTCGGTCGTGTTCGCCCGCAGCCTGGGTCCATATGAACACTCCTCCCGCGCCGCCTGGAGGACACTGTCCAATTGGATGGACGCCCAAGGGCTCCGCAGCCAGGTGAAGCGCGGCTTCGGCGTGTTTCGCGACAACCCGCTCGTCACCGACGAAGAGGTGATGCGCTACGACGCCTGCATCGAGGGCGTTCCGGGTATTGAGGCCGACCCCGACGCGGGTATCGGCTGGCAGACACTGCCGGGCGGCGCCCATGCCGTTTACACGCACATCGGCTCTTACGGACCGACCGGCGAACTGTTTTCTCAGCTGCATCGCGAGTACGTGCCAAAGCGCGGCCTGGTGGTGGACTATGATCGCCCGTTCGTGGCGATCTACCTCAATGATCCCAAGATCACGCGCAAGGTTCACCGCCGCACCGAGCTGTGCGTTCCGGTGCTGCCGATCAAGATGCCGGTCGCTGGCAACGACTACGACGAAGAGACCAACTTCGCCGCGTCCGCCCGCTACAGCGCTGCGGCAGGCTGAGGCTGCGCTTTTCGAAGGCGTCGAAGGCAGGTGACGGCCGGCGCCGGTCCTGAGACAATGGCGGGCGCCGGTGGAGGCGCCGCACATGCCCAAGATCGACAATACCAGGCCGTTCATTCCCGTCCGCATCGCTGTGCTGACCGTGTCCGACACGCGCGGGCCGGGTGATGACCAGTCGGGAAAAGTGCTGGCCGACATGATCACCATCGCCGGCCATGAGCTGGCGGAGCGGGCTATTGTCCGCGACGAGGTGGACCAGATCCGCGGCAAGATCGGGGCGTGGGTCGCTTCGCCCAACGTCGACGTCATCATCACGACTGGAGGCACCGGCTTTACCGGCCGCGACGTAACCCCTGAAGCGGTACGCCCGCTGTTCGAGAAGGAGATCGAGGGCTTCTCGATCCTCTTTCACAAGTTATCGTTCGAGAAGGTCGGCACATCCACGATGCAGTCGCGCGCCTGCGCCGGCGTCGCGCGCGGCACCTATATTTTCTGCCTGCCCGGATCGCCGGGCGCATGCAAGGACGCCTGGAACGGCATCCTGGTGTGGCAGCTCGACAATCGTCACCGCCCCTGCAATTTCGTCGAGATCATGCCGCGGCTCGAGGAGCACCGCCGCAAGGCGTAAGCCCACGCACTTTCGCGAAGCGGCCGGCTGGATCAGCGGCGCCAACGAGCTGCCGTCGAGGTCTACGCGCTGCCGCCTCCCAAACGGTCCCGCTCGAACGACACAAGCTCTCGCGCTGCGTTGGCCTGGTCGAACACCGCCCGCGCAAGCTGACCCCAGAACACGATGATGAGTCCCGCTGCCACCAGGGTCGCCGCCACCGCCGCCGGTGCGATCCAACCGCTCGGCAGCCCGAACGGCACCAGGCTCTGCTCCAGGATCGGCGACCCCACAAACAGATAGAGCGGCCACGCTCCCAGCCCTGACAGGGTCACGAGCCATCCCAAGCCGCTGAACGCGGCCGCCACCAAACGGCCGGCCTTGTAGTTGCGCTGGCGCAGCGCCGCCTTGCGCGGGTTGCCATGCACGGCCGGCGGCTTCGTGCCGCTTGCCGGCTCTGCCGCCGCCGCGCTCGCATACCAGCTTTGCAGGCGCGGCTCGCCGCCGCCGATGCGCGCCAGCGCCTCGCGCGCATCCACCGACTGGGCCGTGTAGGTGTGGTGCTCGATCAGGTACCGGTAGAATTGGCCGGCAAGGTCGAAACGGCCCTCGCCTTCGGCGCGGCGGCCGGACTCGAGCAGCTGTTGCGGCGTGAACTGTACTGACGATTGCAGCATGGGTCCTTGACTCCCCGCAAAAAGGACCTGTGCTGAGACTAATGCGGATCAGGCGGTTTGTCGCGCGCGACGTTGGTGCGTTCGTGCCGCGTGTGCGCCCTTCGCCTAGCGATAGAGGCGCACCAGCGCACGCGTCGGCACGCCGAGATGATAGAGCGTGAACACCGACAGGTTGCGCGCCGGCCGGCGCAGATACCCCTCCTGCTGATAGCGCAGCGCATCTGTCAGCGCGCGCGAGCGCAGCATGACGACCTGTCCGCGCCGCAGCCGCTTCAGCAGGTCGACATCCTCCATCAACGGGATGGGCCGGTAGCCGCCGATGGCGGCATACAATGACGCGGGAATGAGCAAGCCCTGGTCGCCGTAAGGCAGGCGGAACAGCGCACAGCGCAGCGCCACCACCCGCTCCAGCAGGCGTGGCGCGAAGCCGATGTCGTCGAGTGCGAAACGGAACGTGGCAGCCGCCGGCCGCACGCCGGTGCCGGCGCGCGTGATGAACGACTGGGCCTCCTGCTGCCAGCCCCTCTCGAGCACGGTGTCGGCGTGCAGGAACAGCAGCCAGGGAAACCGCGCCTGTCGCGCCCCGGCGAGAAGCTGATAGCCGCGCCCGCCGCTGCGCACGAGCACCCGGGCACCCGCCTGATCGGCGATGGCGGCCGTCGCGTCCGAGGATCCGCCGTCCACGACGATCACCTCCCGCACGAGCCCGTCGACGGCCGCCGGCACGAGCGGCTCCAGCGTCGCCGCCAGGGTCCGCTCCGCATCAAGGGCGGGGATAATCACTGAAATCATCGTGCGCCGCCGCGCTCCCTCTGTGGCCGCCACCTTAAGTTGCTCGTCGCGCGTCTCAAGCCTCCCGCGCGACGGGACGATCAAAGTTCTTGTTTCGTTCTATTGGCCGGGGTAGGGTGCGCCAAACTCATTGGGATCGCCTTGACGATGCCTCGCCACCCCTCGCCAGCCATGCCCCAGCAGGCCCAGGACGCCCTTGTGGAGGCCGATCGGCGCCGGGGTAGGGGTGCGCGGTCCAACCGCGCCGGCCGCTACGAGAGTGCCCTGCGGCAGGATTTCGACGACGGCTGGGAGAGCCTGGGCGAGCTGGAGGCCTTCAAGACGCAGGTACACGAGGAGCGAGCAAAAAGCATCATCTCAACCAATGATAGTCCCGATGTCAGCTTCGACCAGTCGATCAATCCCTACCGTGGCTGCGAGCACGGCTGCATCTACTGCTTCGCGCGGCCGACCCACTGCTATCTAGGCCACTCGGCCGGCCTCGACTTCGAGACCCAGCTCTATGCCAAGGTCAACGCGGCGGAGCAGCTCGAGCAGGAGCTGGCGAACCCGAGATACGTCCCGAAGTACATCGCGCTCGGCGCCGTCACCGACCCCTACCAGCCGATCGAGCGCGAGCACCGCATCACGCGCGCGATCCTTGAGGTGCTGGCGCGCGCCAACCACCCTGTCGGCATCATCACCAAGTCAGCTCTGGTAGCGCGCGACATCGACATCCTGGCGCCGATGGCGGAGCGCGGCCTGGTCAAGGTCGCCGTTTCCGTCACGACGCTTGACCGTCAGCTCGCGCGCAAGATGGAGCCCCGCGCGGCCACGCCGCCTCGGCGAATCGAGGCCATTCGCGCGCTCAGCGCAGCGGGCGTGCCCGTCGCCGTTATGACGGCGCCGATCATCCCGGCGCTCAACGACAGTGAACTCGAGCGCATTCTCGAAACCGCACGCGAGGCCGGCGCCTCGGAAGCGGGCTACGTGCTGCTGCGCCTTCCACTGGAGCTGAAAGACCTGTTCCGCGAGTGGCTGCGCACCGAGTTCCCCGACCGGGCAGCGCATGTCATCAATCTGTTGCGCGGGATGCACGGCGGCAAGGACTACACGCCCGAGTGGAAGGTCAGGGGACGCGGCAAGGGGCCTTATGCCGCCCAGATCGCCCTGCGTTTCCGGCTGGCAGCCAAGCGGCTGGGCCTGAACGAGCGCAACGTCTCGTTGCGTCTCGACCTGTTCCGCCATCCCGTGCCGAATGGAGGCCAATTCTCCCTGCTTTGACAGGCGGCGGCAATGACGCGAAGCTCGCCCCGGCAAGCAGGGGCGATTCGCGATGAAGGCATCCTTCGAGCTTGAGACCGTTGAGCTCGAATTGCACGGCGGGCCGGTTGCCGGCGTCGATGAGTCCGGCCGCGGCCCGCTGGCTGGACCGGTGGTGGCCGCCGCCGTCGTGCTCGATCCCCGGAACATTCCGGAAGGAATTGCCGACTCCAAAGCGCTCGACGTGGAGACCCGGCGCGCGCTCTATCACGAGCTGCTGGAGAAGGCGCAGGTCGGCATCGCCATCGCCGGCGTCGACCGCATCGATCGCGACAACATCCTCAACGCATCCCTGTGGGCCATGAGCGAGGCAGTGGCGCGGCTCGCCGGCGTGCCGAAGCTCGTCCTCGTCGATGGCAACAAGACGCCGCTGCTGGACTGCAGGACCCGCGCGATCATCGGCGGCGACGCCAGGTGCCTGTCGATCGCGGCGGCCTCCATCGTCGCCAAGGTGGCGCGCGATGGCATCATGGCCGAGCTCGCGCGCGCCTATCCCAACCATGGCTTCGACCGCCACAAGGGTTACAGCACGGCGGAGCATTTCGCCGCGATCGAGCGATATGGTGTCACCCCGCATCACCGCCGCTCTTTCCGTCCTGTGCAGCTGGCGCTCGGGCTTGCCTGAAGGCCAACGCTCAGTCAGACATTGGGCCCCCTGAGCTCGGCCAACCCCATGACCAGACGCGCCTACGACTGGATGATGCGCATGGCCAGCCACGAGAAGGCCGGGCCGGCGCTGTTTGCCATCTCTTTTCTGGAAAGCTCCGTCTTTCCAATTCCGCCGGACGTGATGCTGATCCCGATGGTGCTGGCGCGTCGCGAGCGCGCGTGGCTCTATGCCGCGATCTGCACGGTGGGCTCGGTGCTGGGCGGCATCGCAGGCTACGCCATTGGGTACTTCCTTTACGAGACGCTTGGGCGCTGGGTGATCGCAACCTATGGCCTTGCCGACCAGTTCGAGGCCTACCGCGACGCCTACAATCAATGGGGGCTGTGGATCATCCTCATCAAGGGCGCCACGCCCATCCCCTATAAGATCGTCACCATCGCCAGCGGGGCAGCTGCCTTCAACTTCTGGGTGTTCCTGGCCGCCTCGCTGGCCACGCGCGGGGTGCGCTTCTTCCTCGTGGCCGCGCTCCTCTACTGGTTCGGCGCCCCGATCCGCGAGTTCATCGAGCGACGCCTCACGCTGGTGACGACGGGTTTCGTGGTTTTGCTCGTTGGCGGCTTCGTCGCCGTCAAGTATCTGTTCTAGTGACGGCTTTCCAGGATCTCCGCTTATGCCGCTGACGACCGCCGACCCTGCCCGCTCCGCCGCCTACCGCCTCGGCGCGCTGACGCTGTTTGGCGCCGTGGCTGTCATCCTCGCGGCGCTCGCGTTCCAGTATTGGGGCGGCTACCAGCCTTGCCCGCTCTGCCTGCAGCAGCGCTACGCCTACTACGCCGGCATTCCAGTGCTGTTCATCGCACTGGTGCTAATCGGCGCAGGATACCGAAGACTGGCCGCACTTCTTTTCGCCGCCGTCGCCCTTGGCTTTCTTGTCAATGCCGGCCTGGGTATTTATCAGTCCGGAATGGAATGGAAATTCTGGGATGCCCCGACGACCTGCACCGCCGAAGCTACGAGTGCACCCGGCACGGGCTCAGGCAGCATGCTGGAGCGGCTTTCGCGCGCCAAGGCCGTACGCTGCGACGAGCCTGCCTTCCGCTTCCTGGGACTTTCCTTCGCCGGGTGGAACGTCGTCACGTCGCTCCTTCTCTTGTTAGGCGCCACGGGCGCTGCGTTGAAATCGGTGCGCGCAAACCGCTGACCGGGTGATGGAGAAAGCGTGACGGCGGGCGCAACTCGCACACCAGCCCAAGCAACCTCCAGCGCGGAGGCAACATGCGATTGTTGAAACTATGTGCGCAGGCCAGCACCCTCGCGGCCGCCCTTGCCGTGGCAGGCTCGCTGCTGCCGGCGCCTGCGCAGGTGTCCACCGAAACGGCCGCCCCCAAGGCGAAGGTGCACGCCAAAATCAAACACAAGAGGAAACACGTAAAGAAAGGGCCGCCGCCCACCCCGGCCAAAGAGCTGTTCGGCGCCGTCAAGGCGCCCGCCGCGATGCCCCCGCGCGCGATCGGCTTTTACGCGCATGGATGCCTTGCCGGCGCCACCGCCCTGCCGATCGACGGCCCCGCCTGGCAGGTCATGCGCCTGTCGCGCAACCGTAACTGGGGCCATCCTGACCTGATCGCCCTGGTGGAGCAGCTCGCGACCGACGCGCAGAAGCTCGATGGCTGGCCCGGCCTGCTGGTCGGCGACATCGCCCAGCCGCGCGGCGGCCCCATGCTCAGCGGCCATGCCAGTCACCAGGTGGGCCTCGATGCCGACATCTGGCTCACGCCCATGCCCGACCATCGACTCACGAGCAAGGAGCGCGAAGACCTGTCAGCCACATCGATGCTTGCCGCCGATGGTGTGTCCGTCGATCCCAAGGTGTGGGACGACGCGCGCGTGCGCCTGCTGAAGCGGGCGGCATCCTATCCCCGTGTCGAGCGCATCCTGGTTCATCCCGCCATCAAGAAAGCGCTGTGCGAGGTAACCGAGCACGACAAGGATCGTGCCTGGCTGCACAAGATCCGCCCGTATTGGGGTCACTACTATCACTTCCATCTCCGCATCACCTGCCCCCATGGCAGCGCGCATTGCGAGCACCAGCCGCCGCCGCCCGACGACATCGGCTGTGGAGCGGAGCTCACGAGGTGGCTGGCGCTGGTCAAACCCAAGCCGGCGCAGGAGCACCCGGCACCGCTCGCCAAGGGCAAGCGGCGGCACGTGAAGCCGCCCCTCACCATGGCGCAGCTTCCCGCAGAGTGCCGCGTCGTGTTGGACAGCGGCGGCAACAGGCTGCCGGCCGTTGCCAAGGCACGCCCTCACCCCGGCACGGGGACGCCTAACGCGCGCAGCACCCAGAAGGCGGCCACGGCCAAATAGCCGTCGCCGGGCGTGGTCGCGGGGCTTGGCACTGAACGCTGCCGGGACGCCGCTTTGCGCATGGCGCATGCCTCTCCGGCTTGTCGCTGCCTGCTCCCTGTGCAATGCACGGGGCGCGCCTGTACGCGCGTTGCATGTCGATCGAACGTGGCCCGCTCACGGGCTGACTGCCGGGCCCGTGCCCGCTTCACGAGAGAGCAATCCCGTTGCCCTTCTTCAGGTCCCAGGCTGCGGCCTACATCCTGCTGCCGCTGGCGTCCCTGTGCTGGGCGGGCAATCATATCGTGGCGCGGCTCGCCAGCGGCACGGTGCCGCCGGGCGGACTGGCCGTCGCGCGCTGGATCGTGGTGGTGGCGATCCTGGCGGTGACCGCGGTGCCGCACCTGCGCCGCGACTGGCCGGCGATCAGACGCCGGCTGGGACCTATGCTGCTGCTCTCCATCACCGGGGGCGGCGTGTTCGGTACCCTGCAGTTCGTGGCTCTGAACTACACGACGGCCCTCAACATGGGCGTCGTCGGATCGGTGGCGCCCGCCTTCATCGTGATCGCCAGCTATCTGCTGTTCGGCGACCGCCTCAACGCGCGCCAGGCGCTGGGCGTGGCGATCTCCCTCTCAGGCGTCCTCGCGATCGTGTCCCAGCTCAGCCTCGAGCGCCTGTTGACGTTCAGCTTCAACGCCGGCGATCTGATCATCATCCTCAACATGATGCTGTGGGCAATCTACTCGGCCTGCCTGCGCCTTGCCCCGCCTGTGCACATAATGTCGTTCCTGTTCGCGATGGCGCTCGTGGCCGGGCTGGTCAACATCCCGCTCGCGGCCTACGAGTATTCCATCGAATATAGCTTGCAGCCGAACCTGCTCACCGCCGGCACCATCCTCTACGCGGCCCTCTTCACCACGCTGCTCGGTTACATCACCTGGAACCGCGGCGTCGCCATTGTCGGGGCACCGCGCGCCAGCGCGTTTCTCAACACCATCCCGATTTTCGCCGGCATCCTGGCAACCACGCTGCTCGGGGAAAAGCTGCAGCCTTTTCACGTGGTCGGATTCATACTGATAATTGCCGGCGTGACGCTCGCCGCACGGCCCGCAGCGGCGTCAGCGCGGCCCGCAACCGCTGGTGCCGGTTCGTCGCCTCAGCCGCGGTAGCGGGCGTACTGGCCGCGCCGCTGGAAGCGCTCCAGATAGTCCGGCACGATCGCCACCATCGATTGCGGCGCGGCGACGCCAAGCGCAGCCAGCGTGCGCCCCTCGCGAATGGCGGCATCGCTGACAACGTTGGGTCGCTGCAGCAGGCGTACCTGGTCCACCGTCAGAGGGCGCAATCCGCCGGGCAGCGGCCAGGTCGCCAGCGCGGCGAGCTTGGCCAGCCAGAACGGCAGCCGCAGATAGAGGCGCCTGCGCCCCGACCACGCCTGCACCCGATCCAGGATTTCGCGGAAGGTGACGATCTCCGGCCCGCCAAGCTCATAGACCGTGCCGGGCTTCGCCCTGCCATCGGCCGCGGCCGCGATCGCTGCTGCAACGTCGCCCACATACACCGGCTGCATGCGCGTGCGGCCGCCCCCGATCAGCGGCAGCACCGGCGAGAAGCGCGCCATCGCCGCAAACCTGTTGAAGAGCTGGTCCTCGGGTCCGAATACCAGCGACGGCCGCACGATGACCGCGTCTGGAAATTCCTCCAGCACGGCCGCTTCGCCCGCCGCCT
>DASZQG010000084.1:0-9332 GCA_035550075.1 Hyphomicrobiaceae bacterium | reverse complement strand
CAGAGCCTCGCGCGCGCCCAGATCGGCATCGAGGAAGGTCGGCACCTTCTCCTTGCGGGCCCGCGCGAACACCGCGCGCAGCCCTTCCAGCCAGCGCAGGTCGCCCAGCACGGCGTTGGCCTCGCCCACGCGCTCCAGCGGCAGCCAGCTCGTACCCGAGGGCATGCCGGCGTCGCGCTGGCCCACGATCAGCCGCTCGCCCTTGTCGTCGACGATGATGGCCGAGGTGGACGACCGGGCGCCCTCGAACGCCTGCAGATAACGCACATCGACGCGCTCGGCCCTCAGTCCGGCGCGGATCGCGGCGCCGGCGGCGTCATCGCCGGTGCGGCTCCACAGCTCGGCCTTGCCGCCGAGGCGCGCAATGGCCACGGCTGCGTTCGCCGCCATGCCGCCGCCGCTTTCGACATGCTCCAGCGCGCGCACCTTGGTCGGCTCGGCGGGAAAGGCCTCGATGCGATAGATGCGGTCGAGCGCTGCGTGTCCTACGCAGATGATACGCTGGGTGGGCGCCATGGGCCCCTTTCGAAAGACGGATCAGGCCGGCGAGGATACGCTGGAGGGTTGAGAACTGAAAGACTTAAGGGGCACCTCTAGCCGCCCACGGGGGCATTCATGCGGCCGGCTTTGACCACGGCGTCGATCGCCATCAGCTCCCGCATGAGCGGCGCGAACGCGGCCAGCGGCAGCATGTTGGGGCCATCGGAGGGCGCGCGGTCCGGGTCCTGGTGCGTCTCGATGAAAACGCCTGCGACGCCTGCTGCCACGGCGGCGCGCGCCAGCACCGGCACGAACCGCCGGTCCCCGCCGGATGAGGTCCCCTGGCCGCCGGGCTGCTGCACCGAATGGGTGGCATCGAAGATCACCGGCGCGCCGAGGCCGGCCATGATGGCAAGCCCCCGCATATCGACCACCAGGGTGTTGTAGCCGAAGGAGGCGCCGCGCTCGGTCACCAGCACGTTCGGATTGCCACTGCCGACCACCTTGGCGATGACATTTTTCATGTCCCAGGGCGCCAGGAATTGGCCCTTCTTCACCTTCACCGCGCGCCCGGTTTTCGCCGCTGCCACCAGCAGATCGGTCTGGCGGCAGAGAAAGGCTGGAATCTGCAGCACGTCCACCACTTCGGCGACGGGGGCGCACTGGGCCACCTCGTGCACGTCGGTAACGACCGGCAGACCCAGCGTCTCGCGGATTTCTGCAAACACGGGCAGCGCGTCCTTCAGGCCGATGCCGCGCCTGCCCGAGAGCGAGGTGCGGTTGGCCTTGTCGAAGGACGTCTTGTAGACGAGGCCCAGCCCCAGCCCGGCGCAGGTCTCCTTCAGCGCCGACGCCATCTCCAGCGCATGCGCGCGGCTTTCCATCTGGCAGGGACCGGCAAACACCGCCATCGGCCGGTCATTGGCGAACGTGACGGCGCCGACCGTGACGGTGGCGTTGGGGCGGGCTGAATCGGTCATGCCGGCCCTTATACCATGGCGGTTGCGACGGCCATGGGGCGGGCGATTCACCATGCGCGCGAAAATCGCGGCAAGCGCCCCATGGAACTTCGGCCCTCCGCTTATCCCCGCCCCCTCCGGCAGGGTGCATAATTCGCGCGCAGCCGGCGTGCGCGGGTTGGACCGACGTCCGCTCCTCGCCGCCGGCGGCCGGTGCCTTCCGAAAGGAAGGCCCGTGCTCTTTGACAAGTGAATGAGCCGACACCGGCGCGCGCCCGCCACGCGCCGATGGACCCTTGCGCGCTGCCGGTGGTTCGATGAAGATTTCCGCGAACAGCCACGACACCGGCCGCAGGGAACGAAGCGATGGCGAAGGCGGGCAGGATACGCGTCGGCATCGGCGGGTGGACGTACGAGCCGTGGCGCGGCGTATTCTATCCCGAGGGCCTGCCGCATGCCCGCGAGCTCGAATACGCGAGCAGGCATCTCACCTCGATTGAGATCAACGGCACGTTCTATCGCACGCAGACGCCGGCAACATTTTCCAAGTGGGCGCGCGAGACGCCCGACGGGTTCGTGTTCTCGCTCAAGGGGCCGCGCTACGCCACCAACCGGCGGGTGCTCGCCGAAGCGGGCGACTCCATACAGCGCTTCCTCGGCTCCGGCGTCACCGAGCTGGGTGACCGTCTCGGGCCGCTGCTGTGGCAGTTCGCGCCTACAAAGAAGTTCGACGCCGCCGACTTCGGCGCATTCCTCGAGCTGCTGCCGGCGTCGGCGGACGGCCGCAAGCTGCGCCACGTGGTGGAGGTGCGCCACCCGTCCTTCTGCACGCCGGACTTCGTGGCGCTGGCGCGCAAGTTCTCCGTCGCCGTCGTTTACGCCGAGCACGCGACCTACCCGGCGATCGCCGACCCGACCGCCGACTTCATCTATGCGCGCCTGCAGAAGGGGCAGGACGCCATCAAGACCGGCTATCCGCCGAAGGCGCTCGATGCCTGGGCGAAGCGCGCACGGATGTGGGCGGAGGGCAAGACCGCCTCCGACCTGCCCCTCATCGACGCCGCCAATCCGGCCAAGACCAAGCCGCGAGACGCATTCGTCTATTTTATCCACGAGGGAAAGGTCCGCGCGCCGGCGGCGGCGATGGGCCTCATCGACCGTCTCGAAAAATCCGCGTGAGCCGTTGCCGGCGCACGCGCTTTCCGACCCGGCTCGGCGTCGCGCGACGGCACGCCGGTTGACCCGGCGGCAACCTGCCGGACCCCAAAGTTGTCAAAAAAACCGCAAAAACCCTATGTTTTTGCCGTTGGATGTGTGCTACTCGCAGCGAGTCATTCAGGAGAGAGGGGTCAGCCCATGGCTATCAATTCGACGAGCAGCACATCCTCAGCCGCGAAGGTGGAGACGGTTACCCTGCGCCAGCTCGCCGAGTCGCTGTCGGAAACGCATGAGCTTCCCAAGAAGCAGGTCATGGCCATGCTGGAAGACATGGTCAGCACGGTGACGAAGCACCTCAAGCGCGGCGCCCGCATCCGCATCGGCGGCCTCGGCGTGCTGCAGGTCCGCAAGCGCCCCGCTCGCATGGGCCGCAATCCCGCCACCGGCGAGGCCATCAAGATCAAGGCGAGCAAGAAGATCGCCTTCCGCGCCGCCAAGGACCTGAAGGAAGCGGTCTAGCGGACAGCTACCGCCCGAACGGCATGATACGGCCCTCGGATTGGGTTCCGGGGGCCGTATGCGCGTGCGTCTGCTGCGCTTATTTCAACGGTGAGTGCGGAGCAGGCATCATGATGGTGGAGTGCATCTCCTCCAGCAGAGGGCTGCCTGCTTTCAGGAACACCTGCCAGTCGGGATCCTTTCCGGCTTCGGCGCGCACCGCGGCGCGCGTATTCAGATCCGGATACGCCCAGATGTGGCAGACCTCGTTCGGCTGACCCGCTTCCGTCAGCCACAGGCCGACGATCTTGGAATACTTCTCGCGCGCCGCCATCGCCTTGGTGAAAAGGTCGGCCCACTGGCGCACCGCGCCGGGCTTGGTGCGGTAGTTGCGGAACTCATAGATGTTGGGCGTGCGCGCCGGCGCGACCGGACCGATGGCGGCATTCATCAGGCGAATTTCCTGGCGGATCAGATTGGGGCGGATCAGCGGGATGTACTCGCTGTTCCAGCGTGCGTTCTTCGCAAGCTCGGCTCTCAGCCGCTGGCGCTCGTTGAGATCGGAATAGCTCCACAGGTGCATGACCTGGTTGAGATGGCCGATGTCGCTCAGCCAGTACCCCTCGAGCTTGCCGTAATCGTCCTTGCGAATATCGCGCGACACCGTGCTAGCGGCCTTGACCACGTCGGCCGCCGTGCCCTGGCGCAGGGTGTAGGTTCTCAATTCGTAGATCATGCCGGTTTCCTCCTGGAATTGCGCTCCATGTCTACAGAGATCGCCGCGCCAACACCAGTTTTCCCATGAAGAGAAAACGATGGGCTGCAGCCACGCACCGCCCGGCCGCCGCACGGCCCGGCCGCGCTGCTAGGCCGGCGAAACCGTGCGCAACGCCTCCTCGAACCTGGCGAGATCGGCACGCCATTGCGCCTGGTGCGCGGCGATCCTCACCAGCCGGCGGATGATGGCGCGGCCCTTTTCGAGATGCTCGCGTGCCCTGGCTTCGTCACCATCGGTGGCCTCGAGCAAACCGGTCTTAAGGTAGCTGGCGGCGAGGTCGCGCTGCCAGCCGACGTTGGCGGGGGAGCGTTCAACCAGCACCTCCGCAATCGCAAGGCTCTTGGCATAGTGCCCGAGCGCCTCGCGCCCCTTGCCCTTGGCCGCGAGAACATCGCCGACGCGGTCGAGACTGACCGATAGATCCCATTGCCAGTCCGCGCCCTTGTCGAAGCGTTCCGCCAACGAGGTGGCGATCGCCAGGCCGTCGCGAGCGTTGGCCAGCGCTCCGTCGAGGTCGCCCTGCTTCTCCAGCACCTCGGCGATTCGCTCGTAGCCGATCGACAGATCGCGCTGCAGGTCGGCATCGAGCGGATGCGCCTCGGCCAGCGTCTTCACCACCGCGAGGCTTGCGCGGTAGCTCTCAAGCGCCAGAGCCGCTTCGCCCTTCGACAGCAGCAGATCGCCGATGCGGTCGTGCGTCATCGACAGGTCGCGCTGCCAGCGCGCTGTTTGCGGGGCGGGCTCCAGAAGGCCGAGGATTGTGCGCTGGGCCTGCTCGTAGGTCGCGAGCGCCTCGTCTACGGCGCCTTTCGCGACGAGCACGTCGCCCAGCATGGTGGTGCCGCGGTAGCGCGCCTCCTCGTCCTTGGTGCGTTCCGCCAGCAGCAACTGGCGGCGGAAGGCATTCTCCGCCGTCTCCAGCCTGCCCGACCGCAGGGCGAGCACGCCGAGCAGCATCTGCAGTTGCGCATCGTCCGGCGACAGGTCGGCGGCGCGCGCGTAAGCCGCGAGCGCGTCCTGCGTGCTGTCGAGCAACGATAAGGCGCCGAGCTGGCGCCAGTAGACCGCCTCGCTGCCATTGAGGCTGTGGCGCGACCCGTTGCCGTTGAGGCGGTGGCGCAGCATCTGTTTGGCCTTGCCGCGCCGTCCGCCGGCCTCAGCCAGAACCGAAGCGGCGGCCGCGTCTATGTCGCCTTCGAAGGCTTCGCGCGCACCGAGCGTCGGTGCAAAGCTGTGCGCGCCGCCAAACGCGGGTTCCTCGGCCAGCCGGCTGCGCAGGTGCTCCTTCAGGCGCAGCGTGGCCGAGCGCATCTCCTCGGCCCGCCGCGCGCGCGTGCGCCGGCGCAGGCTCGTGTAGGCAACCAGCGCCGCGCCGCCGGCCAGGATGCCGCCCAGCGCGAGGCCGGCCGTGCTGCCGGTGATCCAGGGTATGAAACCCTCGAGCAGGTTGACTGCGTAAACAGAGAGCCAACCAGCGCGCATCCTTCCCTCTCGACGGTGTCCGCCGCGCCTCCGCTCATCGATCTCCAACCATGGCGCGCGTTTGCACGCCGGCCAAGCCCCATCACTCCGGCAGGGGAATAAATTCCTTCTCGTCCCCCGGCACCAGGCCGAACCGCTTGGCGCGCCAATCCTCCTTGGCCTGCTCGATGCGCTCGCGCGAGGAGGAAACGAAATTCCACCAGACGTGGCGCGGGCCATCCATCGGCTCGCCGCCGAGAAGGATCAGGCGAGCATTGCTCAGCGCCAGAACCGAAATGCGGTCGCCGGGCTTGAATACCAGCAGGCGGCCATCGCCGAAGCGGTCGCCGGCGACGTCGATCTCGCCGGACGCCACATAGATCGCACGTTCATCGTAGTCCGGATCGAGCGGCAGCACCGCGCCCGGCGCCAGCACGGCTTCCGCGAAGAACGTCGCGTGCGGAAACTCGACCGGCGAACTTGCGCCATAGGCGCTGCCCATCACCAGCCGCACCCGCTTGCCCTCGCCGGCGATGCGCGGCAGCGCGTCGGTGCCGTGATGCTCGAAGGCCGGCGCCGTCTCCTCATGGCTCTTGGGCAGCGCCGCCCACGCCTGGATGCCGAACAGCCGGTGCTGGGAGCCGCGCACCTCGCTGCGCTCGCGCTCGGAATGCACCACGCCGCGGCCCGCGCTCATCAGGTTGACCTCGCCGGGCTTGATCGCCACCGCCGAACCCAGGCTGTCGCGATGAAACACCTCGCCCTCGAACAGATAGGTGACCGTCGCCAGCCCGATGTGCGGGTGCGGCCGCACATCGATCCCTGCACCGATCAGGAACTCGGCGGGGCCCATCTGATCGAAGAACACGAACGGCCCCACCATCCGCTTCTGCGCGGAGGGCAGCGCCCGGCGCACCTCGAAGCCGCCGAGATCGCGGCTGCGCGGCACGATCACCTGCTCGATGGCATTGCAGGCGAGAGGATCGCCAGGAACGGGGTCTTCGCCGGGTTGCCAGCTCATGTGAGATCTCCCTTGGCTATGCTGTCCTCGTCCCGCGCCCAGCGCATTACGGGCCCTTGGTGGCCTTCGGCGCCGGCTTGCGCGAGAGCAGCTCCAGCGCATCGGCCAGGTGCTCGTCGGCGATGTTGTAGGCCCCTTTCTCAACGCGAATATTATGGGCCTCCCGCAGCACGTCGGCGTGCGTATATCCCGTCGGCGGCTCGAACTTGTAGCAGGCAAGCTCCAGGAGTTGCCCAAGCGGATCGCGGAAATAGATCGAATACATGAACCCGCGGTCGACCTCTCCCGAATTGGGAAAGCCCCGCTCCTCCAGCCGCGCCTTGGCCTGCGTGTAGGTCGCGCGCGAAACCATGAACGCCAGGTGGTGCAGGTTGCCGACGCCCATCGGGTTGGGCCGCGCGTCCGGCCTGGATGACTCGTTGGTGAACACCGTGATCAGCCGCCCGTCGCCGGGGTCGAAATAGAGGTGATTGGTCTCCGGGTCGTCGAGATTGGGCTGCTCGAACACCAAGGGCATCCCCAGCACGCCTTCCCAGAAGTCAACGGACGTCTTGCGGTCCGCACCGACCAGCGTGATGTGGTGCACGCCCTGGGTCTGCAGCTTCGTCACTTCGGTCTCCTCTCGTTTTCAGTCACCGGCACCGCCACCGCTCACATAGTGCCGTGGACTCCGTCTGCAAGGTGCGGCCTACGCTCGCCTGCTAGAACGGATCCGCCGGATCGAACCGCGGCCGGCGCTTTTCCTTCAGCGCCGCCACCCCCTCCTGCGCCTCCGGACCCGAGAAGCCCATGAACTCCATGGCCAGGGAGGCTTCGAAGGTCGGCCCCGCCATCCGCAACCAGTTGTTCAGCGCACGCTTGGTCCAGCGCACCGCGGCGGGTGGCAGGTCGCGCAGCTTTTCGGCGGCTTGCAGCGCGGTCTCGACCACCTTGCCCTCGTCGGCCACCAGCGACACCAGCCCGATGCGTTCGGCCTCCTCGCCCGTCAGCGTCTCGCACAGCAGAAGGTAATATTTGGCTTTGGCCATGCCGCAGAGCAGCGGCCACACGATCGCGGCATGGTCGCCTGCGGCGACGCCGAGCCGCGTATGTCCATCTATGATGCGCGCGCGGCGTCCCGCCACTGTGATATCAGCCAGCATCGCGGCCGCCAGGCCAGCACCCACGCAGGGCCCCTCGATGGCGGCCACGATCGGCTTGGAGCAGTTGATGACGTTGTAGACAATGTCGCCAGCCTCCCGCCACACGCGCGAGCGCACTGCCCAGTCGCTCATCATGGTCTCGATCATGCTGAGGTCGCCGCCCGCCGAGAACACGCCGCCCTCGCCGCGCAGCAGCGCCACGGAAACGTCGGGATCCCGGTCGATGTCGCGCCACACCTCCGCCAGCTCGCGATGGCCGTCCGCGTCCAGCGCGTTGAGCTTGCCGGGCTTGGACAGTACGACCTCGAGAATGCGCGGGCGGGGGCGCGCGAATTTCAGCGCCTTGTAGGCGGCATAGCGATCCGTCACGCGGTCGTCTCCTTCCTCTTCTGGCGGCAACGTCTGAACGTGTACGCCAGTCGCGTGGCCCGGTCGATGGCCCGCTTGGACGCGACCGGCCCGCGCCGAGGAAGCGGGAGTCGGCCGCCAGCCGGCCCACCCTCCCGGCCGCGGTCCCCCTGTGCCCTCAGTCCCAAGCGCGAAAATCGCCGCGGCATCGCGGAACCGCCGAAAGCGGCGGCGGTTTCTGGCGTATGACTCTGCAATCTCAAAAAGATAGCGTCCTCATGCACATCGGCGAGGCGCTGGTCGCCGCCACCCGTAGCATGACGAGGGAGCCTCTGCCGCCTCTTATGCTGGCCTTGCTGCGCATGCTGCAGCAGAAGGAGCGCCCCCGTCAGCGCCGAGGGCGGGGGCTGCGCCGCCACCCGCGCGACATGCACTGAGCCGCCAAGGCCCGGCTCACGCCGCGCTTGGGCTGGACGGCGCCGCTTGCGTGTGCTGCGCGATCACCGGCCAAGCCTTGTCGTGGCGGCTGGGCGTGATCGTATCCAGCGGCACGCGAATTGCGCAGGCGAACCCGTCGCGCGCAAAAACAATGTCGGGCGGCGCCGCCAGGTTGTTGCCCATCGCGGCAATCAGCGACAGTCCGAAGCCCTCGTGCGAGGCAGGCTTGACGGGGGGCCCGCCATGCTCCTTCCACGAGAATTCCATGTAGTCCTCGTCGGCTTCGCCGCCGAGCGCCCACTTGACCAGCACCTCTCCGGTCTCGTTGGAAAGCGCACCGTACTTCGCCGCGTTGGTCGACAGTTCGTGCACGATCAGCGCGAAGGTCTGCACGCCGGTGGGACTGAGGGTAAGCGTGGGCCCGGAGCAGCACACGCGCTCTGAAAATCCCGCAACCTCCGCCTTGACGATATCGGTCAGCTCCGCGCCGCGCCAGTTGGTCTCGGTCAGGAGCTCGTGCGCGTGCCCCAGCGACTGCAGCCGTCCCAGCAGCACCTCGCGCGCCTCAGAGATCGACCGCGGCGCCACCAGCGTGCGCGCGGCGATGGACTGGAATACGGACAGCAGGTTCTTCACGCGATGCGCGAGCTCCTGCACGAGGATCGTCAGGCGTTCCTCGGCCAACTTGCGCTCGTGCACTTCGCGGCGCAGATCCGCGGCGACCATCTCCAGCTCTACGGTCCGGTCGGCGACCCGTTGTTCCAGCAGCGCGTGCGAGCGCCCAAGCTCCTGGCGCATCTGGAACAGTTCGACGAACGCGCGCACCTTCGCCCGCAGGATCTCCGGCACGATCGGCGTGAGGATATAGTCGACCGCCCCCAATCCGTACCCCTCTGCGGTCTGGGCGTCGTCGGCGAAGGCCGTGATGAAGATGATCGGCGTGTGGCGCGATTTTTTGCGCTGACGGATCAGCGCGGCGGTTTCCAAGCCCGACATGCGCGGCATATTGACGTCGAGCAGGATCACCGCGAACTCGCGTTGCAGCAAGA
>DASZQG010000083.1:0-7606 GCA_035550075.1 Hyphomicrobiaceae bacterium | reverse complement strand
CAGTATCTGCTCAATGCAAATGCCGCAGCTTGTCGGGATTGCGCACCACGTAGATCGCCGCGATCTTGCCGTCCTCGATGTCGAGCGCGGTCGTCTGCAGCTCGCCGTCGGCCTCGCGCGTGACGAACCCCGGCAAGCCGTTGACGAGCGCGAAGCGCAGCAGCGTCGAGCCGCCCATCACCCCGCGCGCAATCAGCGCGGCGTGGACCTTCATCACGTCCTCATGGCCGGTGATGACGCGCAGCGCCGCCGGCCGCTTGCCGCCGCCGTCTGCGTGCACGCTGACATCGGCCGCCAGCATCGCGCCCAGCGCCTTGACGTCGCCGCCGCGCGAGGCGGCGTAGAATGCCTCGGCCAGCTCCAGCCCGTGCTGCCTTTCGATCCTGAAGCGCGGCCGCGCCTCGCGCACGTGCGCCCGCGCGCGGGCCGCAAGCTGCCGGCAGGCGGCCGCATCGCGCTCGATGGTCTCAGCCACCTCCTCGAACTCCAGCCCGAACACGTCGTGCAGAAGAAACGCGGCCCGCTCCAGCGGCGACAGACGCTCGAGCGCCAGCATCAGCGGCAGGGTGACGTCGTCGGGCTCCTCATCCTCGACCACCGGTTCCGGCAGCCAGGGACCGACGTACGCCTCGCGCCGGCTGCGCGCCGACTTGAGCTGGTCCAGGCACAGCCGTGTCACCGTGCGCCGCAGGAACGCCTCCGGCTCGCGCACGGCGGCGCGGTCGGTGCTCATCCAGCGGATGAACGCCTCCTGCACCATGTCCTCGGCGTCAGCCACCGAGCCCAGCATGCGGTAGGCGACCCGCATCAGCCTGGGACGCAGCGGGTCGAAGCTCGCCGCTGCGTCCTGATGTTGTGCGCCTGCCATCAGGCGGCGAGCTTGGCGACGGCGCGCATGGCGGCCTTCAGGGCCTCGCCGTCGAGGAAGGCGTGGAAGCCGACCGACAGCCGGTTCCAGCCGTTGATGACGTTGATCAGCAGCGTGAGCTTCACCTGCTCCTCCTCGCTGAACTCGGCCTTCAGCGCCTCGTAGGCGCTCTCGCGGTCACGCCCCTCGGACAGCCTGGTCATCGCCTCGGTCCAGGCCAGCGCCGCGCGCTCGCGATCGCTGAACAGGGGGGCTTCGCGCCAGGCCGGCAGAACGGAAAGGCGCTGCACCGTCTCACCCTTATCGAGGGCCTCCTTGGTGTGCATGTTGAGGCAGTGGGCGCAACCGTTGATCTGCGAGGCGCGGATCTTCACGAGATCGGCAAGCTTCGGCTCGACGCTCGTGTTGACGGCGATCGAAGCGGTGTACCACGCCTTCATCTGCGCGGGCGCTACTGCGAAGAAATCGACGGTGTTGGTGGCAGCTTTGGTGGTCATGATCGGGCTCCTTCTGGTTGGTACCGACGTCATGACGAGACAGCCTCGACGCGTGTGACATACGTCTTGATCTTTTTTGTTCAAGGCGGAAAACGCTCGGAGAATGAGGGTTTTGAGGCGAGTCGGCTCAGCCTGTGCTCCGGACCCGGAACACGCGATCATCCATCGCGCCGTCGGCCAGGTAATCGGCCACCAGCCGAGCCAGCACCGGCGCCAGCAGGAAGCCGTGCCGGAACATGCCGTTCACGTGCAGCGTGCGCCCCTCGACGACGATATGCGGCACGTTGTCGGCAAACGCCGGCCGCACGCCCGCGCCCGCATCCAGGATTTCCGCCTCGCCGAAGGCAGGATGTAGCGCATAGGCCATGCCGAGCAGCTCGAGCGCGGATCGCACCGTGATGGGCCGTGCGTCGTCGCTTTCGATCACGGTGGCGCCCAGCATGAAGCGGTGCTCGCCCCACGGCACCACGTAAAGCGGGTGGCGCGGATGCAGCAGCCGCACGGGCCGCGTCAGCGCAATGTCGCGCGCGCGCACCACCAGCCGCTCGCCGCGCACGCCGCGCAGATCGGGCAGCGCGTCGCGCGCCGCCAATCCGCGGCAGTCGATGATGTATTCGTTGTCGCCGGCGGGCCGCGGCCGCCAGGGTGTGCCGAAGCGCGCCTCGACCCCGACGCGCCGGGCCTCCTCGAGCAGAAAGGTCATCGCCGCCAGCGGCGCGACATGCGCCTCGCCGGCATAGAACAGCCCGGCATCGAAGCGACCGCCGAGGTCTGGCTCCAGCGCGCCAATGCGCTCGGCCGCCACCGCCTCATGGCCATGGGTCATGCGGGCAAAGCGCGCGATCTCCGCCCGGTCGCGCGGCGCCGCCACCACGAGAGAGCCGTGCGCAATCGTGCCGGGATAGGTGTCCTGCCAGACGGCCATCGCCGCGATGCCGAGGTCGCGCACCACCGGCTCGGCGCCCTCGTCCTCGCAGAAGGGAGCGAGCATCGCGCCCGCGTACGCGCTGGCAGCTGCGGCGAACGGCTCCGCCGACTCCTCGATCAGCCGAACGCGGTGCCCGGCGCGCGCCAGCGTCAGCGCCTGCCACAGCCCGGCAATGCCGGCGCCGGCCACGGTAACCGAAAGCGGATGCGTGCTGCGCGTCATCAGTCTCCCCGCGCGACACCTTCGCGCCGCGGGTCGGCGCCGCCCTCCAGCGCGCCGCCGGGCCGCAGCACGATGACGTGCGTGCCCGAGTTCAGCGTGTCGGCGCGGATGCGGTGGCCGAACGGCTTCACCTTCAGCGCATGCCAGATGGCCGAGGGGTGGTCAATCTCGATCTCGAACGGCCCGCCGCGGCTGCCGAAGTTCATGAGATCGGTCGCCGCCTGCGCGTCGAGCTTCCAGTCGATCAGCGCCACCAGCGTCTTCACCACGTAGAGGATGATGCGTGACCCGCCGGGGGCGCCGAGCGCCGCCCACGGCTTGCCGTCCTTGTCGAACACGATGGTCGGCGCCATCGAGCTGCGCGGCCGCTTGCCCGGCCCAACGGCGTTGGCCAGCGGGCGCCCGGCCGCATCGGCGGGGCGGAAGGAGAAATCGGTGAGCTCGTTGTTGAGCAGCAGGCCGGCCGCCCACAGCCGCGAGCCGAACCCCGCTTCGATGGTGGTGGTCATGGCCAGCACGTTGCCGGCGTCATCGACGATCGAGACATGGCTGGTGCCGGCGGCTTCCACCGTCTCGTCCTCGCCCAGCGTGCGCCGGCCGCTGCGGCTCGGCGTGCCGTGGCGCGGCCGGTCCATCGCCAGAATCGGGTTGATCAGGGCGCGCCGTGTCGCCAGGTAGCCGTCGCTCAGCAGACCGTCGGGCGGGGGCACGACGTCTGGATCGCCGATGAAGTAGTTGCGGTCGGCAAACGCAAGCTTCTCGGCCTCCGCGATCAGGTGCAGCGCCTTGCCGTTCATGGCGTCGCGCGGCGTGTGGCCGAGGTCGAAGCCCTCCAGGATGCCGAGCGTCTGCCCTACGGCGATGCCGCCCGACGACGGCGGCCCCGGGCCGCAGACGCGGAAGGCGCGGTAGGTCACGCACACCGGCGCGCGTTCCTTGACGCGGTATGCGGCGAGGTCCGCAGGCGTCAGGTCGCCGCCGCCGCCCGTCACGGCCGCCGCCACGGCTCCGGCGACCGGCCCCGAGTAGAACGCATCCGCGCCGCGCTCGGCGATGGCACGCAGCGTGGCGGCGAAGGCGGGATTCTTCAGCCGGTAGCCGGCCGGCCGCGCGCTGCCGGTGCTGTCGAAGAAGTAAGCCCGCGCCGGCGGGCTGAAGGCGTCCGCGCCGTAGCGGCTGAGCAGGCGCTGCAGGCGCGGCGACACGAAAAATCCCTCCTCCGCCAGCCGAATCGCCGGCGCGAACAGGCGCGCCCAGGGCAGGCGGCCGTGCGCGCGATGCAGAGCCTCCAGCAGGCGCGGCGTGCCGGGCACCCCCACGCTCAAACCGCTGGCAATCGCTTCCGGAAAGGGAACCGGCTGGCCGTCGCGCAGGAAGCGGTCGGGGCGCGCGGCGGCCGGAGCCACCTCGCGTCCGTCATAGGCTTTCAGCGCCTTGCCGGCGGCGTCCCAGTAGAGCGCGAAGGCGCCGCCGCCGAGCCCGGAGGACTGCGGCTCCACTAGGTTGAGCACAAGTTGCACGGCCACGGCGGCATCCGCGGCGTTGCCCCCTTCGCGCAGTATTTCGAGCCCGGCTTCCACCGCCAGCGAATTGGCCGCCGCGACCATGTACGACTTTGCGGCGGCGAGCGGCTTGCCGGTCCAGCCCGTCGCCGATTCGGGAGAAGGCCGTGCCTCCTGCGCACGCACGGGCAAGCCCGGCAGCAGGGCCGCGAGCAGGAGGAGCGCCGGACTGCGCTGGAGCAGGCTCCGGAGGAGAGGCATTACAGGCGGCCTTCGAGGCGAAGCGGGCCAAATACTCTCGCGCGTTTTAACCAACATGCAAATATCGCCGTGCACCGCAGCGGCTGACACGATTCGTATGCCTTTCGGCGATGTGGCGGAAATCGCACATCTCACAGCAAACCCTTCAGGGACCTGTCCGATCACGTGCGCGTGCGTTGCATCATCGGCGACGCAAAGACACACTGCCGCCCACTCTCAAGCAGAGCGTCGGAGACTCTTTGGAACCCTAGCGCTCGTGCTTGAGTTTCTGCGTTGGCGTTGCGTCATGCGCCAGTGTGCAGATGATGTTGCTGCAGTCTGAGGGACCATTCTGCAGGTCGCATGGAGCCCCGCCAGAAACGGAACAAAGTCAGGCACCCGTTAACGCAACGCGGTCCAGACTTTCCCGCGTGAGGCCCACGCCCGGCCGAGTCGGAGACAACGAGAAGCGGAGCACAAGAACATGATGATCGGACGCAGACTGTGGCAGGCCGCGTGCGCGGTTGCGCTCGTCGCGATGTTTGCCGGTTTCCAGGCTAGGCCTGCGTCGGCGCAGCTCTTCTGGGACTGGGGCGGTGGCAACGAGACCAACGGCAGCGGCCGCGAGGTCGTCCACTTCAGCCCGAAGTACAGCAAGGGCCAGATCATCGTAAGCTTCGGCGACCGCCGCCTGTATTACATCTCGCAGCCTGGCGAGGCGATCAGCTACCCCATTGCCATTCCACGCGAGCAGAGCCGCTGGGCCGGCGTTACCTCCGTGACGCAGAAGCGTGAGAATCCGTCCTGGACGCCCACCCCGACCATGATCGCCGAGAACCCGCGCCTGCCGCGCTGGGTGCCCGGTGGCCATCCGATGAACCCGCTCGGCGTGCGTGCGCTCTATCTCGGCTCCAGCGCCTATCGAATCCACGGCACGGACGCACCCTGGACCATCGGCACGGCGGTGTCGAAGGGTTGCATCCGCATGTACAACAAGGATGTCCTCGACCTGTATCCGCGCGTGCACGTCGGCGCCAAGGTGACGGTGACCTGGGACCGGTTCACCACCACGGCGACGGCCGACAGCTCCGCGGGCAGCAGCGGCGGCAGCGGTGGGGGCTTCTTCAGCCTGTTCGAGGATGACGATCCGCCCGTGCCGCCGAAGCCGATGCGACGCGTGAGCCACGCGGGCTCCTCCGCGGCGCGATAACTGCAGCACGCAAGTCCAATTGCAATCGAGCTGAGGGGCGGCCGAGCGGCCGCCCTTTTCGTTGGCGCGGCGCTAGGCCTGTGGGGAGAGGCAGGCGCGCAGGTCGGAAGCAAGGCGGCGCAGCAGGGTGAAATACAGGTCCGGCCCCGGCGTGAGGCGCACACCTTCCGGATCGAGCGTGGCGAGGCGTGCCGGCGTTCCCTCCACCAAATTCTGCGCGAGCTGCGGCGCAAACGGAGGCTCGGTAAACACGCACAGCGCATTGTGCGCAACGATCCGGCCGCGCAGCTCCACCAGCCGCGCAGCGCTCGGCGGCACGTCGGGCGCGATGGAAATCGATCCAACGCCGGCCAGACCATAGCGGTGCTCGAAATACTGCAGCGCGTCGTGGAAGACGATGTAGGGCTTGCCGGCCACGGGCTGGAGCTGGTGCGAAATCTCCCGGTCAAGCGCTTGGAGCTTCTCTGTCAGCCGAGTGGCGTTGGCGCGGTAGAGCGCGGCGTGCTGCGGGTCCCTGGCCGCGAGCACCTCGGCGATGCGGGCGACCATGGCCTGCGCGTTGTGCGGATCGAGCCAGGTGTGGCCATCGACCGCCGCGCCTGCCGGCACCGAGGTGTGTGCGGCGTGCGCATGTTGGGCTTCGGCGTGCTCCGCAAAGACCGCCGTGCTGCGCCGCTCGAGCAGTTCCAGGCCAGGGGAGCCCTGCAGCGTGACGACTTCCACGCGCGCGGGCAGCGACTTGACGATGCGGGTCGTGAACGGCTCCAGCAGATCAGAAATGCGGAAGAACACGTCGGCGTGGCTGAGGGCGCGCGCATCCGACGGCTTGAGTGCGTAGGTGTGGGGAGACGCGGAGCCCTTGACCAGCAGATCCGGCGTGCCGGCGCCCGCCATCACGGCCGCCACCAGCGCATGCAGCGGCTTGATGGTGGCCACGACACGCAGCCCTTCGCTGGCCGTTTGCTCTGCCGCGTGCACGCCGGCAGGCAGCGCCGCCACCCAAAGCATCGCCAGCAGGCCCGACACCGCCGCCCGCACTCGCTGCATCGTTTTGCCCTTGAACCGGTTCGACGACCTGTCGCCGCAACCTAAATTAGTAACACTATAACATAGGCGCCCGCAGGCGGGGAGGGCAGAACCCACAGCCTGCCCGCCCGATTCACAAACCCGTAGTGCGCCGTTTTGGCACAGGATTTACGCATTCCTGAACCTTTGCTTCTGCGGCGGGCGCGGCCTGCCTAGGCTGCCCGCAAACGAGTTGGCGAGCAGATTTTCCTCGCCCCGCTTGAAGGTTGGCCATCATGCGCATCGGATTTTCCATTCTTGCTGCAGCTCTGATGCTGCTTGTCGCCGGCGGCGATACCGGCTTTGCGGCCCGCGATCCGGCCGCCAATCCCGGCTCCGGCAAGGAGCTGCTGGTGTTCGAGGTCGAGGGCTGCACTTACTGCGCCGTGTTCCGCCGCGACGTGCTCGCCCGCTACCAGCGCTCGCCGCTGAACACCGAGGCGCCGCTGCGCTTCGTGGATCTGAACAAGACGAGCGAGGAGCGCTACGCCCTCAACGGCCGCATCGCCATGGTGCCGACCGCCGTGCTGATGAGCGAGGGCCGCGAGGTGGATCGCCTCGCCGGCTACTGGGGTCCGGACAACTTCTTTAAGCTGATGGCCGGCCTGCTGGCCCGCGCCGACTGACGCGTCGCAGCTCCACCCACGCCTGCTGCCCTTGACGAGACTTGCCGACGCCGCCGATGGTCACGCGCGGCGCAATTGGCGCCGGCGAGCAGCAACGGGGCCGCAGGGCGCATGGGTCAGGGCGAGCCGGGCAGATGGCACTTCTGGATCGATCGCGGCGGCACCTTCACCGACGTGGTGGCGCAGGCGCCCGATGGCCGGGTGCTGGCGCGCAAGGTGCTTTCGAACAATCCCGGCGCCTATGACGATGCGGCCCTGGCCGGAATACGGCAGTGCCTGGGCCTAGCCGCAGACGCGCCGATCCCGGCCGAGCGCATCGCCAGCGTCAAGATGGGCACCACGGTTGCCACCAACGCGCTGCTTGAGCGCAAGGGCGAGCCGACCCTGCTCGTCATCACGCAGGGACTGAAGGACCAACTCGAGATCGGCTACCAGGCGCGGCCCGACA
>DASZQG010000082.1:0-7651 GCA_035550075.1 Hyphomicrobiaceae bacterium | reverse complement strand
TTGTGCTGCATTGCAACAGGCATCGCCTCGAGTGGCGTTTCTCTCCCACGTTCACCCGACTCTGCTTCTGCTGTGACCGCGCCCTCTTCACTTTCCTCGCGCTGCGGCTCGGGGCGCATGGATGAATGCTCGGTGCTTGCCACATCGGTTTGGGCCGGCACCTCGGGTGGGTTGTCATCCGTGCCGAAAGCACGAGCGACCAGATTGTCGCGTTTGCCCGGGTCAAGATCGCCGAATCCAGGAACGCTCGCGGGGTTGTTGAAGTCCCACTGGTTCTCGGCAATCTCAATGAAGTCGCGGATTGCCGGGTCCGTGGTCCACGCGCGCCGTAAAGCAGCACGGGTCAGCGCCTCCGGCACGCCGGCTTGCAGGAAGGCCCGGATGTCGGTACCGGGACCGATTGAGTCGAGCGATGGCAGATCCGCCAGATTGAAGGCGGGCGCGGAGGCTTTGCCCGCTGAATCAGCAGCGGGTGACCTGCCGGCTTCGCCCGGTCTCTCAGGGGCAGCGGCCGCGCCAGCTGGCGGTGGAGCAGCGGCGGTGTCCGGTCGCGCCTCATCGACGGCCTTTTCGCGGGCCGCGGCCTCGCGCTTCAGGCGCGACCAGCGCGCCAGGCCATGTTCCGGATCGCTCATTTGCCATCCTTTTCCCAGTCCGCCGGGTCTGCAAGGCGCAGGCTGCCACCACGGTCGCGCTGGCGCTTCACGAATGGGCGCTCGATATGGTGCTCTGCGACAAATGACTCGACCTGGCGACGGATCGGTTCGGGCATGGGCACCGTCTCCACAAGATCGCTGCCGACCTCCGTGAGAGATTCGCCTTCCGCCGCGTCGGCCGTAACCGTCAGCACCGAATATGGCGGCTCCTCCCCCGTGGGGCGAAGCACCACCCAGAGCAGCGGCGTGCCCGTGGCTAGGTTCACACGATAGCCAAGGGTGGCAGTGCGATGCAGCTCGATCTCGACGTTGCCAGCATAAAAGAGCGACTGCCCGCCGTCCTCGCCTAGCGCCGTCCACGGGGCAGCTTCCATCTCGCCGACCAGCACAGAGATAGGGCGCCACACGTAGTCGAGCCAGGGGCTATCGGCCTTGCGCCGTCCCACGACGACACCTACAGGCAGGCGAACTAGGGCGGGGACCGTCAACTCAAGGCCTCCAACTGGCGCACCGGCAGGCCGGCGATGAGATTTTGAGGCTTGAGCCGCAGCGTCTTGTCCGGCGCCATGGCGGCTATGAGGTAGACCGGCTCGCCCCTCACCTTCTCGATGGCGACGGCGGGATCGTCAAACGTCAGCCGGTAGAGCGCAATCACCCGCGACTGGGCCGTCTGGTCGAGCTCCTGGCCATGCCAGAGCGCATCGCCGATCCGTGTGGCTTCAGCGTCGAGGCCCACATACCAGTTCAGCGCCACATCGCGCATTTCCAGCAGCGGCTCGATTTTGGCGTCGATCGCAAGCAGGTGCGCGATCCAGCGGGCGAGGGCGTCGCCCAGCGCCGCGATGCCGCGGCGGCCTGCGGTCAGGTCGAGCGCCATGTCGAATAGGTCGCTGCGTGCCCAGTATCCGGCAGCGTTGTCCTCGGTGAGGACGTCGATTTCCGCCGCCGCCGGCAGTCCCAGCATCGAGACGAGGGGTGATACGGGAGCGCCGCCGAGGCCTGCAATAGTCTCCTCGTCCGCCGCGATCAGCGATCCCTCATGCAGGGTCATCCGCTGCGGCCGAAAGAACAGTTCCGCCGCGCGTAGCACGAAGGGATCGCTGCAGCCGTTGAGCATGTTGCGCAGAATGGCCTGCACGAGCTGATTGAGGAAAATATGCGGAAACTTGAGGCCACGCCGCACGATGTCGAGGTAGGCGGCTTCCAGCGTATGGCGGTGAACGAGCTGGTCGCGAAAGGCGATCATCAGCTCCCAATTCTCGCGCGCGTCGCCATCCTCGATGCGCGCAATCTCGGACGGGACCACCGGGCGCCGCGGATCGGCGAGCATCGCGGCATGCAGCCGGTGCTCCGCCGCGCACGCCTCGGCCGGCGGCGCCAGCTCCGGCCTCGCCAGATAGGCCTTCAGGAATTCGTCCGTCACCACCAGGCGGCCACCGCTGTCGCGGTCGAGAAGATGATGGCCGCAGGCGAGCCAGAAATCGCGCCCTTCGGTCACCGCGACCCTCCCTTGGCGAGCGTCGCCAGGTCCACCTCCTCGCCCGGCTCTTCCGGGTCGTTCACCACTTCGAAGAACGAGTAGGCGTGCAGGTCCTTTCGGCCGGGCGCCGGCGTGAGAGTCCGGAATGCCTCGCGGATTTCTCCGTTCTCGACCCTGCGCGAGAGCGCGGCCAGCGTGCCGGCCGGGTGCGTGCACAAGGATTCGGCAAAGGCAATCTCCTCTTCCGCTGCCGGGCGCGCGGCCGCGAGGTCGGGCGCGCCGAAGTGCTCAACGAGACGCTGAGCGAGCAGATTGGCCGCCGATGCCCGGTCCTCCTCGCTCGCCTCGACGATCTGCACGAGCGTCGACCATCCGAGCGAATCAATGCCGAGGAAGCCGCCGCGAAATGCGGCACGCGCCTTGCCGGCAAGCGCAGACGGGTCGGCGTGCGCGAATACGAACATGCCGGACACCGCCCATTCGCCCGGTTCCGCCGCGTTGGCGTAGATGAACGTGTCGGACGGGTCGAGCCGGATCGTGCGCAGCAATTTCATCGGCGCGGCCCCCCGCTCTCGGGATCGAGCCAGGACGCCTGCCCAAGCGCCTGTGCCAGCGAATGGCGCTCGCTGTGCCCGCCGCGCCAATTCACGAGCAGATCGGCATTGGCATCGATGTTGTACGTCGCGCCCTTCTGGGGCTTTAAACGCTGCAGATAGCTTTGGGCAACCGCCTCGAAGCCGTCCGACTGCCATATGTCGAGCGTTGCCATGAGATGGCGCGCGAACCCCTCGGCCAACCAGCCGGTATCGAGATCCGCGAAGCCCTCATCCTCGAGCGCGGTGGATAGCGGGTGCAGGCCGGCCTCGCCTTCTCCCATGGCGACGACCCGCACCATGGCGCTGAACACCAGCCAGTCCGGTACTTCCGCTTCGTCGGCCGATGACGGCCACGCCAGGCGCGCGCCGCCGACCAGGCCACCATCGACGTGAATGGCATCCGGCCAGACGAACGCGATCGGCCGCTCTGGGGGCGCTCGCGCGACCAGCGCGTCGCCGAGCGCGACCATCCCTGCGTAGAACGACCGCCGCGCCAGCGCGAGCGGCTCGTCGGGCTCAAGGACCACAGCAAGCTCGGCAAGATCGAAGCGCCCCACATGCACCAGCGTGCCCGCACCCTCCTGGGAAGCGACGGCGCAGGCGTGCGCAAAGGCATCACCCACCTCCCTCAGGGTCAGCAGGCGGAACGGTGGTGGTAAATCCATCCCAGGCGCGAGTACATCGCGCCGGAGGCTACGCTTAGGCGAAGGCACCTTGTCTCCCGGATTCGCTCTTTTTCTTTGGGGCAATTATAAACGCCAGGAGCTCAATTCAACAGCCCTACGCCACAGACCTCGATCTGCGGGCCGAAGGACATCTCAAAAATCATGGCGGATGCGACTCCCAGAATTCTGGTCTGCTCGTGCGAGGACACGATGCAGCCCGACCCCGATGCGATCCGCCGAACCTGCGGCGGCGCGCAGGTGACGAGCGCGCGCCAACTGTGCCGGGCCGAGATCGACCGTTTTCGTGCGGCGTTATCGCCCGGCGGCTCGGTGACGGTCGCCTGCACGCAGGAAGCGCCGCTGTTCAACGACATTGCCGGCGAGGGCGGCAATGCGGGCACCGTCAAATACGTCAATATCCGCGAGACGGCGGGCTGGTCGAGTGAGGCGCGCAAGGCCGGGCCGAAGATGGCGGCTCTGATCGCCGCCGCGCGGGAGCCTCTGCCGGAAGTACCGCTCGTCACGCTGGAAAGCGAGGGCGTCATTCTGATCTACGGCCGCGATGAGCGGGCGGTCGAAGCCGGCAAGCTGCTGCAAGATCACCTCGACGTGACGGTGCTGCTCCGGGCGCCCGCCACTGTGGCAGCGCAGCGCACGCGGGATTTTCCAGTGGCCAGCGGCATGATCCGCACGGTCAAGGGATCGCTGGGCGCCTTTGAGATCACCGTGGATCAGTTCGCGCAGGCCGCCCCTTCCTCGCGCGAGACGCTGGTGTTCGGCGCGCGCCAGGACGGCGCGCTGTCGCATTGCGACATCCTGCTGGACCTTTCCGGCGGCACGCCGCTCGTTCCCGCGGGAGACCTGCGGGACGGCTACCTGCGCGCCGATCCCGGCGATGCGCCGGCCATGCTCAAAGCGGTTCTCAAGGCGCGCGATTTGGTCGGGGTGTTCGAGAAGCCGCGCTACGTCACGTTCACCGAGAGCCTGTGCGCGCATTCGCGCTCGCGCATCACCGGCTGCACGCGCTGCCTGGAGGTCTGCCCGACCGGGGCCATCGCGCCGGCCGGCGATCACGTCGCGATCGACGACCATGTTTGCGCCGGCTGCGGACAGTGCGCGGCCGTCTGCCCGACCGGGGCCGCGTCCTATGCGCTGCCTCCGGCGGATGCGCTGATGCGCCGGCTGCGCACCCTTCTGACGGCCTATCGCGAGGCGGGCGGCGCGCGGCCCGTGCTGCTGGTGCATGACGAAGCGCATGGTGCGGACCTGATCGATGCGCTGGCGCGGTTCGGCGACGGACTGCCGGCGTATGTGCTGCCCGTGGCGGTCAACGAGGTCACGCAGGTGGGGCTCGAAGCCGTGGCCGCCGCGTTTGCCTATGGCGCCTCCGCGCTGCGCTTTCTGCTGCGCGAACGTCCGCGGCACGACACGACCGGCCTGCGGCGAACCGTGGAGCTGAGCGAGCCCATCCTTACCGGACTGGGCTTTGGCCCCGGGCGCATCGGCACCATCGAGACCGACGATCCCGACGCGCTGGGCGGCGCCCTGCTTGCTATCCCGCCCATGGAGCCGGCTCCGCGGCCTGCGACGTTCCGCCCCGCGGGGGCGAAGCGTGACGCGCTGCGGGTCGTGCTGCGCGAACTGCAACGCGCCGCGCCGGCGCCGGTCGACGTGGTCGCCCTGCCGACAGGCGCGCCCTTCGGCGCGGTGGAAGTGGACGTGGCCGGCTGCACGCTGTGCCTCTCCTGCGTGTCGGCCTGCCCGACCGGCGCGCTTTCGGATGACCCGGATCGGCCGACGCTGAGGTTTTCCGAGGATGCCTGCGTGCAGTGCGGCCTGTGCAAGGGCACCTGTCCGGAAAAGGTGATCACGCTCAGGCCACAGATCGATTTCCGCGCGGCGACCGCCACGGCCAGGGTGCTGAAGGCGGAGGAGCCGTTCCACTGCGTCCGCTGCGGCAAGCCGTTCGGCGTGCGCAGCACGATCGAGCGCGTGACCGCCAAGCTCGCGACCGCCCATTGGATGTACAAGCAGGCCCCCGGGCGGCTGGAGGTCATCAAGATGTGCGACGACTGCCGCGTCGCAGTGATCTCGGAAGAGGACTTCGACCCCTATGGCGTGCCGCCGCGCGCGCCGGTACGCACCACCGAGGACTATCTGCGCGAGCGCGAGCAGCAAAAGCGCAATCCGAAGGACGAGAACTGACGGCCTCAGTGGCCGGCCGTCGCCTTCTCCAGGAACTTGACGAGAGCGGCGCGATCCTCCGCGCCAATGCGCTGCTCCGGCATCTTCGTGCCGGGGGTGTAGGCCGCGGGCCCGACCTCGAACAGTTTCGACAGCGTCTCCGGCGTCCACACGATCGCCAGCTTCGTCAGCGCCGGCGAATAGTTGTAGCCGGGAAGCGTCGCGATCCTGCGTCCGAAGATGCCGCCCAGTGACGGGCCAGCCCGATTGCCTTCGTCCCTGGTGAGGGTGTGGCAGGCGACGCACGCGCGGAACACCTCCGCGCCCGGATCACCGGCGTATGCAGCGAGCGGGTCCTGCGGACCGCTAATGGCGACCGAGCCGACCGGCGTGCCGGTGGACGCATTCCAGCGGCGAATGACGCGGTCCGTGCCGCCGGTCAGGAGGGTGTGATTGTCGGGCAGAAAGGCCGCCGACCATACCGGAAGCCCCGGGCCGACGAGTTCCCGCGCAATGGTGCGGGATGCGCGGTCTATGATGGCAACGGAACCGCGAATCCCCGCGGCCGCCGCCAGCTTGCCGTCGCCAGACAAGGCGAGCGCGATGACCGGGATGCCGGTGCCCTGGATTTCGCCGATCTTCTGCCCGGCCGGCGACAGCACGTAGACGCTGCCGTTGGCGCCAGCGGCCATGATCTCTCCGTCGGGAGCAACCGCGACGGCATTGAGAGGCGAGGGAAGCGTCACGACGACGGGCGGATCATCGCCAGCCAGGGGCCAGATGCGCACCGTCGCGTCGTAGCCCGCGGTTATCACGGCGCGGCCGTCGGGCGTGAAGGTAACGCCGTTAACGTTCTGCAGGTGCCCCTGCAGCACGCGCGGCCCCCCGCTCGACAGCGGCCAAAGCCGCGCCGTGTGGTCCCAGGCCGCCGACGCGAGCCAGCGGCCGTCCGGAGAGACAGCGAGGCCCACCACCGGCGCCTCGTGCCCCTGCAGGACCGTGGCGGGCTTGTCCGCGCCTGGCCGCCAGATGGCAATGCGCGCATCGGCGCCGCTGGTGGCGAAGCGGCCGTCCTTCAGCACGGCAATGCAGTTGACCGCGCCCTCGTGAAAGCGCAGCACCTGCTCCGCAGTGCCGGACGCCAGCGACCAGCGGATTACCGATGTATCGAAGCTTCCTGACAGGACGTGCTGACCGTCGGGGAGCACGGCGAGCGCGCGCACCGGCCCGCCGTGCCCGCGCAACTGGGCCTGAACCTGCGGCGCGGCGGACATCATCAGCAGCAGGCCCAGCGCCAGGACCCGTGCTGCCATTCCTATCGTCCCCTGCGGCTCTCTGAGCATCACCGCCTGCAGGCTCAGGCCGCCCGGCTCAGTCCGCGCAGTGCCGCAACGCCGGTCTGGCGCTCGATCGACATCAACGCGTCGAACACCGCCCGCGCCGGCAACTTTGGATTGCCGACAGCAAGGCAGCTCGAGAACTTGGTCCACAGCTCCTCGGCTGAGAGCGGCTGATCGGGCGATCCGCGCTCATCGGTGATGCGCGCGCTCTCCAGCCGCCGCCCGTCGCGCGTCTCGATCACGACCAGATCGTAGATGGCTGCGCCAGGGCGCGCGGGGTCCTCGCGGTCGTCCGCCTCCACGGTCACCTTCGGCAGCAGGGCCTGGACGTCCGCACGCTGCACGAACCCATCCGTCAGCTCGCCGAGCCCGACGCGGCCCGCCACGAGCGAGCTCGCCATGGCGAACTGCATGCTGAATTTGGCTTCCAGCCCCGTCTGCGGCCGGCTGTTGCGCAACACGGCAACGTTGCGGCGGCTGGTGGAAACCCGCACCGCCTCGACATCGGCGGCCTTGACCGGCTGTGCGGCGAGAAGATCGAGCACGCCGTCAATCGCCCGGTGTGTGCAGTAGCAGAGGGGATACTTCTTGATGCTCAGCCCCTGCTTCAGGATTTGCCACTCGCGCCCTGCTTTCGACTGCGACTGACGGTCCACGTCGCCCCTGGGAGAGACCGCGGCCAGGAAGCCAAGCGGATGCTCGATGGCGTCGCGCGACGCGGTGAGCCCCG
>DASZQG010000081.1:0-1956 GCA_035550075.1 Hyphomicrobiaceae bacterium | reverse complement strand
ACAATCGCCGGCTGATCCAAGGTCCTCTGGCTCGCCTGTCGCCGCAGCAACTCGACGCGATCGCCCAAGCGCTGCTCGAGGTCCTGGATCTGACGGGTGATTGAGCACTGCGCGCGTACCCGACGCCGGTGTCGGACCGACCTCAGATGGCCCCGTCACCGTCGTCGGCCCGCCCGCCTCGATCGGCTACGCGTCCAGATCGCCGTCTTTCTATTCGGACAATGGCTGGAACGTTTGATTTATGTCAGGAGAGGCTGGTTGCAAGCTTGGAGAGCGCTGCTGCCCGCCCCCCAATTTGACAGCGCCGAAAGTCCAGCCTGAGCGTAGCATTGATCGTGCCTCATGCAAGCCGCATCGGTTGCATTGACCGGTGTTCCCGATCAGCACGTCTCGACAGACTCCCTGGCCAAATTTCAACATCTTGTTTTTGTTCTGAGCCTGTGGCCGACGAAACAATTCGCACGGCCGGCTCAACATGGCTGCCGAATTCGATCTGGCCCGCGCTGACAACCTCGACGGTCTTGGCAATCAACGACTGCCGAATAAAATCGATCCGATACGGACGCGGACGGAGCGCTGGCTGACGTTGACATAGCGCGTCGTTACCTGAGCATCTTCCCGAAGCGTGTTGCCTTCGCCTACTTCGTAGAGGCTCGGCCTCTTCCTGCACCCTCGAGGCTACGTCTGGGCTCGCTACGCGCTACGGCCCATGATTTCGCAACCCGCCGCCCGCCAGCGGCTGGCATACTGGTCCCGCTTCTACTGGATGCCTCGCGGCATCACGCAGAGGGCCGCTCCACCCTCTTGCTCAGCGATTCGGAGGGATGGACTCCTTTCATCCCACGAGGAACGCGCTTTCACTAACGGGGCGAGCCCGAGAAGAAGCGATCGCCAATTTGTTGGATCACCAACGGATCGGCCTTCATCGTGATGCTGTATTCGACGGCTCTCTCGTCTTCGACAAGAATCTTTCGACACTCGGGCGTAAATGCAGCTGCCAGAACGCACATGTCATAAAAACCGGCATCAAGGGACACGTCAAAATGTCCGGAACGATCAGTTTCACGTATTACATCTGCGCGAACCTGAGGCTGCAACTGGCCGGAGGGATCGTAATGAAATAACAGACGAGCTTCAATTGCGGCGCCTTCAGAGTCCACAACGCGACCCGTGGCCTTCCCGGCAGGCGACGCCATCGTTACTACCACAAACACGACGATGGCAATGACCAACATAATTAGCCTTTGATACATGGCGCTAACCTCAAAAGCACCGCGATAAGACCAGACGCGACTGTGCTTCGTTCAGATCGCGATCGTTGGCATCAGGCTTAAATCCGGTAATTGGGGCGAGTTGGTGCCCGAGCTCATGCAGCAGGATAAACGCGCGAAAGCCAGGCCTAACCCAGAAACGCCCAAACGGCCCAACGTGCCCCGGAACTGGGTCATAAGTCATGTATGGACCCTTGGAATTTATAAATACGCTGTCGATGCTTTGCGTACCTGCTCCGGTGTTTTGATTATGCAGATCGAGAAAACGATACCTCGTAGCGCTCAGCACACTAGAACCTCTGCCGCCATAGAACGTCCCACATCCGCCCTTCGACAGCATCTGCTGAGCAGCTGCGAGGCCTTCATGAAGAGCGCCACAATAGCCCACGCTGAGGCCTGACCAGGCTTGAGCGCAGGGTGCAGTGTTCTGCGGCTGACCCGGCGTCGGATCTGGCGTAGGCGGCCCTGGATTTGGCGTGGGCGTAGTGGGATCGTCGGGCATAGGCGTGGTAGGCCCAGGATTGTCGATCGGTGCGGGCGCTAGTGGCGGCGGATTGCGCGGTTGGGCCGTGCCGATAACGACATCGTGTTCGCCGTCTCGGTGATGCGGTGGTTGAGCCGAACCGCCACCACCAAAGATGGCTCCCCAGATATCTCCCCCAAAGGCGCCTGTTGCTGCCCCGAT
>DASZQG010000080.1:0-3454 GCA_035550075.1 Hyphomicrobiaceae bacterium | reverse complement strand
GGGATAACAGGCTGATTCCTCCCAAGAGTTCATATCGACGGGGGAGTTTGGCACCTCGATGTCGGCTCATCACATCCTGGGGCTGTAGCCGGTCCCAAGGGTATGGCTGTTCGCCATTTAAAGTGGTACGTGAGCTGGGTTCAAAACGTCGTGAGACAGTTTGGTCCCTATCTGCAGTGGGCGTTGGAAGTTTGAAGGGGGCTGCTCCTAGTACGAGAGGACCGGAGTGGACGCACCTCTGGTGTACCGGTTGTCACGCCAGTGGCATCGCCGGGTAGCTATGTGCGGAAGAGATAACCGCTGAAAGCATCTAAGCGGGAAACTCGCCTTGAGATTAGACTTCCCGGGGGCTTGACCCCCCTGAAGGGTCGCGGAAGACCACCGCGTTGATAGGCCGGATGTGTACGAGGAGTAATCCTCTCAGCTAACCGGTACTAATTGCCCGTGCGGCTTGATCCTATAACTTTGAGTGCAGCCACCGGCTGCGGCTCACAAGTGAATCAGGGTTTGCCAAGATACAATCGACTTAACCTTTACTTCCTCCGAATACGAGCGTTGGCTGAAGCCACGAGCCGAATGCCGGCGCTCAACAAGCTACGTCTGACGACAATGGCGAGTTGGTCCCACCCCTTCCCATTCCGAACAGGGCCGTGAAACGACTCAGCGCCGATGATAGTACGGTGTATTCCGTGCGAAAGTAGGACATCGTCAGGCACCCACAAAAACAAAACCCCCGAGGGCAGTGCCCCCGGGGGTTTTGTTTTGTACAGACAATTCTCCGCTCGGGCGCTTACTGCTTTTGTCCAACTCCCATCGTCAGGATCCGCGGCGCCGCGCGTTCCGGCACGGGCAAGGTCTCGAATTTTCCTTCGACGCGCTGGTGCCCTCCGTTTTCCTCGAGCCTTTCCTCCCGGTAGAGCCCAAGCGCCGGGAGAATCGCCGCGTCGGTGAAGGAGAACAGCACGGATTCCGTCGCGGCGGAATGCTCGTGCCAGGTCCAGCTTGGAACGACGAAGGTGTCCTTCTCGTCCCATTCGTAGGTCCTGCCGGCGATGACGGAGCTCCCGCTGCCCTTGATTACGTGGTAGATCTTGCTGCCCGTATGGCGAAGCGCCTTCGTGCGCTGCCCCGGGCACAGCAGGGTGGCGAAGCATCCTATCGTCGGCAGCGCCGGGCCGCCGGTCAGAGGATTCACGTACTCAACTGATACCCCGTCGTAAGGGCTGCCTTCCGTGCGTTCGGCTATCGACTTGAGCGCCGCGTAGGTCTGGGCAAACTTGTAGTTGAGCAGCGGCGAGTGCAGCCCATCGTGCTTCGTCCAGGTCGGCTTCAGGCTGCCGGCGCCATAGAGCCGCAGCGACAATTCATCGGGATTGGTCAGCGGCTGCTTGGATTCCGGGTAGAGTTCGAAGAAGTTCACCTCGAGAGCCTGGATCAGCGGCACGTCGAGACCGTCGAGCCAGATCATCTCGCTTTTTCCCTCGTTGCCGTGATCGTGCCAGGTGCCGTTGGGCGTAGTCACGAAATCGCCGGGATCCATGTACGATTTCTCGCCGTCGACAGCGGTATAGGCGCCGCTGCCCTCGATGACGAGGCGCAGTGCCGAAGCGGAATGGCGGTGGGAGCGGGCGACCTCTCCCGGCTTGATGATCTGCAGGTTGGCGAGCAGGGTGTTCGAGGCCTGCCAGTCGGTGAGAATGCCGGGATTGGCCATTACCAGCACGCGGCGCTCGGCGAGCTCGATGGGAACGATCTCCGCGGCCTTGAATAGCAGCGGGCGGAAGTCCCGGTACTTCCAGATATAGGGAAGCGTTGCGCCTTTTTTCGCGGTGCCCTCGGTCTGCCATAGGGGGCGTCCGTGGATCCGCTTCACCTCCTCGTAGAAGTGGTCCATTGCGTCCGCCTGTTTCGTGGTGGGTGCTGCCGCTGCCTTCATGGCTGTGCTCCTTGTGGCCCGTGGCCGGCATAGTTTAGCGAGGGCCGGCCATCAATGAAAATCCCGGGATTCCACCATCAACCGGCCCAGCAGGGGCGAATGATCGATGAGTCTTCGGGCGATCAGGTGCACGACCTCGCCGTCCCTTTCGAGGGTGCCTTCCACGCCCAGCAATCTCGAGTCGAGCAATTCGCGACGTTGCCGCTCGGCCAGCCTGTTCCATATGACGATATTCGTATAGCCAGTCTCGTCCTCGATCGTGACGAAAATGGTGCCGCGGGCGGTTTCCGGCCTCTGCCGTCCGGTCACGATGCCGGCCGTGCGCGCCGGGCTGCCGCTGGGCAGCTTGTGAAGCTCGGCGGCGGTTGCAAGGCGCAGCTTCTGCAGGCGCCGGCGCAGGAGGGCGAGCGGGTGGCGGCCCAGGGTCAGGCGCAGGCTGGCGTAGTCGGCATTGATGTCATCCCATTCCGAGGGCGAAGCAAGGGTGGCCTGCGTCTCATGAACGGGCGCCTTGCCCAGGATTCCGGGATTCCTGTTGCCAGCGGCGAGCCAGTAAGCATTCCGGCGGTGCCCGGCGAGAGAAGAGAGCGCGCCAGCTGCAGCCAGGGCGCGAAGATCCCGCCGGGTGAGGTCCGCACGTAGTGCGAGATCGTCGACGCTTTCGAATGGCCTTTCCGTGCGCGCTGCGACAATGCGGCGCATGGCGTTCTCTGCCGCGCCCTTGGCCAGGGAAAAGCCAAGTCTCACCGCTGGCGGATCGATGTCGCGCTCCAGCGTGCTGTCCCATTCGCTTCGCGTTACGTCCACCGCGCGCACCTCGACGTCGTGCCGTCGCGCGTCCTGCACCAGGGCGGAAGGAGAATAAAAGCCCATGGGCTGGCTGTTGAGCAGCGCGGCCAGGAAGGGCGCGGGATGGTAATGCTTGATCCAGGAAGACACGTAGGCGAGAAGCGCAAAGCTCGCGGCGTGTGATTCGGGGAAGCCGTAGTCGCTGAACCCATAGATTTGCTTGCAGATTTTTATAATAAAATCAGATGTATATCCTCTATCCTTCATCCCTTTTCTAAGCTGTGCCTCGTACTTTTCCAGGGTGCCCTTGCGGCGCCAGGCGGCCATCGCGCGTCGCAGTCCGTCGGCATCGTCGGCGGTGAATCCGCCGGCCACCATGGCGAGCTGCATGACCTGCTCCTGGAAGATGGGGACGCCGAGCGTGCGCCCGAGCACGGTTCTCAGCTCCTCTTTCTCGAAGACGATCTTTGACGGGTCCAGCCGGCGCTGCAGGTAGGGATGGACCATTTCGCCCTGGATCGGCCCGGGGCGGACGATCGCCACCTCGATGACGAGATCATAGAATTCCTGCGGCTTGAGGCGCGGCAGCATGGACATCTGCGCGCGCGACTCGATCTGGAAGACGCCGATGGTGTCCGCTTTTCGAATCATTGCGTACACGGCCGGATCGTCGCGCGCGAGGATTTCCTGCATCTGTTCGACCGGCGGGCGGTTCGCGTCCACGAGCTC
>DASZQG010000079.1:0-6146 GCA_035550075.1 Hyphomicrobiaceae bacterium | reverse complement strand
CTGCTTGAGGATTTCCGTGCGCACGCTGCGGGGCGCGAACTGTTCGTGCAGGACCTGTTCGCCGGCGCCGATCCCGCGCATCGCCTCGCCACCCGGGTATTCGTGGAATACGCCTGGCACGCGCTGTTCATCCGCCATCTGCTGCGCAAGCCGCAGGCGAGCGAGCTGAAGGCGTTTCGGCCGGAGTTCACGGTCGTCAACCTGCCGAGCTTCCGGGCCGATCCGCAGCGCTACGGCGTGCGCTCGCAAACGGTCATCGCCTGCGATTTCGCCCGGCGGCTGGTGCTGATCGGCGGCTCCTCCTATGCCGGCGAGACCAAGAAATCGGTGTTCACCTTCCTCAACTGGTTGATGCCCGAGAAGGGTGTGATGCCGATGCACTGCTCCGCCAACGTTGGCCCGAACGGCGACGCGGCGGTGTTCTTCGGCCTCTCAGGCACCGGTAAGACCACGCTCTCGGCCGATCCCAAGCGCACGCTGCTTGGCGATGACGAGCATGGCTGGTCGGAAACTGGCGTCTTCAACTTCGAGGGCGGCTGCTACGCCAAGACCATTCGCCTGTCAGCACAGGCCGAGCCGGAGATCTGGGCCGCGTCCAACCGCTTCGGCACCGTGCTCGAGAACGTGATCCTGAAGCCCGGCACGCGCGAGCCCGATTTCGACGACGGCCGCCTGACCGAGAATACGCGCTCGGCCTATCCACTCGAGTTCATCTCCAATGCCAGCAAGACCGGCGTGGCCGGCCACCCGAAGAACGTGGTGATGCTGACGGCGGATGCCTTTGGCGTGATGCCGCCGATTGCCAAGCTGTCGCCGAGCCAGGCGATGTATCACTTCCTGTCGGGCTACACGGCGAAGGTCGCGGGCACGGAAAAGGGTCTAGGCAACGAGCCGCAGGCGACGTTCTCCACCTGCTTCGGCGCGCCCTTCATGCCGCGCCATCCCAGCGTCTACGGCAACATGCTGCGCGACCTGATCGCGCGGCACAATGTCGACTGCTGGCTGGTCAACACCGGCTGGACCGGCGGCAAGTATGGGGTCGGCAAGCGCATGCCGATCGCCGCGACGCGGGCGCTCCTCGATGCAGCGCTGTCCGGCACCCTGAAGTCGCAGCCGATGCGCACCGACCCGACCTTCGGCTTCCAGGTGCCGACGGCGCTGGCGGGAGTCGATCCGGCGATCCTCAATCCGCGCGACACCTGGGCCGACAAGGCGGCTTACGACGCGCAGGCACGCGCGCTGGTCGATATGTTCAACAAGAACTTCGAGAAGTTCATGGGGCATGTCGATCCCGAGGTGCGGGCCGCAGCTCCGGCGCTGAAAGAGGCGGCGGAGTAGCTGCGCCTCCTAGGCGCTCCAGCCTGTGTGGAGCCGGAACGGGCTAACGGAAGTCGGCTGCCGTCAGCAGTGGGACGAACGTGAGGCCCGCTGCCTTGAAATTGTCCGCGGCGCCTTCCAGCCGGTCCACCACCGTGATCACGCGGTCGATGATGGCGCCCTCGGCCCTGAGCGCCTCGATGGCCTTCATCGAGGAGCCGCCGGTGGTGGTGACGTCTTCCAGGATCACCACGCGCTTGCCCTTCAGCGTCTCGCCCGGCGCCAGCCCTTCGATAAGCTTGCGTGCCCCGTGCTCCGTGGCCTGCGTGCGCACGAAGAACGCGCCGATCGGCCGCCCCCTGGCCTGGCTGGCCCCGGCGGTCGCGGCCGCCAGCGGCACGGCCCCCATCTCAAGGCCGCCGACGTAGTCAACGGCCGCACCGTTCAGCGCGTCCAGGATCAGCATGGCGATCAGGTGAGCACCCTCCGGGTGCAGCATGGTGGGCTTCATGTCGAAGTAGAAGTTGCTCGACCGACCCGAGGCGAGCTTCGTTTCCGAACCGGTGGAGAACGAGCGCGTGCGGACGATCTCGATCAGGCGGTCTCTGGCGGCGGACATTGCGGGCCATCCCGGAGCTTGAGTGTCGCCGACCCATCACCCTTCGGGGCGGGCGGTGTCAAGGCGGCCGCTGCATGCTAAGGGAGTTTGCTCACAAGCGGGATGCCGGCGCATGACCGTTGAGTTGCAACAGGGGTTTTCGCAAGCGGCCTATATCGACCCCACCGCGCGGGTTTTCGGCAAGGTGGAGGTTGGCGAAAACGCCAGCCTCTGGCCCTACAGCGTGATCCGGTCCGAAGACCTGCACGTGAAGATCGGCCGCTACACGAACCTGCAGGATCACGTGATGGTGCACGTAGGCTATAAGCTGCCCACCATCGTCGGTGACTACTGCTCAATTACCCATCGCGTCGTGCTGCACGGCTGCACCATCGGGGACAATTGCCTGATCGGCATTGGGGCCACGGTGATGGAAGGAGCGATGATCGGCGAGAACTCCATCGTTGCCGGCCACGCCTTCGTTCCCGACAACATGATCGTTCCGCCCAACTCGGTGGTGATGGGCATGCCGGCCAAGGTGGTGCGCACCCATAACAACTTCGTCACCAACAGGCTGAACGCGATGCTCTACTACCGCAACGCGCAGTGTTACGTGCAGGGAAACCATCGCGGCTGGAATGGACCGGAGTTCGAAGCGCAGATGCAGGCGTGGCGCGCCGAGATCGAAGCCGAGTTCAAGACCAGGTACGGCGGCTGAGGCGGTCGCACTCTCGCCTACCTGAGCTTGCCTACATCGATGCGGAACAGCAGCGGATAGAACTGTGCCCATCCGTTCCACCGCTTGGAGCCCGCCTCGCTCAGCGACCACAGCCGGCCGTGACCGTCGAAGCTGGCGTCCTCGATTCCGGCGGGTGCGTCGTAGCGGCGGATCACCGCGCCATCGGCAGCATTGATGACGGTGATGCTGCCGAACGAGCCGGAGCTCTGCGTGGTCCACAGGCGACCTTGGGCATCGAAGGCGGCGCCTTGCGAGCGTTCGGGCAGCGGGATGACGAGCGCGGCATCCGCGTCGCCCAGCTCCGCCTTAAGTGTCGCGAACGGGAATTTGTGGATGTGGCCGGGCCCCTGGCGCGTGTAAGTGCCAAGCCACAAGGCGTCGGCGCTGCCGGCCGCGAACGAGCCGCGCACCGAGCCCGTCAGCGTGAACGTGCGCATGACCTGGCCGAGCCCGGGCGCACCGGCCGGGTTCAGCTTCACCTCGAAGGCGATCCAGGTGTCGGCGACGAACAGGATGCCCGGCGGCCCCTTGGCAAGCCCGCCGGCATGGCCGCAGGCGCCCGGCAGGTCGAGCGAGGCGCCGATGCGGCCATCAGTTGGATCGATGCGGTAGAGCCGGCAGGGGCCGCGATCCTGCTCGCGGCTTTCGCTGTGGTAGCTCGACACATAGAGCGCGCCGGCACTGTACGCGATGCCCTGCGGCACGTAGCCCTCATCGAGGGCGGGTGCCCAGATGCGGGAATCGATGGCCGCCTCGTTCGGTACGGTGGTGAGCGCCCTGCCGGTGTAGGTGGGGCGCTGGCCAAGCGGTTCGCCGGCGGCAGCTTTGGCACTGGGTAGACCGGCCGCCAGGGCCAGGAGGAGGATCGCGCGTGCGCGTGCGCGGATCTGTGAGCCGTGCATGGCGTCAGTGTCCCGGCAGGACAAGTACCTTCGGATTGCCCGGCAGTGTCGCTTGCGAGACCGTGATGCTCGACGTGCTCCCCATCTCGACCGGGAACACGGGGCGAATGTGCTCGAGGAAGCGGTTGAGCGTGTACTCGTTGAAGTAGTGCATCGGCAGGATCAGCCGCGCGCGCAATGCCTTCAGAACCTCCACCACGCCCTCGATGTCCAGCGTGTAGCTGCCGTCCACGGCCACCATCACCACGTCGAGCTGGCCGATCTGCGCAATCTGGCGCGGGGTGAGAGTGTGATGCAGGTGGCCGAGATGCCCGATGCACATGCCGGCAATCTCGAAGATGAAGATGGAGTTGCCGTAGGGGATCGAGCCGCCGGACCAGTCGCGAATGTTGGTCGGCACGTTGCGCACGCGCACGTCGCCATAGGTCAGGTCATGCTGGGCCGGCCCGCCCTCCGGATTCCAGCCGCGCAGAAGATGCTTGATGGCGGGATCCGGATTGAGCGAATTGTGCGAGGTGTGGGCCCGGTTCATGGTGGCGATGTCGGGCGTCACCGGCGGGCGGATGTAGTCGTTGTAGTCGGTGGCGATTTTCACCCCGCCCGCGCTCTCGATCAGCCAGGTGGCATGGCCGACGAAGGTGAGCTGCACTTCCGACGGCTTCAGCGCGGCGGGGTGAAAGACGGCCGGCTGCACCCGTACCGGGGCCTGCGAGACGGCAAGGCAGCGGTCGGCCGTCTGCGCGCTGGCCGCCGCCGGCAGCATGAGGGCTGCAATCGCCAGCAGCGGCACGCAGAGCAGGTGGCGGATAGAACGCATGGAACACACCTCACGGCAGGGTCCTGAGAATGATAGGCCCTCGGCCTACGTCACGCCACGCCTCGGCCGCGCTGGTGCCGCCGTCGTGATGTGACAGCCGGCCACCCTGGCCGAAACGCGCCCGGCCGCGTCTTTCCGCGACCCACGCCATGACATAATTTGCGAGGAACGTGAGGGCAGACAGTGCGGGAATTCCGGGCCATCCGGTACATGATCGGGACAATTCCTCTCCCACAGGGACGGGGCGCGGGAGCGCGGCCATGACGGACCGCTCCGTGCCGCGGCGGCCGATGCCTGCCCAACCCATCCCGGGCGCGCGCCGGCGCCTCGCGCCCGCGCCGCGGCGGTCCGCGTGGCACTCGATAGCGGGCTATGCGGCGCTGGCCGCCGCGTGCGTCGTGCTGGCGGCGGTCACTTTCCTCGTTGTCGCCGCGCCCACCGATTTCATCCGCGACCAACTCGTGCGGGAAGTGAAGCAACGCACCGGGCGTGAGCTGGCCATCGCCGGGCCGGTATCCGCGCGCTTCTTTCCGAGCCCCGGCGTGCGGCTGGCGGATGTGACGATCTCCGGTCCTGAGGACAGCGGCGCCAGCCTCGCGACGGTGAAGTCAGTCGATGTGGAAGTGAGCGCCTGGAGCTTTCTATCGCGCCGTGTCGAGGCCAGGCGGGTAATCTTGCGCGAACCGGTGATCGATCTCGCGGCCATCACCCGGACGCGTCGCGAGGGGGTGGGCGCAGCACAGGAGGCGGGTCGCCCCGCGCAACCCCTGGAGGGGCGCGCGGCCAACGCTGGGGCCGTGCCGGGGTTGCCCGCCATCAATCCGAAGGTCGCGGCGTCGCTCGACAGACTCGGGCTCGGTCGGCTGCGCATCGTCAACGGCACCGTGAAGTACCAGGACGCAAAGACCGGCACGAGCCAGCAGATCGGCGCGCTCGATCTCGACGTCAGCCTGAAGGGTCCCGATGCGCCGTTGCTGGCGACGGGCAGCGGCGTGTGGCGGGGCGAGAAGATCGCGATCGAGGCGAGCCTGGGCTCGCTGCGCGGCTTTATCCTCGGCGAGCGCACGCCCGCACGCATCGCACTGAGCGGCCAGCCGCTGGCCGTGCGCTACGTGGGCACGCTGACGGCCGGCGGCGCCGTCGATGGCAGGATCGAGGTGGCGGCCCCGTCGCAGGCGGCGCTGCAGGCGTGGCTGGGCACGTCCCGGGGCCTTGCCGGGCCCGAACCGGTGTCGCTGTCGGCAACCCTGGCCGGGACCGCGGAGCGTTTGTCCGTGACCGGTCTGGACGCGGCTGCTGGCACCCTGACCGCACAGGGCGACGTAACGATTGCCACCGGGGGCGAGCGTCCCCGCGTGGAAGGCCGGCTGCACCTGTCGGAGCTCGACTTCGGCAATATCCTACTGAGAAGGGATGGTGCGGTGGCGCCCCTGCCGCGACCTATGCGCCCGGCCGGCGAGGCGCTGCCGGTGCCCACGCAGACCACAGAGGAGCGGCGCCCGCAGGCGACTGCTGATCCGGGCAAGCGCCTCGGCGGGCGCGACTGGAGCGATCAGGCGTTCGACGTGGCTTTGCTGGGGCTGGCCGACGCCGAGTTGCAGCTTTCCGTCGACCGGCTGGCCTACCGCGACGTGCAGACCGGCCCGGCGCGCCTCGCGGTGGCGCTCAAGGACAAGGTGGCGACCGTCACATTGCAGAATATGCAACTCTATGGCGGCCAGGGCCGGGGTGTGCTGACGCTGCATGGCACCGGCGACGCCCTCGCCTCCGAGG
>DASZQG010000078.1:0-2872 GCA_035550075.1 Hyphomicrobiaceae bacterium | reverse complement strand
AACCTGCGCCGCCGCGCCCGGGCCGTCCGCGGCGGCCGGCGCGGCGACGGCCGCGAACACCAGAAGCGCGACCAGCGCGCCGATTTTCCGATTTCCAAGCAAGTTACATTCTCCCGCCTCTACCCGCGGCGCCGCTGTTCGGGGTGGGGCCGACTTGGGCTCCGAATGGGTCAATCGAGCTGACCCTGGGCCCGGCCTCGATGAGCGGCGCGCCACTCGCGCCGCGTGTCCGCCACCACCCTGATGTGTGCTTTGAAACGGCGCAGACAACCTTTTGTTTTTCTCGGACTTTCACATTTTTGCGAGAGTCGGCGCCGCGGCGGCTGATTGCAGCCGGCTCGCGGCCGGGCGATGCTTCCCGCCCGGTACCTGGCACAGCGCGCGTGCGTCTGCTCACCACGTTGCTCCGACCTGCTCGTTTCGCACCGAACCCACGCGCGCAACCCGTCACCGGACGCCGCGCGATCCGGCCAATTCCCACACGGATCCTAGGCTTCAACTGCGGAAAAACGCGCGCTCTGGAGTTGCCGAGCGGCGCCCGCCCTCTGTACGGCCGCGATCCGCACTGACTCCTGTCGGCTGTTTGTGGCTCAACGGTGGCGCCAGGGGCCGCTTTCGTTGCACTCGGGCAACAGCTCGTTAACAAGTGAAGCGCATGGCGACGGTTTGATCCCGCATGCGTGCACTCAGGTCACGACAGCGGGACTTGCCCGCCGCGCCCGGCCTGCCATAGTCGCCGGTCTGAATACCGGGATTCCAGCTCAGCGGCCGCCGGTTCCTCTCCAGATGACCTTCGCCGATGCTTCTGCCGGCCTTGGGCCGGCGCCTGTTGCGAGCAAGCGCATCGCCTGGGTGCCGCCGGCGAGCGGACTGCTGGGCCTGAGCCTGCTGAACGGGCTGCTGCGCGTCCTGACGCTCGGCATCTATCACTTCTGGGGCAAGGCCGAGGTGCGCCAGCGCATCTGGTCGGCGGTGCGCATCGACGGCGAGCCGGTCGAGTACCGCGGCACGGGCGGGGAGCTGTTCCGCGGCTTCCTGATGGTGTTCGTGCTGGTGCTGCTGCCGCTCGGCACCATCAGCCTGCTGGGCACGGTTCTGATGGAAGCCAATAACCCCGCGCGCGGCGGCGCCCAGATTCTGTTCTGGGCGCTGATCAGCCTGCTGTGGGGCCTCGGTATTCATCGCGCGCGGCGCTATCGCCTCTCGCGCACGCGCTGGCGCGGCATCCGGGCCGGCCTCACGGGATCGTCGGGGCACTTCGCCTGGAGCTACTGGTGGACGCTGCTGCTGGTGCCGCTGACGCTCGGCTGGATCGTGCCGTGGCGCACCGCGCTGCTCCAGCGCATCCTGATGAACGAGACCTGCTTCGGCGACAAGGCCTTCACGTTCGAGGGCCGCGCGGGACCGCTCTATCGCCGCTTCTGGCTGCTGTGGCTCGGCACCATCGTGCTGGCGCTGGTGGCCTTCGGGCTGATCGGCTACCTGTCGGCGCAAAGCATGCGCCCCGGCGCGCCCTACCCGATGTCGAAGGCGGAGAGCAGCGGCATTATCCTCGGCATCCTGCTGGTGGGGCTGCTGCTGTTCGGCATCCTGCGCGCCTGGTATGGCGCGGGCGTTCTGAACTATTTCGCCTCGCAGACGCGGTATGGCGACACGCGCTTCACGCTGAGGGCCACGGTGCCGAGCCTGATCGGTCTCACGGTCGGCAACTACCTGCTGAGGGTTCTCACACTGGGCACGCTCACGCCGATCGCCGAGGCACGCTCCATGCGCTACATCGTCGAGCGCCTCTCGCTCGAGGGCGCCACGGCGTGGGAAGAGGTGGGGCAGAACCGCGACGCGCTCCTGCAAAGCGGCGAAGGGCTGGCGGAGGCCTTCAATGTCGACGCCTTCTGAAGCCGCCCCGGTCGCCGGCCGCCTGAGCGACGGCCAGACCGCCGCCGCCGCCCCGGTGCGGGTTTGGCTTGCCGCGAACGGCGTGCAGTTCCACCGCGACGGCGACGGGCAAACGTCGATCTGGCCATACCCGGCGTTGCGCTCTGCGGTGCCCCTGACCGCGGCGGCGCGCGACGTGCTGCTGAGCCTCTCTCCCGGCGGGGCGGAGACGCTGTTCGTCGCCGAACCCGCTTTCGTGCAGGCGCTCAGGGCGCGCGCGCCTGCCCTTGGCGCCGCCCGCCAGCGATGGCGTGCGTTGCGTCCGGGACTGGCCGTGGTCGCCGCGCTGATCGCCATCGGCGGCGGCGTGCGGGCCCTGCACCTGCACCCCGCGCAAGCCGTGGCACGCCTGATGCCGCAGCACACGCGCGAAACCATCGGCCGCAACGTGGTCGCTTCGCTCACCCGCACCCGCAAGCCGTGCGAGACGCCGGCCTCACGCGTAGCCGTCGAACACCTCACCAGTCGCCTGGCCGCGGCCGCCGCCGAGCATCCGCCCGCCGTGCACGTGGTCGTGGTCGACTGGGACCTCGTCAATGCCTTCGCCGTTCCCGGCGGCCAGATCATTCTCACGCGCGGCCTGATCCAGAAGGCGCAGTCGCCGGACGAGGTGGCGGGCGTGCTTGCGCACGAGCTCGGCCACGTACTGGAGCTGCATCCGGAGGCTTCGCTGGTGCGCGCGGTGGGCTTGAGCGCGGCGGCGCAGCTCATACTGGCCGGCTCGAGCGGCGCGCTGAGCAACATCGGCGTACTGCTGACACAGCTTCGCTATACGCGCGTCGCCGAGCGCGAGGCCGACACGCAAGCCCTGCGCATCCTCAAGAATGCCGGCGTGTCGTCGGCGGCGCTCGGCAACTTCTTCGAGCGCCTCGAGGTCAAGCCGGCGACCACCATCCAGCCCGGCGCCAAGACCAGTTACGTCAAGCGGCTGAGCGAA
>DASZQG010000077.1:0-45768 GCA_035550075.1 Hyphomicrobiaceae bacterium | reverse complement strand
TGGCGTGGATATACCAATAGCGGCTCGACAGCGAACCCTTGTAGAGGGTTTCGCACGTCTGTGCGGCGATATTCCACCACCCTTCCGTGGTCCAGCCCTTGGCGTCCTGGTAGCCGATGGCGACGCCGACGCGGCTCGATGTGGTGTTGCACAGTTTCAGGTCAGCATGTGCGGGCGCGGCAAAGAGTAGCGCGATGGCCGTCGCGGCCGCCGTGAGCATCCCTTTGGAGGCACGAACCTCAATCATGGACGTGAGCTTGGCTGGGGATCGACAAGAATGACACGGAAATCGTTGACATTGGTATGCGTCGGCCCGCGAGCGATCAGCCCCCCGGCCGCCTCGAAAAAGGCGGTCGCATCGTTGTTGTCGAGAAAGTTTTGGGCATCGAGGTGACGCAAGCGTGACAGCACGTGCGCGGTGACGATGGCGCCGGCAGGGTCGGTCGTCTTGCCCTCCCCTCCGTCGATGCCGTCCGTGTCGGCGGCCAGCGCCGAGATGCCGGCAGTGCCTTCCAGCGCTATCGCCAAGGCCAGCGCATACTCCTGGCTGCGTCCTCCTCGACCGTTGCGGTTGCGCACCGTGACGCTGAGCTCGCCGCCGCTGAGGATCGCAATCCTGCGGCCGCCGGACCGAATTTCCCTGGCCAGGCGCGCGTGCTCTTTGGCCACCTCTCGCGCCTCGCCCGTGATTGCGTCACCGAGATTGATGACCTGGTAGCCGTAGGATTCTGCGAGCCGCTCCGCAGTGACGAGCGCCTGCTTCGGTGTCGCGATGACCCGGTAGGCGCTGCCGGCAAACGCCGGATCGTCAGGCTTGGGCGTCTCGTTGCGCTCGTCCGCGAGCGCGGCATGAATGGCGGCCGGCACATCCAATCCCAGCGCCTTCATCTGCGGCTGGCGAGCGGCGAGCACCGCCCTTGCGTTCTCCAGCGTCGTTGGATCGGGAACCGTCGGGCCGGACCCGATGGTTGCGGGGTCATCGCCCGGGACGTCGGAAATGGCCAGGGTCAACATCGGCGCGCGCGTCGCCTTCCTCAGCCGGCCTCCTTTGATGCGCGAGAGGTGTCGGCGCACCGTATTCATTTCGTGGATGTCGGCGCCGGACTTGAGCAGCCCACGCGTCAGCGTGGTCTTGGCCGCAAGGTCGATGCCCTCTGCGGGCAGCGCCCAAAGGGAAGAGGCGCCACCCGACAGCAGCACGAGCACGAGATCCCGTTCAGTGGTTCGCCCAACGGCATTCAGGGCCGTTTCAGCTGCGCGAACGCTCGCGCCGTCGGGCGTCGGGTGGCGTGCGGAAGCAAGCTCTATCGACGCGGGCGCCGCAAGCGTATCGGCGTAGCCGTAGGGCGACGTCACATGGCCGCTCACGCTGTCGAGCACTCCGAGCGCCCGGTAGTGACGCTCCGCGGTGACCGCCATGGCCGCTGCCGCCTTGCCGGCTCCGACAATCACGAGCCGGCCGCCATAGGGGGGCGCGGGAAGATGCGGGGGCAGGCATTGGTCGGGGTGCGCGGCAGCAACCGCGGCATCAAAGAGGGCTAGCAGTTGGGCCTTCATAGCAGTCGCCTGTAACCCGCCCGTTTTGGACCTGCTGCGCCACGCTTCGTCGCGCTGTCACTTGTGTGGACCCCCGCGGCGACGTCAAGTCCGCTCTCCGCTTCCGGGCGCTGCGACAGGCCTCTCCTGGCCACGGTACGCCACCCCAATTATATTTGCCGGCATGGCTGATCGGTCGAGCATTTCCTGCGTCCCAGCGCAGCATGAGGAAAGCTTTGTCGTCGTACCTGGGCGGGCTGATTGCGGCCTGGTCGTGCTGTGCGATCACGCCGGCAATGCCCTGCCCGCGGCCTATGCAACTTTAGGGCTCCCAAAGGAACAGCTGCAGCGGCACATCGCCTACGACGTCGGTGCGGCGGAGGTTGCCCGTCACGTGGCAGCGCACTTCGCGGCCCCCGCCGTGATGACCCGCTACTCGCGTCTACTGATCGACCCCAACCGCGGCATCGATGACCCGACGTTGATCATGCGCCTCTCCGACGGCGCAGTCATACCCGGCAACCGGAACGTCACCGCGGAAGAGCGCAACAGGCGTATTGAGCTCTACTATTCGCCCTACCATCGCGCCATCGAGGCTGTCCTTGATCATTGCCTGGCATCGGGGGTCGCGCCGGTTCTGCTCTCCATCCATTCCTTTACCGAGAGCTGGAAGATGGTCGCGCGCCCCTGGCACGTCGGCATCCTGTGGAAGACCGACCCGCGGCTGGCGAAGCCGCTGTTGGATGGGTTCCGAGCCCACCGCGACCTTGTAGTCGGCGACAACGCACCCTATTCCGGTCAGCTTGAAGGCGATTGCCTGTGGCGCCACGGCAAGCAGCGTGGGCTGGCAAACGCCATCGTCGAGATCCGGCAGGACCTGATCCGCGACGCAGCGGGCCAGAGAGCCTGGGGCGCACGGCTTTGCCGCGTGCTCGAGCCGGTCATGCAATTGAAAACTGCGGCAAGACCTGCGCAAACTTTGCAGACCATGCCCGACGGCGCGGCGCAGGAGGCGCCGGCCAATCCGACGCGCTAGATGGATGGAGACAAGGCGATGACCAAGATCGATCGTGCGCTGGTGACCGAACTGGAAGCAGCCGCTTTCCGCCGGCTGGTGGAACATCTGCGGCAGCGGACCGATGTCCAGAACATCGACATGATGAATCTGGCGGGCTTCTGCCGCAACTGTCTTTCCAACTGGTATGAGGAGGCAGCCAAGGAACGCGGACTGCAGCTTGGCAAGGACGGCGCGCGCGAGATCATCTACGGCATGCCATACAAGGAATGGCAGGCCAAGTATCAGAAAGAGGCCACGCCCGAGCAGGCGGCGGCCTTCGCCAAGTCAAAACCGCACGCCCACTGACGCCGCCATTGCGGCAGGCCGGGGACGGCCGACAGACTCCACGCTTCCGCGATCGGTGCGCGCGAGGAAATCCGCGATTGCCGCAATGGTTGGAGCGTCCTTCAGCAGCGGCGCGTGGCCCTGCCCTGCGACCTGGATCGCTTCCAGGCGGGGATGGCGATGGCGCATTTCATGCACTGTTTCGGCGCTCAGTATGTCGGAGTGCTCTCCCCGGATCACCAGGAGCGGAGTGTCCGACAATGCCGTGAACTGCGGCCAAAGCTCGGGAATATTTGCGTCAGCGTGCACGAACTGCTTCGCCAGCCGCACATCATAGCCGCGTGCGGGCCGGCCGTTATCCTCGTTGAACCAGGCGCGGGCAACTTCCGCCCACTGTGCTGCAGGGACGGCCGGGAACTGGCGCTGACTCATTTCACGCACGATTTCTGAAGCGTCCTGCCAGTTCGCGGGCACAGGGACGCGGCCGACATAGGCGACGATGCGCGACAGCCCCTCCCGTTCGACGACGGGGCCGATATCGTTCAGCACCGCCGCCCCGATCGCGCCCGGCCGCAGCACTGCCATGAGCATGGCCAGTATTCCGCCGCGCGACGTGCCGATGACCGCCGCGTGGTGCAACCCTTGCGCGGTCATGAAATCGAGCACGTCGTTCAGCTCGACGAGGATCGAGTAGTGGCGCCAGTCAGCGTCGAATGCCGAAAGTCCACGTCCGCGATAGTCGAGCGCATAGACGTCGCGGGCCTTCTCACCGGCCCCGGCCAGCGCCGAAGCCAGATCGTGAAAGTCCCGGCTGTTGCGTGTCAGCCCCGCAAGGCAGACAACGGGCCGGCGCGCGGAACCCTGCGCGGGGTAACGCCGTGCGTAGAGTCGCAATCCATCTCGTGCGGTAAAGTGGATATCGATCCAGTTCTGGATCAGCTGGGTCACTGGCAGGGCCCTCTCGCCACGCGTCCCTAGAATGATCTTCTTGGCTCGGTATCAAAGTCGGGGCGGATACTCAAGCCGAAGCACACTTGGCGCTCGTGTCGGCCCGGGGCTGTGGAGACTTTACTTGGCTGCCGTCGAGGCGGCGGCGCTTCGCCCTGCGCCTGCCGATGCCCTGGTCAGGTCGGCGGTGAGGCGTACGGCGTTGCTCTCGTCACCAAGTCGGGCGCGATAGACCTGGATGTTGGAAAGCACCTTCTGCACATACTCCCGCGTCTCTTCGATCGGGATACGGAAGATCCAGTCGATCGGATCGACGTTGGCATCGCGCGGATCGCCGAACTCCTTGATCCATTGCCGCGCGCGCCCAGGTCCGGCGTTGTAGCCGGCGATGGCGAGGATGTACGACCCGGCAAACTCGTCCATGCGGTCGGAGATGTAGGCGCTGCCCATCATGGTGTTGTAGGCGGGGTCCTGCATCAGGCGCTCGAGGTTGCACTTGATCTTGTAGTCGTGACAGACGTGGCGCGCCGTGGTCGGCATCACCTGCAAAATTCCGCGCGCGCCCGCGCCTGACAGGGTCTTGGTATTGAACTCACTTTCCTGACGGGCGATGCCGAGGATGAAGGCGGGCTCGGGAGGCCGGCGAAGGGGTGTATAGGCCGGCAGCGCGTGAATGGGATAGGCGTAGTAAATCAGGTTCATGCCCCGCGCCACGCCCGTCTTGCCCACGCGCACGGCGGTCTGGGTATCGCCGAAAGCTTCCGCCAAGTGCGCGACCATGGCGACCTCAGCTTCCGTGCCGAAATAATTGCGCAAGTGGTACAGGAACGTGCGCTCGATCCAGGGGTCGAGTCCCGCCTTGTGCGCCAGCACCGCCGCCTTCACCGCATCCGTTCCGTTGAAACGCGCAATCTCCTCCGGCGTTGGCGCAGCCGGGGGCTTCAGGTCCAGCGCTGGTGCCTCCGGGTTTAGCTTGAGGCGCGCGAGCTGGCCATGAAAGGTGTCGATGTAGTTGGATGCCGATGTGTAGTATTCGCGCGCGTTCCCCGCATCCCCGAGGGCTTCGCTGGCGCGGCCCAGCCAGTAGAACGCACGCGCCTTGCTCAACGGGCCATCAGCGTCCTTCTGCAGCGCTAGGAAGTGCTTGAGCGCGCGCTCGGGATCGTGGAGCTTGCGCAAGGCAATCCAGCCGGCAAGAAACTCGGCGTCCTTGCTGGCATTGATCTCCATAGGTCCGGGATCGGCGACCAGCTGGTAGGCGATCTTGGGCTTGTCAGCCTTGAGCGCCTCATAGGCGGCGGCGCGCCGCTCCTCCCACCATCCGTCGGGTTTGACCTCGAGCGTGGGCTCCGGCTCGGACAGCAGGAGCTTCCAGGCCTGTTCATCCTTGTTCTGGCGGCGCAACGCTTGCGCCTTCTGGATGGTGACACCCCACTCGGCTTGGGCTTCGGCCGGCAGTTCCGAAAGAAGCGCCGCGCCATTCTTGGCGCGCAGGAACACGGCGAGCCGCACTTCGGCCTGCTTCTTCTCGGATGCCGGAAGCAAGGCAATGACGCGACGGATTACGACCGCGCGCTCCTTGCGCTCACCTGCCCATCGGCTGTTGTCGAGCAATAGCCGATCCAGCCGGCGCCTGTGGTCGGCTTCGCTCAGCAGCGGTCCGATGCGCTTGAGCAGGACAGGCTCGATACTGGCGGGAACGTCGTATTCAACCCAGGCTTTCCTCGCCAACGATTTGGCCCGCGCCTCCTCGTGCTGGGCGGCAAGTGCCGAGGCCAGCGCGGCATAGCCGCAACCGGACACCGGTTCCGAACCGCTGAAGAAGTTCTTGATCTCGGCCGGCTTGGGATCGGCGACGAGCAGCGCCTCTTCGGCGCGACGACGCAGAAGGGTTCGATCGGGCCAGGACGGGTTGGCATCGATGAAGGCACGTATCTCCGAAGCGGAGCCGTAGCCGCCACGGAACAGGTACCATTCCACCAGCTTGCGCGCGGTCAGGTCGCTGATTTGTGCCTCCAGAGCCTTTACTCGACCGAGCTTGGCGCTGCCGGAGCCGCCGATCGCCTCACGCAGATGCGCAGCATCATCGTTCTGGAGCGCGAGATTGCGGGATGGAGCTATAGCGGCGTCGTATCGCGCGATGTGGGTGGCCTCTTCGCTTTTGACCGCGGCTGGAAGAATCTCCGCCATGTCGAAGCTGGGCCGCGACGGTGGTGCGCCGAGCGCGGAGCGGGTCCCTTCCTGCGCGAGGGCAGGCTTCTTAGCCTGGCGCTTGGCGGCGTGCTTCTTTACGGGCGTCTGCTTCCCGGCGTGGACCTTCTTGTGCGCATGGTCATTGGAACGCGCAGGTTGCGGCCAGGCGGGAGCCGCCATCACGGCGATCGTGGCAACAGCGACGACTATGCCCAGGATTCTCGCCATCGCGACCTTTTATGGATGGGTGCCCCCGGGCCGGGGCGTTTCCCTGAATCCGGCCCTGCGCACGAGCTACGGGTATTTGTCCCCAAATCCTACCCGCAAATAGCGCAACCGCTGAATCGCTCGGAAACAAGGCACCAGCGTGGCCGGTGCACAGATCGATATCGCACCTTGCCCGGTATTGGGGCTGGCGGCATACTGATTCTGTAAACCGAACGAATTCTAGGATGTATCTCGGGCAAGCCCCGGGCTGGCAAAGGGTTCACTGGCGTTCAAGACGAGCCACGCGCACAACGAATTTCCGGCCAGGCGCCGGGCGACAAGGAGCAACCCATGTTTACGGGTTCGTACACTGCGCTGATTACGCCGTTCACCGGTGGAAAGCTGGACGAAAAGGGATTCCAGCGGCTGGTCGAATGGCAGATCGCGGAAGGCACGCACGGCTTGGTGCCGGTGGGCACCACAGGGGAAAGCCCGACCCTCAGCCATGACGAGCATAAGGCGGTTGTCGAGCTGTGCATCAAGGCGGCCAAGAAGCGGGTTCCCGTGATCGCCGGTGCTGGTTCCAATTCCACCGAGGAAGCGATCGACTTCACCCGTCACGCCAAGAAGGCGGGTGCCGACGCCGTTCTGCATTCGACCGGTTATTACAACAAGCCTACGCAGGAGGGCCTGTATCGGCATTTCAAGGCGATAAACGATGCCGTCGATATCCCGATCATCATGTACAACGTGCCGGTTCGCACGATCGTCGACATTTCCGTGGCAACTATTGCCCGGTGCTTCGAGTTGAAGAACGTCGTCGGCATCAAGGACGCGACAGCCAACGTGGCGCGTATCTCCCAGCAGCGCCTGGCCTGCGGTCCCGACTTCAACCAGCTCTCGGGCGAAGACGCGACCGCACTCGGTTTCATGGCACACGGCGGACACGGCTGCATCTCGGTAACGTCGAACGTGGCGCCGCGCCTTTGCGCGGAGTTCCAGAACGCGTGCTTGAAAGGCGATTTTCGCTCTGCGCTCGCGCTGCAGGACCGCTTGATGCCCCTGCATGATGCGTTGTTCGTTGAAACCAATCCGGCGCCCGTCAAGTTTGCCGCCTGGCGGATCGGGATCATCGAGTCGCCGGAGTGCCGTCTCCCGCTGGCGCCCGTTACCGAGGCCACCAAGAAGGTTGTTGAGGACGCGCTCAGTCGCGTTGGCGTGCTCAAGGCGAAGGCGGCCGAGTGAGGGACATCCAGCGAGGTCAGCATGGTGGCCAAAAAGAATGATGGCCGCCGTGTTGTCGCTGAGAACCGCCGCGCCCGCTTTGAATACAGCATTGCCGACGTCTATGAGGCCGGCATAGCGCTCACCGGAACGGAGGTGAAGGCGCTGCGCGCGGGTCAGGCCAACATCGCGGAAAGCTATGCGTCGCCCGAGCAGGGCGGGATCTTCCTGATCAACGCCTACATCCCGGAGTACAAGGCGGCCGGCGCGTTCTTTCAGCACGATCCGCGCCGTGCCCGCCGCCTCCTGCTGCACAAGCGCGAGGTGCACAAGCTTGCGGTCGCCGCCGAGCGCCAGGGCATGACGATTGTGCCTCTTGAGCTCTATTTCAATCCGAAGGGCCGGGCCAAGCTCAAGCTGGCCTTGGCCCAAGGCAAGAAGCTGCACGATCGGCGCGAGGCCGAGGCAAAGCGCGACTGGCAGCGCCAAAAGGCCCGCCTCATGCGGGAAAAAGGATGACGGGGTGGCGATTGCGGCCTATCTACTGCCCCGCCCTGCGGTAGCGGCCGGTTGCCGGCCGGTCCCTGAGTTCACGGAGCGTCTCTCATGGCATCTACGGCTTTCCCAAACCTCCTCGAGGTGGACTGGTCGAAGATCCCGGCACCGATCGACGACGGCGGTGCGCGGCACCTTGAGGGCAGCCGTATTCCAGACGTGACTCTGGCCGCGACCGACGGCACGGAGGTCGTGCTGGCACGCATTCCAGGCCGAGTTGTGGTGTTTGCCTATCCGCGCACTGGTCAGCCGGATCAAACCTCGCCCGTCGACGATTGGGACATGATCCCTGGTGCCAGAGGCTGCACGCCTCAGACCTGCGCGTTCCGCGATCTTTACAAGACCATGGTCGGTGCAGGTGCAGCGCGGGTGTTCGGCCTGTCGACCCAGGACACTCCCTATCAGCAGGAGGCGGCCGAGCGGCTGCATTTGCCGTTCCCGCTGCTGTCGGACGAGGGTCTCGCGCTGACGCGGGCACTGCGCCTGCCGACCATGAGCGTCGCCGGCATGACCCTGATAAAGCGCCTGGCGATGGTGATCGATGATGGCGTGATCAAGAAAGTGTTCTACCCGGTGTTTCCGCCCGATCGCAACGCGTCGGACGTGCTTGCCTGGCTCCAGGCGAACCGGCCGTCATGAGTATGCAGACGATCGCTCCCGGCGAGGCCGGCGACATCCGGCATCTCAGGCGGGGAAAGCGCATGCCCGATCTGACCCTGCCCACGACCACGGGCGGTGAGGTGAACTTCGCCAAGCTTTCCGGCCGGACGATCGTCTATTGCTATCCCTGGACGGGGAGGCCTGGGCTGTCCAATCCACCGAACTGGGATGAGATTCCCGGTGCGCACGGGTCGACCCCCGAAGCGGAAGGCTTTCGCGATCTCCACGAGGGCTTTCGTCAGGTCGGGGCGAGGGTGTTCGGGCTGTCGACCCAGTCATCGTCGTATCAGCGCGAGTTGGCCGAGCGGCTCGGGCTCCCATTCGAGCTTGTGAGTGACGAGCATTTTCTGTTCCAACGGGCCCTGGGCCTGCCGACGTTTGCGACCGGCGGCACGTTCTATCTGCAGCGGCTGACGCTTGCGGTCCTGGATGGACGCATCGAGCGCCTCTACTATCCGGTGCCGACCCCGGCCTCACACGCCCGCGAGATCTGCGCGTGGCTCGGCATGATCGACAGGTCGCATTAACTCACCACCACGCGCCGCTCAAACTCGCGACAGATGATCGCGAACCTGGCCGATCACGGCTTGAAACATCGTGGGAGTCAGCTTGCCGGTATTGGTGTTGTAGCGTGAGCAGTGAAAGCTATCGAAAAGCGCAAGCTCCGCTCGCACTGGGTGCTGGGCACCGTGCCTGAAGGGAAATGTTGTCCGGCGAGCGCCGAGTGCCGTCAACGTCGTGTCGTGGGCGATGCGGCCCAGTGCCAGGATCGCCCTCAGGTTTGGAAGAGCAGCAATTCGCTCGGCCAGGAAGGGACGGCACGCGGTAATCTCTAGAGGCGTCGGCTTGTTCTGCGGAGGAACGCATCGCACCGCGTTCGTGATCATGCAGTCGACCAGCTCCAGCCCGTCGTCGGCGCGCGCCGCGTAGGTGCCGCGTGCAAAGCCGGCGGTCAGCAATGTCTGATACAGAAGTTCGCCGGCAAAATCGCCCGTGAACGGCCGGCCGCTGCGGTTTGCGCCGCGCAAACCGGGCGCGAGGCCCACGATCAGCAAGCGCGAGTCGTCAGCTCCGAACGAGGGTACCGCACCATTGTACCAGGTCGGCTCGCTCGCTCTGTTTTGTGCGCGAAACTCCACCAGCCGCGGACAAAGAGGACAGTCTCGCCGGGGTTCGCCGCGGCGCGCCTGGGAGGGTCTGCCACCCGCCATCGGCGGGCCATGCTCCGTCAGGACCGTTCCTCGTCATCGTCACCGGGATAGTCCAGGGTCGTCGGGGCATGGCGACGGGCTGCAGGTGCCGGCCGTTGTCCGGGTTCGCGCGCGGGACGCCCCGCGGTGTCGCGACACACACTTTCTTCAAGATCGGCGAGATCGATGAACTGATCGGCCTGGCGGCGCAACTCGTCGGCGACCATCGGAGGTTGGGTCTGCAGCGTCGAAACTACGCTTACGCGTCGTCCCTCCTGCTGTAGCGCGGCGACCAGCGCGCGAAAGTCGCCGTCTCCGGTAAACAAGACCACATGATCCAGGTGCTCGACGAGCCGCATCGCATCGACGGTGAGCTCGATGTCCATGTTGCCCTTGATCTTCCGACGACCAAAGGCATCGGTGAATTCCTTGGTGGGCTTCGTCACCATCGTGTAGCCGTTGTAATCGAGCCAATCGACCAACGGGCGTATTGAGGAATATTCCTGGTCTTCGGCAAGCGCCGTATAATACAGGGCGCGGATCAATTGCCCCTTCTCGCGGAACAACGCCAGCAGCCGCTTGTAATCAATATCGAATCCAAGCGCCTTGGCGGTGGCATAGAGATTGGCGCCATCAATAAAGAGCGCGATCCGCTCGGTCGGATAAAAAAAACCCATGTCGTTGCCTTTTGGAAAGACGTGCGCGCCATCTTCCAGTGGATGGCCCTGCGCTGTTGTCCAAGATTGAGTGTTAGTTAATCTCTTGCCCACTTCGTTCCAAGATGTGAACTTCAGTTTTCATAGTGCAGCCTTGTCCGCTGCGCGCCTCTCGTGGCGACCCCTGTCCACAAGAAATCGCAGCATGCCACAAGTCGGGAGCGCTGGCTTTATCGAGGTGACGAGCGGTAAGGTTACCGAAACCGGCACTCTTTTGCTTGGCTTGGGCGCGAATATCGCCGGGCCCTGGGGGACCCCGCGAGAGACGATCTGTCGCGCGCTTGCAGAAATTGAAGGCCTCGGGCTGGTCATTTTCCGGGTCTCGCATATCTTCCGTACCCTCCCGGTTGGCCCCCAGCATCAGCCATCGTTCCTAAATGCGGTCGTTCTGGCCGCAGGACACATGGCGCCGGCAGCTCTTCTGCGCGGCCTCAAAACAATTGAACGGCGCGCGGGACGACAGCCAGGCGCGCGCTGGGGGCCGCGCGTTCTGGACATCGACGTGTTGGGCTATGGAGGCAGACGGCTCGGCTGGCCGGGACGCGGGCCGCGGCCTGGCCGTCTTGTGTTGCCTCACCCGGAGCTGCACAAACGCGCCTTCGTCCTGGTTCCGCTGATGGAGGTAGCGCCGCACTGGGTACATCCGGCATTGGGCGTTGGAGCCCGCCGGTTGTTGCAGCGGCTCTCCAACGCGCAACGCTTGCGGTTCGGGCAAAAACTTGATTTTGGGGGATTCCCATGCGAGAAGCATTCTAAATGAGGCCGCGCTTCGGAAAGCTGTTCCGGGGCCGATTTGGTTTGCACAAAAACCGAAGATTTAAGGGAAAGGGTTGCGCATGGCGCGTGTCACGGTCGAGGACTGTGTCGACAAGGTTCCCAACAGGTTCGAGTTGGTGCTGTTGGCTGCGCACCGCGCTCGCTCGATCACGAATGGATCACACATCACAATCGACGCCGAGAATGACAAAAATCCCGTCATTGCTCTGCGCGAGATTGCTGAGAAGACCACTCCACCCGACGACCTGCGCGAGGGTTTGATTCACTCCATCCAGCGCAATGTCGAGGTGGATGAGCCGGAGGCAGCTGCTGCCCCGTCGCTGCCGCAGGATCGTCGCCCCATTCTTGGCCGCGACGACCAGGCGTCGGACACAGTGGTCGACGTGATTACCGAAGAGCAGCTGCTGCGGGGAATGGAGAGTCTGACACCCACGGAGCCATCAGCCAATGGCGGCGGTCCGACCAGTGGTGGCTCCGGCAAGGCACGCTGACGCACGCCGAACCAGGCGGGCTCGCAACGCGCCCGGCGCGAGCCTATCTATTCCACGGAGAGGAAAAACGGTCCACCCGAGCAAGTGGCAAGTCGTGCCATGATGCGCCAATACGAGCTGGTGGAGCGCGTACTAGAGTATGATCCGGGCGCCAACGAGGCGCTCCTCAATCGCGCCTATGTGTACGCCATGCGGGCGCATGGCAATCAAAAGCGCGCTTCCGGCGATCCGTTCTTCTCGCATCCCCTTGAAGTTGCTGCGATCCTCACTGAACTCAAGCTCGACGACGCAACGATTGCGGCGGCGCTGCTGCATGACGTGATCGAGGATACCGACGTCACCCGCGTTGAGATTGACGAGAAGTTCGGACGCGAGATCGGCGACCTGGTCGAGGGCCTCACGAAGATCAAGAAGCTCGATCTCGTGACCAAGAAGGCGGAGCAGGCGGAGAATTTCCGCAAATTGCTGATCGCCATCACCAGCGACATCCGGGTCCTTCTCATCAAGCTCGCGGACCGCCTGCATAATATGCGCACGCTCGAGTATATGCGGCCGGAAAGCCGTCAGAGGGTGGCTGAGGAGACGCTCGATATCTATGCGCCCTTGGCCGGCCGGATGGGCATGCAGGGCATGCGCGAGGAGCTGGAGGAGCTGAGCTTCCGCTGGGGCTATCCCGAGGCCTACCGCGCCGTCGTCGACAAGCTTGCCGAAATCCATAGCCGCAACGCAGGCCTGGTGGGGGAGATCAGCAAGGCCCTGAAGGATAAGCTGGCGGGCGCGGGCCTCAGCGCGGAAGTACAGGGACGCGAGAAGAAGCCATTCTCCATCTGGCGAAAGATGGAGCACCGCCAGATTTCGCTCGAGCAGCTCTCTGACATCTACGGCTTCCGCGTGATCGTCGATAACCTTGATGCCTGCTACCGCGCGCTCGGAATCATCCATGCGGCATGGCGTGCCGTCCCCGGTCGTTTCAAGGATTACATTTCTACCCCGAAGCAGAACAACTACCAGTCGATCCACACCACGGTCGTCGGCCCCCGCCATCAGCGCGTGGAGCTGCAGATTCGCACTGGGGAAATGCACCGGGTCGCCGAATACGGCGTGGCGACGCACGCGCTTTATAAAGACGGCCTGAACGGAGCGGCGAACGGCGAGGGCTCCGGACAAAGCCCTTATGTCTGGCTGCGCCGGCTCGTCTCCACTCTGCTGGAGGGGGACAATCCCGAGGAATTTCTCGAGCACACCAAGCTCGAGCTGTTTCAAGACCAGGTTTTCTGCTTCACGCCCAAGGGCCGGCTCATCGCTCTGCCTCGGGGGGCGACCCCGATTGATTTCGCCTATGCGGTGCACACCGATATCGGCAATTCCTGTGTCGGTGCCTTGATCAACGGCCGTCAGCTCCCACTGACTAGTGAGTTGCGGAACGGCGACGAGGTGCAGGTGCTGGTGGCAAAAGGGCAGACGCCGCCGGCGGCGTGGGAACGGATCGCCGTTACGGGCAAGGCTCGTTCCGCCATCCGGCGAGCGGCGCGCGATGCTTTGCGCAATCAGTATTCCGAGCTTGGGCGGCGCCTGCTTCAAACGGCCTTTCGTCGCGCCGGACATGAGTACTCGGATGAGAAGCTGCAGAAGGGCCTCGCGCGCCTGACACAGAAATCGGTCGAGGACGTGCACGCCGCAGTGGGACGCAACGAGCTTCCGGCGGCCCACGTGCTTCGCGCGGTTTTTCCCGAGAGCGAATCCGCCGCGGCCTCAGGCACGCGCAAGCGAAGCCTGCGTCATCGCGGCCAGGCCGATGAAGGCTGGTTCAATCTCGTTAAGGTGATGGGGCTGAAATTCCGCTGGCCGGGCAGCGCGGCGGACGGCGATGCCAAACAGAACCAGGTGGTCCCCATCCGCGGATTGCGCAATGACGTGCCCGTCAAGTTCGAGGAGGGAGGCGCAGTTCCCGGAGACCGGATCGTGGGGGTGCTCGACGGCACGGAGGGGATCCGAATCTTTCAGATCCACTCGCCCAAGCTGAAGGACTTCGAGCATGAGCGCTGGATCGACGTCACCTGGGATATTGATCCCGAGAAGCCTGAGCGGTTTCCGGCGAAGATCGCAGTCACGGCGCTCAACGAGCCTGGCACACTGGGGCAGATTGCCCAGTTGATCGGGGATGGCGATGGCAACATCGATAACGTGCGCATGCTGCGGCGGGCGGCGGATTTCACGGAAATGCTGATCGAAATCGAGGTGTGGGATCTCGATCACCTGACCAGCATCATCTCAGGCCTGAAGGCCAAGCCAGCGGTAAGCAAGGTCGAGCGTGTGTTCGGCTAACTCTCAACAACTCCTCACCAAAACAGGCGGAGTCATGCGTCCGATCAAACGGAAGTGAGCCGTGGCACCAAGTAAGGCCATGCCCGGAAAAGCGGTCCACGTCCGGCGAGCCAGTCATCTGCGCCTGGGCGTCAACATCGACCACGTCGCCACCATTCGCAACGCGCGCGGCGGCCGACATCCTGACCCCCTGCGCGCTGCGCACCTCGCGATCGAAGCGGGTGCGGACGGGATTACCGCCCATCTGCGGGAAGATCGGCGCCACATTTCGGATGACGACATCCACCGGCTCAAGTCCGAGCTGACTCTGCCGCTCAATCTGGAAATGGCGGCAACAGACGGGATGCTTGCCATCGCGCTGCGCCACCTGCCTCACGCCTGCTGCCTCGTGCCCGAAAAGCGGGAAGAGCGCACAACCGAAGGTGGACTGGATGTCGTGGCCGGCGAGGCGCACCTGAGCCCCTTCGTGGACGAGCTGAAGCGAGTAGGAATTCGCGTGTCATTGTTTATCGAGCCGGACGCAAAAGCCGTGGAATCCGCGGCGAGGCTGGGCGCGCAGGTGGTGGAGCTCCACACTGGGGCCTATTGCGAACGCGCCTTGGAGGACGATGGCGCCGGTCTGGCACGCGAGTTGAAGCGCCTCGAGGGCGCGGCTGTCGCGGCCGCGTCCGCCGGCCTTGAGGTTCACGCGGGGCACGGGCTCACGTTCAACACTGTGGCTGCGGTGGCGGCCATCCCGCACATCGTTGAGCTCAACATCGGCCATTTCCTGGTTGGCGAAGCGATCTTCAGTGGGCTGGCGCCGGCAATTCGCCGCATGCGGGCATTGATGGACGAGGCGCGCGAAAGAAGTGCAACCGCGGCGGTCATGCGCCGGAAACCGTAATGATTTTAGGGATCGGCAACGACATTATAGACATTCGACGCATCGAGAAAGCGATCGAGCGGTTCGGCGATCGCTTTTTGCGCCGTGTCTTTACGGACGCAGAGCGAAAAAAATCCGACGGAAGGGCGCAACGAGGTGCGTCCTATGCCAAGCGGTTCGCGGCCAAGGAGGCGTGTGCGAAGGCCCTGGGCACAGGCCTGAGGAAGGGCGTTTTTTGGAAAGATATGGGCGTTGCCAATTTGTCGTCGGGGCGGCCGACTATGGTGCTGACGGGTGGCGCGGCAGAGCAGCTCCGGCGGATCACGCCGCCCGGCTGCCAGGCACGTGTCGATGTCACCTTGACCGACGACTTCCCCCTGGCGCAGGCCATCGTGGTGATTTCTATCGTTGGTGTCGAAGGCCGCGGTGTTTCGCCGCTCGGACAGGAATAGGGGCGAATTGCCGGCCTGCGTGTTACCCGGTATAGGGTGGCTCGATTTTCTGGTCCGGTGAACGTCCTTTCAGGGCGGGAAGGGCGGAGAGCATGCGCGCGGAAACGGACGCCAACAAAGCGGGGGAGAGCGGTTGGCGAGAGACGGTAAGGATCGTCGTTCACGCCCTCATTCTTGCGATGGTTGTGCGCGTTTTTTTCTATCAGCCGTTCAACATTCCCTCCGGTTCGATGAAGGCGACGCTGCTGGTCGGCGACTACCTGTTCGTCTCCAAGCTTTCCTACGGCTACAGCCGCTATTCGTTTCCCTGGGGCATTATTCCCTTCAAAGGAAGGATCTTCGGCGCGGAGCCGAAACGCGGCGATGTTGCGGTGTTCAAGCTGCCGCGTGACAACTCAACGGATTTCATCAAGCGGGTGATCGGCTTGCCCGGCGATGAAATCGAGATGCGCGATGGGGTCCTCTATATCAACGGCAAGGCTGTCCCCAAGGTGCAGGCCGGCACCTACATTGCGCGCGAGGAAGGCGGCCGGCCAATTCCCCGGTATCAGGAGACGTTGCCTAACGGAGTGAAGTACTATGTCCTCGACTCCGAGCCGGATGGCCGCTTCGACAATGTAGGGCCCTACAAAGTTCCCCCTGGGCATTATTTCATGATGGGTGACAACAGGGACAACTCCACCGATAGCCGCGAGCAGTCGCCGCGCTACGGTGTCGGCTATGTGCCCTACGAGAATTTCGTCGGGCGTGCCGAGATCATCTTCTTCTCCGCCGCTGTCGATGATCCGAATGCCTTCCGGCTGACGAGCCCATGGACGTGGCCAGCCGACATCCGTTGGGGCCGGATCTTCCATCTCGTGCGTTAGCGCGCGATGGCCGTTGTGCGCAAGATCAAGGAACTCGAGGCGCGCGTCGGCTATCATTTCAAAAATCGCGCATTGCTGAAGCGCGCGCTCACGCACGCTAGTGTTCGCCAGTCGTCCCTCCAGCGCCGCAATAACGAGCGCCTGGAATTCCTGGGTGATCGCGTGCTCGGACTGGCCGTCGCCGAGCTGCTGAGCGAGCTCTACCCCAATGCCAGCGAGGGCACGCTGGCGCGTCTCTACAATCGTCTGGTGCGCGGTGGGACTTGCGCCGAGATCGCGCGCGAGTTCAACCTGGGCGCCTTCCTGGCGCTCAGTGACTCTGAAGCCGGTAGTGGCGGGCGCGAGAAAACGACGATCCTCGCAGACGCGTGTGAGGCCTTGCTGGGCGCGATTTTTCTGGAAGCCGGCTACGAGAAAGCGCGCGAGATCGTGCGCACGCACTGGGTGCCGCGCCTCGATGGTTCGCCGGCAACCATCGTCGACGCCAAGTCCGCATTGCAGGAGTGGGCCCAGGGTCAGGGTCTCGAGTTGCCTGCGTACGTCGAGGTGGAACGGCACGGGCCCGATCACGCCCCGCACTTCACTGCCGAGGTTCGCATCAAAGGCAAGAAGCCGGCCCGCGGTGAAGGCGCCAACAAGCGAACGGCCGAGCAGGCCGCCGCGTCTGCCATGCTGACGCGGGAAGGCGTTTGGAAGCGTGGACCGGATGAGTGACAACGTCCCCACCGAGACGCGCTGCGGGTTCGTCGCGGTGATTGGGGCGCCGAACGCCGGCAAGTCGACCCTCGTCAATGCTTTGGTCGGCACCAAGGTCAGCATCGTCAGCCATAAGGTGCAGACGACGCGCATGCCGGTGCGCGGTATAGCGATAGAGGGCGGCAGTCAGATCGTTTTCATCGATACCCCGGGCATCTTTACGCCGCGACGGCGTCTCGATCGCGCGATGGTCGATGCCGCGTGGGGCGGCGCGGGGGATGCAGACATCGTTGTGCTGGTGGCGGATGCCGCGCGGCCGGACGATGCCGACGTGGCGCCGGTCTTGGAAAAGCTCTCGGGCCTCTCCCTCCCTCGGGTTCTCGCCCTCAACAAGATCGATCTTGTGAGCAAGCCTGTCCTGCTGCAGCAGGCCGCGCGCTTCAACAGCGAGGTGCCGTTTGCGGCGACCTTCATGGTGAGCGCGCTGAATGGCGAAGGCGTATCCGATTTGCGCGCCTACCTGGGTACCAGCGTTCCGCCCGGTCCCTGGCATTATCCGGCCGACGAAATCTCCGATATGCCGCTTCGCCTGCTGGCCGCTGAGATTACCCGCGAGAAGATCTTCGCACTCCTTCACCAGGAACTGCCCTACGAAACAGCGGTGGAGACGACGGGGTGGAAAGAGCAGAAGAATGGCGTGCGGATCGAGCAGACCATCTACGTCGAGCGGCCTAGTCAGAGGCGGATCGTACTGGGTGAGGGCGGCCGCATGATCAAGAAGCTCTCAATGGAAGCCCGCGGCGAGCTCTCGCATCTCTTCGAGCAGCCGGTGCACCTTTTCCTGTTCGTCAAGGTGAAGGAGGGCTGGGGCGACGATCCGGACCGTTACCGCGACATCGGGCTGGAATTTCCCAAGAAGTAGTCCTGTAAACTTTCCATAGTATCCAGGGCTGTTTCGATTCTTTCCACCAATCCACCGCTTCCGGCAGGGCTTCCTCCAGTCTAAATCTGTCCACCATGGAATGGACCGACGAAGCGGTGGTTCTAGGGGTGCGCCCGCACGCGGAATCGGCGGCGGTGGTGGAGCTGTTTACGCGCAACCACGGCCGGCACCTGGGTCTGGTGCACGGCGGACGCTCGCGCCGGCTGCGGCCGCTGCTGCAGGTCGGGAACCATCTCGATGCGACCTGGAAATCCCGGCTGGCCGACAATTTGGGGCACTACGCGCTCGACCTGAGGCGGCCATTCGCGGCGGAGATGATGGACGACGCAGCCGCGCTCTCCGCAATGACGTCGATGGCGGAGTTCGCCCGGCTGCTGCCCGAACGCGATCCGCATCCCAACCTGTTCGAGGTGACGCTGTTCGTGCTCGGCTATCTTGATGACCGAACGGTTTGGCCGGCGCTGATGGTGCGCTGGGAGCTGGCTTTGCTGGAGGAGGTCGGATTTGGGCTCGACCTTGCGGCCTGCGCCGTGACGGGAACGTCGAGCGACCTGATATACGTATCGCCGAAATCGGGCCGCGCCGTCTCGGCAGGGGCCGGCGAACCCTACAAGGATCGGCTGCTGGCTTTGCCCGAATTCCTGCGGCGTGGGCGCTCCGGCACCGTCACGGCCGCCGATGTAAGGGCTGGATTCGCCCTTACCGGCCATTTTCTCGATACGCGTGTGCTCCGTCCGCGCGATATGGCCATGCCGGGGGGAAGGAGCCGCCTGTTATCTTATCTTGGTCGAAATGCCTAGCAATGCTCTGCCGGCCTCGGTGTTTGGAGAGAGCCCATGCCTGCCGCTGCAATGGATGACTGGCGCGGACGCATCGATCTCGTCATGGCCGTGCTTGCCTTCATTTCTGGCATCGCCTCAGCGATCGTTGGTTTTGATCTTGAGATTAGATCGCTCACAGCGATAGGCAGGTTATTCTTCCTCGACAGTCAGCTCCTCCCGATTGGTTTCTTCTTCGGCTTGGTGATCGCCGCGGGACTGTGGCTGTGGACCCGTATTGTCTGGACCGTGCCGGTGCTGCTCGTCACGACCATGTATGCGTGGAGCGCAGCCATTCAGCTTGCCATCCGCATTCAGAATAATGCAGGAGGCAATGTTCGGCTGCTTCTCGCCAGTCTCGCAGCCGGCGCCGTTGGCGCCGGCATCACTCATCTGGGCTGTGCGCTCTTCGCGCGTGCGCTTCGCCAGCCCCGGTACATCGCACTTACGACAGGTGCAGGGGCGCTCGCCGGCACTCTATTCTTCCTGGGAGAACGAAACGTCATCGACGAGCGCCTGCTTTTCGTGATCTGGCAGCCAGTGGTCGCCTACTGCATCGGTGCGGCCCTGATGGCCCGCGCGGACGCTTAGCTACCGCGGCGACCTCTCGATGCGGATCGCGCCATTTGCTGCCGCTTCGATCACGACCGCATCGCCGGCCCGTGGTTGCAGGTGCGTGATGCGCGTGCCGACCCGGAGCCTGAGCTCGGAGAGATCGCAGGTTTCATAGGTGGTGAGCGAGTGCGGCGCCAGCGTACTTGAGTCCGAGCCCATGGTTGCGTGAACGGCAACGCCGCTCCGGTTCTCTATGGTGAACCGCGCCTTTGCGCTCTCCGGCTGCGCCAGCATTTGCACCGACACGAACTTGGCATCGCGATCGGGCGCAGCCACGACGGCAACCCCCACTTCGCTCGCGCTTTTCTGCAGAAGGTTTTCTCGGTGCGATTGTGAATTCTTCCAGCCGTCAACGACCTCCCTGGCCAACGCGGTGGCCGTGAAACCACGACTATCAAGATTGAGCGCGAGGTTCTCGGCGACGAGGCAGTACCGGTAGCCTTGCGCCTCGGCACGCTGATAGGGCTCACGGCCGTCGGCTTCATGCGCAAACGTTCCGCTTGTCGCAAGGTAGCGGGCAAAGGCGCGCGCGGCGGCTGCAAGTGCCGGGTTGGATCGCACCGGGCCCAGGCGGTTCTCCTGTCGAAACGCGTTCGTCATGGCGATGATGGCGGCTTCGGTCGCCGGAAGATCGGGCAGGTTGGGCATGGTCGATGGAATTGTTGCGGCCTGCGCCCATTGCATCGCGAAATTGGGCGAAACAATGAGGTCGGACGGGCACAAACTCCCCCGTGGCCAAGCGTTCGCTTGAGCCGGCCATTCCGCTGCGCTAACCAAGGCCCATGAGCAATACAACGATTCTGCCCAAGCCGGTCCCGGTCGAGCCCATCAATCTCAAGGATGCGCTCGAGGAACGCTACCTGGCCTACGCGCTATCCACCATCATGCATCGCGCGCTGCCTGACGTGCGCGACGGCCTCAAGCCCGTGCATCGCCGCATTCTTTATGCGATGCGGGAACTGAAGCTCGATCCCACCGGCGGGTACAAGAAATGCGCGAAGATCGTCGGCGAGGTGATGGGCAACTATCACCCGCACGGCGATCAGGCCATCTATGACGCTTTGGTGCGTCTGGCGCAGGATTTCGCCGTCCGCTATCCGCTGGTCGATGGCCAGGGCAACTTCGGCAACGTCGACGGCGATAATGCCGCGGCCATGCGCTATACCGAAAGCCGCATGACCGAGGTGGCAGGGCTGCTGCTCGACGGAATTGACGAGGACACGGTCGATTTCAGGGCGACCTATGACGGCACCAACAAGGAGCCGGTCGTTCTTCCGGCGAATTTCCCCAACCTGCTGGCAAATGGCACCTCCGGCATCGCCGTCGGCATGGCGACGAGCATTCCTCCGCACAACCTCGATGAGCTTTGCGAGGCATTGCTGCACCTCATCAAGCATCCGAATGCACACATTGACAAGCTGGTCGGGATGATCCCTGGACCCGACTTTCCGACCGGCGGCGTGATCGTCGACAGCAGGGAAGCGATCCTGGAGGCCTACAAGACCGGTCGCGGCGGTTTTCGCGTTCGCGCGCGCTGGGAACGCGAGGACACCGGGCGGGGCGGCTATCAGGTCGTCGTCACCGAAATTCCCTATCAGGTGCAGAAGGCCAAACTCGTCGAGCGCATCGCCGAGCTGATGGGCGAGAAGCGCCTGCCGCTGCTCGGTGACGTGCGCGATGAGTCGGCCGAGACCGTGCGGCTGGTTCTCGAGCCCAAGAGTCGCAGCGTCGATCCGGTGCTGCTCATGGAGAGCCTGTTCAAGCTTACCGAATTGGAGTCCCGCTTCTCACTCAACATGAACGTGCTGTCGGCGGGCCAGGTGCCGAACGTGCTGTCGCTGCGCGATGTTCTGCGGCAGTGGCTCGATCATCGCCAGACAGTTCTGGTTCGCCGCAGCAAGTTCCGTCTGCAGAAGCTCGAACACCGCCTCGAGGTTCTCGATGGCTATCTCATCGCCTATCTCAACATTGACGAGGTGATCAAGATTGTTCGCTTCGATGAAGACCCCAAGGCCAAGCTCATTGCCCGCTTCAAGCTCACGGAAGTCCAGGCCGACGCCATTCTCAACCTGCGCTTGAAATCGTTGTCTCGGCTGGAAGAGATCGAGATCAGGGCCGAGCACGACAAGCTGAGCGGGGAGCGGCGCGGGATCAAGGCGCTCCTCAAGTCCGAAGATTTGCAGTGGGAGCGGATCACCGCAGAGGTCAAGGAGACCCGCGAGCGGTATTCAAAGAAAACCGTGCTGGGCCGGCGGCGCACGACTTTTGCCGAGGCGCCGGCCATCGACGTAGACCTCGATCAAGCCATGATCGAGAAGGAGCCGATCACCGTCGTGCTGTCGGAAAAGGGCTGGGTGCGGGCCATGAAGGGCCACATGGACGACGTGTCCAAGCTCGAGTTCAAGCAGGGCGACAGCCTGCTGCGCGCGGTAAAAGCGTACACGACAGACAAGCTGCTGGTCCTTGCCAGCAACGGCAAGATCTTCACCTTGGCCGCCGATCAGCTTCCGGGCGGGCGCGGTCACGGCGAGCCGCTGCGCTTGATTCTGGATCTGGAGGAGAACCATGCCTTCGTTAGCATCTTTGTGCACGAGCCGGGGCGCAAGCTGTTGATTGCGGCCACCTCCGGTCATGGCTTCGTGGTGCCCGAGGACGAGGTGGTCGCGATGACACGCAAGGGCAAGCAGGTGATCAACGTCAGCGAGCCTGACGAGGCATGTTGCTGCGTGCCGGCGGAGGGCGACATGGTGGCCGTAATCGGCGAGAATCGTAAGATGCTTGTTTTCCCGCTCGCTGAGGTGAACGAGATGGCGCGTGGCAAGGGCGTGCGGCTGCAGCGCTACAAGGACGGCAAGCTTTGCGACATCACCGTCTTCGAGAAGAAGGAGGGGTTGAGCTGGCTTGATCCGGCCGGACGCACATTCACCCTTCCCACCAGTGACCTCAGCGACTGGATCGGCCAGCGGGCCCAGGCTGGCCGCATTGCCCCAAAGGGCTTCCCCCGGTCGAACAAGTTCGGCCTCCGCGCCTGAAATTTATCCTGGGTGTTGACCGCTTCCACTTGCGCGCGAAGCGCGTTCGGCCCATCGATCACCGCAGCATTCTGACGGGAGGCGTCTTTATGCGCGCATGGTCTCTGGCGGCATCGGTGTTGGCTCTCGCCTTGTTCGCGGGCGCCGGATGCCTCGTCGCGCAGACATGCCCCAAGAGCGAGTTTGAGGCCGTCGTGGATGAAGCCGGGGCGGCCTTGCGCGACCTCAACCAGCAGAACACGCCGGCATTCCAGGCCAAGCTCCGGCAGTTGCGGGACAAACGAGGCTGGACTCACGATCAGTTCCTGACGCAGGCTGCACCCTTCGTGCGCGACGAGCGTATCGCTGGCTTCGATCGGAAATCGGAAGAGCTGCTTGCGCGCATCACGAGCGAAAGCCAGCCACCGCCGCCGGGCAAGACGGCCGATTGTGCCCTTCTTGCCGAGTTGCGCGCCAGCATGCATAACCTGATCGAAACGCAAAAGGCCAAGTGGGCCTACATGTTCGACAAGATCGACAAGGAACTCGCGCGCTAGCTGCGCGGTTACGGGACGCGGCCGAAGCCACGCAAACCGGATCGTCAGGGATTACCCACGTGCCGGATCCAACCGTTGCCGGTGAGCCGCTCCTGCGGCTGGAAACGGCGCTTGTAGCTCATCTTCGGCGATCCATTGATCCAGTAACCGAGATAGAGATAGGGCACGCCGAGACTGCGCGCGTACTCGATATGCTCGAGGATCATGTAGTTACCGAGGCCGCGCCTCGCGGCATCTGGGTCATAGAAACTGTAGACCATCGAGATGCCATCGGAGAGGCGGTCGCATAGCGCCGCGCCTATCAGGCGCTGCTTGTTGCCCTGCCCTGGTAGGGCGCCGCCGAGCCGGTATTCCGTGACGAACGTGTCGATGATGCTATCCTCCACCATCATCGCGTAGTCGAGCACTGTCATGTCGGCCATGCCGCCGTCGGCATGGCGCGCATCAATGTAGGCGCGGAATAGCGAGTATTGCTCCGAGGTCGGCGTGGCCCGGACGCGGCGCGCGGTGACATCGCGATTTGCCTCGATGATCCGCCGCATAGAGCGGCGCGGCGCAAATTCGTTGACGAGCACACGGACCGAGACGCACGCCTGGCAGCCCTCGCAGTAAGGCATGTAGGCGATGTTTTGGCTGCGGCGGAAGCCGCCCTTCAGCAGATTGTCGATGAAGGCCGCCGGTTTGTCGTGTGTGAGATGCGTGAACAGTTTGCGCTCGAGCCGCCCTGCAAGATAGGGGCAGGGCTGTGGGGCGGTGACATAGAATTCGGGAAAGTGTTTTTGCTGCTCGCTCATTCGCGAGACCTCGACGCGCTACTGAATACCCGCAATGATAGGTGAGTGACGCACTGACAATCAAGCAAACAGCGCGAATTCACGGCGGCTATGCAACACGAAGGTGGCTGCCCCGTCCGCGCCGCACGGGATGACCAACCAACCGGCGGCTGTCAACTTTGTGCTTTCAGCAAGCGAGCGGCGCGCGGGGCAAAGTAAGTCAATACCCCATTGGCGCCGGCTCGCTTGAAGCCGAGCAGGCTTTCCATCATGACCTTGTCGCCGTCCAGCCAACCGTTGGCTGCCGCTGCCATCAGCATCGCGTATTCGCCCGAGACCTGGTAGGCGAAGGTCGGCATCCCGAATGCGTCTCTCACCTGGCGCACGATGTCGAGATAGGGCATGCCCGGCTTCACCATCACCATGTCGGCGCCCTCGGCGATGTCGAGCGCGACTTCGCGCAGAGCCTCGGCAGCATTGGCGGGGTCCATCTGGTAGGTGCGCTTGTCACCCGAAAGCACCGCCGTGGAACCGACCGCGTCTCGAAATGGCCCGTAGAAGGCGGACGCGTATTTGGCGGCATAGGCCATGATCTGCACATTGCGGTGACCGCCGGCCTCGAGCGCCTGGCGAATGGCGCCGATGCGGCCATCCATCATATCGGAGGGAGCGATGATGTCGCAGCCTGCCTCGACCTGGATCAGAGCCTGCTCGATGAGAACAGCCACGGTCTCGTCGTTGACGATCTCACCATTGCGCATCAGGCCGTCGTGACCGTGGCTTGTGTAGGGGTCGAGCGCAACGTCGAGAAGGATACCGATCTCGAGCCCCGCGGCGCGCACGGCGCGGGTTGCGCGGCAGACGAGGTTCTCAGGGTTGAGCGCCTCGTGCCCGTCATCGGAGCGAAGGTTCGGATCTGTGTAGGGAAAGAGTGCGATCGCTGGAATGCCCAGTTCCAGCGCCTGCTCGGCGGCCTGGGGGAGAAGATCCACGCTCAGGCGATCGACGCCAGGCATGGAGTCCACTGGCGTTCGCGTGTTACGGCCCTCGCACAGAAATATCGGCCAGATCAGGTCCGCCGGGGTGAGCGTGCTCTCGGCGACGAGCCGGCGTGCCCACGAACTCTTCCGGTTGCGTCGCATCCGAATGGCGGGAAAGACGGGCGCGGCGTGGCTCTGCGACGCGCGGTGAATGTTACGCGGAACAACAGGCTTCATGGGGCGACTCTTGCGTGGCTGGGGCGAGGCGGCCTATGCCAACTTCACCGGAGCGCGGGCGAGGCGCAAGGGGGCGAATTGACTATTCGCAAATGACGGTTTCGTGCGCCCGCACGGCCATGTCCACGTGGAAGTGGTTTCTGTGCCAGGTGTTGGCCTCTGGCCCGAGTGCCGTTTCGAACACCGTGCACGCCGCGCGATGGGCAGCTCGCAGGAACATCGCCTTGCCGGAAATCGCGTCGCCGGCGGGGACAGGGGCCGGCGCAACCGCGGCTGTCTTTGGTTTCGGTCCCCCGAGGCGGCTGGCTGGCATAAGGCCCATGGCGGCGGGAAGCTCCGACCGCGTTCCGCGCAGGCCCAGCGCAAAGGCCGGTATCGAGAGGCCTGGCTTGGCGCCGGAGTCGGCAAACGCGGCAAGGGGCGCTGGTTCTGCCGGAGGTTGCGGAGGCAGAGCCGCAGGGGCGGCCGCAGCGGCCTTCTCAGCCGCGGCTTTGGCGGCGGCAACCTGAGTTTCGATTTCGCGCGCCGTCGGGCCCCAGTCGGACAGGACGCGCGCGACCTGAGCCTTAGCAGTGATGAACGCCGCGATGTCCAGAGCATTGGCCCGTCCGTGCTCGCTCAGCTTGCCGTGGGCGCGCCCGTAGGCGTTGCGGCACGAGTAGGAACTCATCGTTTCGAGGCGGATAACCGGAGAACCGAGGTATTTCTTCGACAGCGCCTGGATGTCGTGCTGGATCCACTTATGCAGGGCGGCGATCATGTCGCAGGTGACGGTTGGCGGCGGAGAAAGAGCGACCTGAGGATTCTTTCCGATGCTCAACAGCTTCATCGGTGCCGCGGTACCGCATTCGGATCCTTCGTGCAGCGGCGGCTCGGGCAGGGCTACAACATCAAGGCCCTTGAGCAGCACCTTGCAGCGTGCCTGCGCTAGCTCAATCTGCTGCTTCGACCATCCGGACTGGGCTCCCGTCGCAGGCGGAGTATTCGCGGACTTCGCGACGGGTGCGGCCACGGAAGGCAGCGCTGGCGATTGTGCTGGAGTCGCCGACTGGGCTAGCGCTATCGGCGCAACAAAGACGAGGAGCGCGGCGGCCCCCGTCAATCGGGCTGCGGTCATTAAGCAAGGCCCCCAAAATGCCAGCTTGCGGGCCGGTGCTACGCCCCCACGACGTGACCGCAAGTTTGCTGACTCACGAGCCTCCTATATAGCTTGATTTCGCGGTTGCAGCGAGCATCAAAGTGCAGGCGTACCTACAACGGGAAGAAGCTGTGGACGGGAGGAGTGGCAACGGCCGGGACGAGGCGGCCGGCGGCGACGCTGGGCACGGCGGGCTTGTGAACGCGCGCATCGAGGGCGCGGCCGGCATCGTGACGCTCGACCGGCCCCGAACTCTCAACGCCCTGACGACAGCGATGCGTGCGGAGATCGCGAGGGCCTTAGCGGCCTGGGCGCGAGACCCTCAGGTGTATGCGGTCGTGATCGAGTCCGCTGCGAAGGGCATGTTCTGCTCCGGCGGTGACGTGCGGGAAATCGCGCAATTGGCGCGATCCGATATGGCCGCAGCGCGCCGGTCTTTGGCCGCGGAATACACCCTCAATTGGCAACTGGAGTGCTTCACGAAGCCGACGGTGTCTCTGATCGACGGGCTGGTGATGGGTGGTGGCGTCGGTTTGACATTGTACGGGACGCACCGGGTAGCAGGTGCAGGGTACCGCTTTGCGATGCCGGAAACCGGAATTGGTCTTTTTCCAGACGACGGCGTCAGTTCGGTCCTTGCGCGTATGCCGCATGCGATCGGCATGTATCTGGCCCTCACGGGAAGGGCGATCGGCCCGGCGGCGGCCTTCCGCCTTGGCCTGGTCACGCACTGCATACCCGCTGAGCGCTTTGCAGAGGTGCGCGCCGCTCTCAGCGATGCCGAACCCATCGATCCAATCCTCGACGGTTTGCACCGGCATCCCGACCGGGGAGAGCTCGAGAGCCTGGAGCCGGCCATTGCGCGTTGCTTCGGTGCGGGCAGCGTGGAGGAGATGTTCGCACGGTTGCAGACGGAACGCGGCGAGGCCGAGCAATGGGCGCGCGAGGTCCTGCAAGATCTAGGCAGCCGTTCGCCGACCTCGCTGAAGGTGACGTACCGGCAGGTCAGCCTCGCGCGCGGGATGGACCTGCGGCAGGCGCTGATACAAGACTACCGTCTCGCCTGCCGCTTTCTTGAGGCCAACGACTTCTTCGAGGGGGTGCGGGCGTTGCTGATCGACCGGGATCGCGCGCCGCGCTGGCGGCCTGCACGGCTCGATGCGGTCGATGCGAGAGCCGTGGAGACCTATTTCGCGCACCTGGGGGCGGGGGAGCTCCCCCTGTCCACACGCCAAGAATTGCAGGCTTTGCGCCCTTGAACGGCATCCCTGGCGTCGCGGAATTTTAACCTATTAATTTAAACGAGATTTAGCCGCTTTCGCTTAGGCTCCTGCTCAACCCGAAAAATCGGGAAGCGTCAAACAAGTTGAGGCAGGGACAATGAGTCTTGCGTTGGATATGGCGCGGACGCGCGCGCCGGCGGCGGGCGAGGAGTCGTTCCGGAGTGAATACCTCCGCGCCCTGCGGCTGATCGAGCGGTTGCACCGCCTGCTGCTCGACGTGATCAAGGATGAGTTCGACCGTCTTGGCGGCGCCGACCTAAACAGCGTTCAGGCTCTATTGCTCTACAACATTGGCGAGAGCGAGCTGACGGCCGGCGAGCTGAGGACACGCGGGTACTATCTCGGGTCCAACGTCTCTTACAACCTGAAGAAGCTCGTCGACATGGGCTACATCCACTACAAGCGGTCCGAGAAGGACCGCCGTTCGGTGCGTGTGAGCCTGACGGAGAAGGGCAAGCACGCCCGCGAAGTGATCCACAAGCTCTATCATCGCCAGCTCGGCTCGGTGGAGCAGGTGGGGCAGATCACGTTTGACGAGTTCAAAGGGCTCAACAAGGCCCTGGTTCGCCTGGAGCGGTTCTGGGCTGACCAGATCCGCTACCGCCTCTAGGACGGGCTCCAGGATTTGTGACGGTGCGGATGGCCCACTGTGGCCATCCGTCGGTCGTGCCTGGCGGGCGCCCCCGGTTTTGCCCCTGCTGCGGATGGTCACGCGCGGCCGCGCCGAGCAACAGACAGGCTCCCAACAGAAAATGCCTGGGCTGGGCTATCGCCCTTCGCCCATAAAGCCTCTAGATTGGCCCATCAACCGGTTTCCAACGCGGACCAGGGACAACCACGTGCCTGCGAGGCGGATGCAAGTCAGGCGGCTTGGTGCCTACGCGGCCGTGGCCCTTATCGCCGCTGCTGCGGCGTATTTTTTTGGCTACCCGCAGCTCCATGAGCCGGTCGCGGTCCCCGCCGCCAAGGTCCAAGGCAAGGGCGCCAAGGGCCCCGCGCCCGCTCCGGTCACGGCGGCGACGGTGGTGCGAACAGATATGCCGCTCATCCTGACAGCGCCCGGTACTGTGGAGCCGCTGGCCAACGTTGCCGTCAAGCCGCGCGTCGATGGACAGATCGTCGAGGTTGCCTTCAAGGAGGGCGACCTCGTCAACGAGGGTGACGTGCTGTTCCGTCTCGATGACCGAATGGTCAAGGCGCAGATCGCCCAGGCGGCCGCCAACATCGCCAAGGACCAAGCCAGCCTGCGCGATGCGGAAGCGACGCTGCAGCGCCGGGAAGCGCTGATCGACAAAAAGATCGTCACCGAAGCGTCCCTGGATCAGGCGCGCTTCGCGGTGGAAGGCCTCAAGGCGAGCATTGCCGCCGGGCAGGCGTTGCTGGATACGCAGAAGACCCAGCTCGACTACCTCACGATCCGCGCTCCTATCACCGGGCGCACCGGCAGCCTGCTGGCAAAGCTCGGGGCAACAGTGAGGGCACAGGATTCAACGGCGCTGGTCACGATCAACCAGACGCGGCCGATCCTGGTGAGCTTCGCCCTACCGCAAAAAGACCTCCCGGCCCTGCGGCGCGCGCTGGCGGCGCACTCCAGTGCCAAGATCACCATTCCCGGTGCCGAGCCGGGCGAGGTGGATGGTACCCTCGGCTTCGTTGACAACCAAGTCGACAAGCAGACCGGCACCATTATCGGCAAGGTGGTGGCGGAAAACAAAGACGAGGTGCTTTGGCCGGGCCAGTCCGTCGAGGTTGCCGTGAACGTGGAGGTGAGGCCCGGCGTGCTGGCAGTTCCAGCGATTGCCGTTCTTCCCGCTCAGCAGGGTATGATCACCTGGGTGATCGGGACGGATAATACGGTGCGCACCCGCACCGTCGTCGTCGACCGTATCGTGCACCAGACGGCCTACCTCAGCAGCGGCCTGGAACCCGGCGAGCGCGTGGTTACGGACGGCCAAGTACGGCTGGCTCCGGGGGCTCCGGTCATCATAGAGCAGCCGCGTGCCTCGGACGAAACCGAGACGCGGCGCGGCGGCCCACAAAGCCTCGGTAAAGGCTGACGAAGCGAGAACTGCGCGATGCGCCTTTCCGAGCTCTGTATCCGACGCCCGGTGATGACGACCCTGCTTATGGCGTCATTGCTGCTGGCAGGGTTCTTCGGCTACCGCCAGCTTCCGATTGCGGCCATTCCTCGGATCGAAGTGCCGACCATCACCGTCACGGTGGAGTATCCCGGCGCCAGCCCCGACACCATGGCAGTCTCGGTGGCCGCGCCGCTGGAGCGTCAATTCTCCACCATCGCGGGCCTCAACGCCATTACGTCGCTGAACACAGAGGGCTCGACCCAGATCACGCTGGAGTTCGATCTCAACCGCAACATCGATGCAGCCGCGCTCGATACCCAGTCCGCCATCTCTGTTGCCGCGTCTCGCTTGCCCGAAGACCTCCCGACACCGCCGGCCTATCGCAAGGTCAATCCCGCCGACACGCCGGTCATCTTCCTGGCGCTGACGTCCGACACGGCGCAGTCGCAGGAGATGAATGAGTTCGCCGACAAGGTTATGAGCCCGCGACTGTCGATGCTGCCGGGTGTGGCGCAGGTCAACATCCAGGGTGCACAAAAGCGTGCGGTGCGCATCAAATACGATCTCGACGCACTGGCCACGCGCAGCATTTCGGTGGAAGAGATCCGCCAGGCTGTGCTGGCGCAGTCGTCGGTCAGTCCGATCGGCAGCATCCGGACCTCCGAGCAGCGCTACATCCTGCAGACTGACCGGGCCGAGCCGACGGCGGCCTACTTCGCGCCGCTGGTCGTAGCATGGCGCAACGGGGCGCCGGTGCGCCTGCGCGACATAGCCGTGGTCGAGGATTCGGTCGAGAACGACGAGGCGCGCACCGAGTTCAACCGCGTGCGCTCCATCATCGTTTCGGTGCAGCGTCAGCCAGATGCGAATACGGTGGCCGTGACCGATGCCATTCATGCCGCGATTCCGGACTTCGAGCGCCTTCTGCCGCCCACCATCAAGCTGTCCGTGCTGAGCGATCGCTCGGAATCAATACGCGCGTCGGCGCATGATGTTCAACTGACGCTGCTGCTCACCGCTGTGCTCGTCATCCTTGTCATCATGGCGTTCCTTCGCGATTGGCGCGCGACGTTCATTCCCGCGGTGGCGTTGCCACTGTCGATCATCGGTACGTTCGCGGGCATGGCGCTGTTCAACTTCTCGCTCGACAACGTCAGCCTGCTGGCCCTGACGCTGGCGCTGGGCTTCGTGGTGGACGATGCGATCGTCGTGCTCGAGAACATCGTGCGCTACGTCGAAAAGGGGATGAAGCCCTTCGAGGCGGCCATCAAGGGGGCAACCGAGATCGGCTTTACGGTTCTTTCGATCACGGTTTCGCTGGTCGCGGTGTTCATTCCGATCCTGTTCATGAGCGGGATCGTCGGCCGGTTCTTCTTTGAATTCGCCATGACCATCAGCATCGCCATTCTGCTGTCGGGATTCGTCTCGCTGACGCTGACGCCGATGCTGTGCTCGCGCATGCTGAAGCACCGGGCCCTTGACGATAGAAAGCCCGGCATGCTCTCGCGCATGTTCGAGGGGGGCTACAACCTGATGGCGCGCGGCTACCGCGTTACACTCGATCTTTCCCTGCGGGCGCCCTCGTTGATGTTGCTTGTGACGCTCGGTACCATCGTGGCGACGGTGATGGCGTTCGGCGTCGTCAAGAAAGGCTTCCTGCCGACGGAAGACACCAACATCATCATCGTGCGGACCGAGGCGGCCCCGGATATCGCCTTCCAGGCCATGCTGGAACATCAGCGCGCAATTGCCGACCGCATCCTCAAGGATCCGGATGTTCTCTACATCAACTCCAACGTGGCGCAGACGTTCTTCAATCCCACCCTCAACCGAGGGTCCATCTTCGTCCAGCTCAAGGCGCGCCCGGAGCGCAAGGGCAGGGCGACCATCAGCGAGGTGCAACGGCGGATGCGGCGCACGCTAGCGGACATTCCCGGTATCCGCGCCTTTCCCGTGCCGCTACAGAACCTGCGCATCGGCAGCCGCAGCGGCGCGGCCCTCTATCAATATACGCTTACAAGCGTCAATCAGCAGGAGCTCTACGATAACGCGCAGCGTCTCGTGGAACGGGTGAAGCAGTCACCGGTGTTTGCTGACGTCACGACTGACCTGACCCTTGGCGCGCGCCAGCTCACCCTCAATATCGATCGCGACGCACTGGCCCGGTACGGGTTGTCGATGGACGTTGTGCGCTCGACGCTTTACTCGGCATTCGGTAACCGCCAGATCGCCACCGTCTACACGCCGTCCAACGACTACAAGGTGATCCTGGAGACCAACAAGGCGCGCACGCTCGATCCCACCGTGCTCTCCAAGGTCTACGTGCGCAGCAACACGGGCCAGCAGGTGCGGCTCGATGCGGTTGCGAGCGTCAAGCTGGGCCCCGGCCCGGTGTCGGTGGCGCGGCAAGCCCAGCTGCCGGCGGTAACCATCACCTTCAATCTTGCTCCCGGCGCTACTCTCGGCGAGGCGGTGATCGCCATGCGCGAGCTGGAGCGCGACGTGAAGATGCCGCCGACAATCACCGGCCAATTCGCGGGCACCGCCCAGGTGTTCGAAAGCTCGTTTCGCGATCAGCCGCTGCTAATCGCCGCTGCGATCCTTACCATCTATATCGTGCTGGGCATTCTCTACGAAAGCTTTATCCACCCGGTCACGATTCTGTCGGGCCTGCCCTCGGCCAGCCTCGGCGCATTGCTGATCCTGTGGCTGTTCGACGTCGAGCTGACCATCATAGCCGTGATCGGCATCATCCTGCTGGTCGGCATCGTCAAGAAGAACGCCATCATGATGGTGGACTTCGCCATCGAGGCGCGCGCTCGGGGCGCGGAGCCGCGCGATGCCATCCGCGAAGCCTGCCTGCTGCGGTTCCGGCCGATCATGATGACGACGATGTCCGCATTGTTCGGTACCCTGCCGATCGCCGTCGGGTGGGGCGCGGGCGCCGAGCTCCGCCAGCCACTGGGTCTCGCCGTGGTTGGGGGATTGGCGGTCTCGCAACTGCTGACGCTCTACATCACACCCTCGATCTATCTGACCTTCGAGAAAGTGGGCAGCTGGCTTGGCGCGGGACGGCGGGAGCACATTCCACCTGCCGAGCCTGCTGGCGACGAGCAGCGGCCGCTGGCGGCGGAATAGGGCATCAGGCTCAGGATGAGGCTGGCTTGCGCGTCGGCTGCGCGCGAAGCTGGATGATCAGCGTGGCGAGCAGCATCATGGCCGCGCCGAACCAACCGATATTCATCAGCCGCTCGCCAAGGATCAAGTAGGCGGCAATGGCCGCAAACACCGTTTCCATGCTCACAATGACGGCGGCCTCCGCGGGAGGCGCATACTGCAGCGCAAAGGTCAGCACGGTGAAGGTCAATGCGCTCGACAGCAGGCCGACGAAGGCGATGTCGGGCGCGGCAGCCCGCAGGCCAGCCGGCGAGACTTCCTCAAAAAGGCCGGCGGATACCGCTGCCAGCGCGGCAACGACGGCGAACTGCACGGCTGTGAAGGCAAGTGGGCGCCGATAGCGCGAGCCGCGCCCCGTGATCACGACATGGACTGCCCAGAAGATTGCCGAAAGCGCCACCAGAGCGTCGCCGCGCGAGAACGACGCCAGCTCCCCTCCGCCGAGCAGCCAGGTGCCGACGGCAGAAAGGGCGACCGCCGGCCACACTATGGCGCGGGGTGGTGCGCCGCTCCAGGCCCAGACCACAAAGGGCGTCACCACCACATAGAGCGCCGTGAGGAACCCGGTATTGGTGACGGTGGCCGTGACGAGACCCGTCTGCTGCAGCACGGCAGCGGCGAAGAAGGCGACGCCGCCACACGCGGCGATGGGCCAGACTGGGCCGGTTCGCTCAGTGCGGGGCGCATGAGCCTCCCACAGGGCGAACGGCGTCAGGGCAAGTGCCGCTACCGCGGCGCGCGCGGCGATGAAAGTCAGCGGCCCGATATGGCTCATCGCCGACTTCTGGAACACGAACGCGAGGCCCCAGATCATCGCCGTCAGCAGCAAGGCAAGATCGGCGTGCAGGCGAGTCATGGCAGGGGCGCAGCGTTGGCGGGAAGTGTTTTGCGGGTGCGGAGCGGTCAGTCCGCAGCGCGAATCCGAGGTTCGCAGCGTACAGGGAAATTGACCGAGTTGGCGACAAAGCACTTCGCGTGCGCCGCCTCGTGCAGGTCGTGCGCCTTCTGCAGGTCGCCACCGGCAGCGATCGTGACCTGCGGCCTGAGCGTGACGTCTAGAAAACGGCCACTCCCGTCGGCGTCTTCCGCCATGGTGCCCTGGGGCTCGTCGCGATAAGCGACCACGCTGATCTTCGCGACGGCACAGAGGTGGAGGTACCAGAGCATATGGCAGGACGACACCGACGCCACCAGCAGCTCCTCGGGATTGTAGCGCGAAGCGTCGCCGCGGAACGCGGGATCCGCAGAGCCCGGCAGATCAGGCTTGCCAGGGCTTGAGATGACGTGGTCGCGCGCGTACGCGGTGTAACTGTGCGTCCCTTGTCCGGTATTGCCCGTCCAGGTCAATGTGCATGTGTAGTTGTGCGTGCGTTTGGGCATCGGTTGGCCGCGCTGCGGCGTTGCTTACAAGGCCTTGGAGGATGCGGTCACTGGCGGGACGAACTCGCCGGCTTCCACTATGAACCGTACCGGGTGCAGAGCCGCTGCATCTGCCGTGCCGGCGACGCGGCAGGTGACGAGGAGCAGGCGGGGCTGGTTCGTGCCGGTGCGTACTATGCCGCTCGCGATCGCCTTGATGTCGGTGACCTCGAGGCTAATGGCGCGGCCGTCCTTGCCGGCAATCGTGATGCGATCACCCGTGGCCAAGGGCTTGGCGAACGGGGTGGGGCTGTCGGCGTCGGCGTGCGTGAGCCAGAAGCCTTCATCGCCGGCGATCGAACTGTTGCGCGACCCTGTGACGGCAGTCTCAAACGATAAGCCGGGCTGGCGGTTCTGCAGCGCCTGCTCGAAGCCGCGGCTGATCTGGAGGTCGGTTCGCACAAGGGCTGCCGTGGCAGCACCTACCAGAAGGCCCGCTATCAGCACGAGCGTACGGCTTCTCAATGTCGCGCGGTGCAGCATGTGCTACCTCTCAGCCAGCAATTTTCGAATTATAGGCAAAGTTGGTGCAAGTGTGGAGGCGCCGCCCACGGTGCGAGCTTACGCCGCTGCGTCGCCGTCAGGGCGGCGTCGCGGGAAGGCATAGACGCGCCGCAAATGGCGCCAAAACGCGAGATTTAGAGCGACAAGCGAGCTGAAGCTCAGGCTCAGGATGAGCAGCGAGGCTCGTTTGGACCGGTCACCGCCCCGGTGGGGAGGGAGCAGGTCGGAGGCTCGAGGCAGCAGCGAGATCACCGAGGGAGGTGCCACCCCCGGCTGTAGCTTCGGCAGCGGGCGCGCGGCAAATGCGTGGCCATTTGACCCGCCAATGAAGAGAACCGCCGCCCAGAACAAGATGAATGCGGCAAGAAAGTCAGTAAGCCAGCGCCGCACCGGCCCGGTTAATGTTCTGCATGACATGATGAGCCCGCCCTTGATTCGCCTAGCCGTGCCGATCGACTTGGCTTGAGTTTTGTCTCCCGCGCATCGGACCAGACCAGCGCAGTTGGGCGGCGCTGCGCCTGCAATGTGGCGAGCTGGGGGATTCTATCAGTGGGAAAAAAGATAGCGGGGGCTCGTGGCAGGAAGGTCACGGCACCAGTACGCGGATCCCCGCACCCGGGCCGGTCACTAAGCACAACAAACATCGCGCGAGCGCATGCTTGCGCCCCAACTGCCAAGCTTTCGCTGCCGCAAATGGGTCAAACAAGCCTGCACATGGATCGTCTGCGCGGGAAGAAGATGGGGATACTCACATGCGATCGATTCGGTTGTGCGGCATCGCCGCCGCCTTTGCGTGCGGCACCATGTCGGTGTGCGGGGATGTTCAGTCAGCTTCGTCCGTCCGGTTGCAGCGTGATGGTTCGATTGCCATGGATGGACACACGCTCAGATGCGGAGACGGCATCCGCAACGTGCTCGATGCGCGATTGCCGAATCTCGGAGTTGCAGCACCGGGGCGGCTGGTGATGAACCCTTACCTGTTGCGCCATGAAACCCAGACTGTTCGCCTGTTCGTTTTCTACCACGAGTGCGGACACCACCATGTCGGCGGCAATGAGATGAAAGCCGATTGCTGGGCCGTCAGTCAGGGGGTGCAGCAAGGCTGGCTCAACCAAGCCGGGCTGCGCCAGGTGTGCCGCTCGTTTCACGATGATCCGCCGACGTCAACACACCCCTCCGGCCGCAGCCGGTGCGCGAACCTCGACCGCTGTTTCGCAGCAGCAAGCCAGACACTGGCGAGCCGGCAAGGAACCCAGGGCCAGCTCGCCGCCGTCAGCACCCCGAGCAAGCAGCAACGCGCCACCGGAACGGAGGGATTTGCATCCAACCGCTCTCTGCCCGTACCGAGGTTGCTGAAGGGGCCGACACTCCTTCGCGACGGCTGGGCGCCGAACTAAAGGTCGCGGTCTCCGGCCTATTGGCCGAACTTGTAGTTGAGACCGAGCTTGAAGGTGTGGATGCCATCCACGTCGTGGTCAGCGCAATAGCTTGAGCCGGCACCCGCGCCGCCAGCCGGCCCGCACACGCTGTAGCCGTCGCGGTCGATAAACAGGTACTCGCCCTTGACGCTCCAGCTATTGGAAAGCGCGTACTCGAGGCCACCGCCCAAAGCCAGCGATGCGCTGCGGGCGCTCCCGGACGCGTTGAGCGTGGCAGGACCGCACGGAAGGGCGGTGCACGTGTCCAGCACCGAGGATTCGGTGTCGAGGAAGGCGATGCCGGCCTTGCCGTAGAGCAGGGCATTGCCCGAAGCAACGCCAAGGCGCCCCGCTATCACGCCGTACCAATCACCGATTTTGGTGCTCGTCAGCGTGTCGGGAGGTCCGTTCGGATCGAGGGTGGAACCTTTCATGCGGATGGCGCCAACTTCGCCTTCGACGCCAACCACGAGCGGTGAGCCGGACGCTTGGTAGTTGCAGCCCAGCGCGGCGCCGCCGATAGCACCAAACTGCATGTGGTAGCCAAAGGGATTGGCGAAATCACCGTAGGGATCGCCGACCGGAAACGTTCCACCCTGCGAGACCGGCTCTGTGGCGCGGACATCAGTGCCTAAGGCGCCGCCCGCAAAGCCGCCCAGATAACATCCGTTCCAGTGGCGCGTGGGAGTGCCGCGGTCGCCCGCGAACGTTGCCGGAGCCAACGCCAACGACATTATCAGAAAGGAAAAAAACGACCTGAGCATGGACCAGCGCAATCCACGAAAAGAGCCAAACTATTGCAGAGATCGACTCAGTAGTGGTGGCTGATTCGCAACGCCCCAGCAAGCGATGAGGGCGTCGCGGCCGCCAGCCGATCTGCCGTGGTGCGCGTCCACACCGCGCTCCAGTCGAACCTGTCGGCGGCCTTGCAGTCCGGAGGCGCAGCAATGAGCAGGGCCGTCGGGATCGGGACGAAGCGACTAAGCCCCAGTGTCGACAACGTCTTCTCGCGCAGCCACTCGAGGCGGATTCCGAGCCGGTCAGCGGTCGGCCAAGTGCGTCCAAGATAGACAAAGCGCCGGTGATAATCCGCCGGTACCGTCGCATCGAAGGCGGCGCCTTCTTGCACGCTGAGCGTGACGGGCATGATCTGAACGGGCGACTCACACCCCTGAAAAGCAGCAAACAAAGAATTGAGCGGTTCGCCGACACGATCCGGCGCGTCGTCACGCACGGTGTGGCCCTGGCGCGTCAGGACGTCGACAATCGCGGCGCGAATATCGAGATTTTCGGTTGGACCGGCCGAGATCCTGAGGACGACGGTCGCAACCAGCAGGCCGCCCAGAATGAGACGCATGGCCCGCGCGTTCATTGGGTTCTGCCAGTGAGTTGAATTCCGGCGGCGCTGATGAGCAAAACGGCGCCGGTTGTTGCCCAGGCGAATATCTCGGCGCCGAATCCGGCGTGCCAGTATTGAAAGTCCTCGGCGCCCAGCGCCATCAGATAAAGCCGCGCGGTATTGAGGCCGATGACGACGAGAGCCACCAATCCCGCGACCACGGCGTCGCCCGCCACCCATGCGGTTCGCGCAAGCTTGGTGAGCGCGATCCAACAGAGCAGTCCGAGCGAGATGTTATGGAAGGACGAGCAGGGTCCGAACACCAGAATGCTATGCCCGCCCGGCGCCGACATGATGGTATCGTGCCAGCTTATTCCGGGTTGTGTGGCCTGCAGGATTGACCCGACCAGCGCGGTGTCGAGGCGCAGAAGGCCGTGGGCGAAAATGTCGAAGACGCGCGGGGCCCAGAAGCCGTTGGCCGCCACCGCCAGAAGCACTGCTGCGGCGGCCTGCTGGTTGCGGTCCTCGTGGCTGGTCGCCCAGAGATAGATGGCGACACCCGTTGTCGACAGCCACGTCAACGAGGACGAGGGCAGCATGTTGGCAAGCCCGACCGCAGCCGCAACAGTCAGGTCGGACAGGGACGCCGGGCGCGTATCCTCAGAGTCAAACAGCAACCAGGCGACCGAGAGCCACGCGAGGTAATAGAACATTGTTTTGGCGGCGAAGGCCGACACAAGATCATGCCCAAGCGTGCCGGTAGTACCTGCTGGAAGATGCAAAACCTGGCTGGCGAACAGCAGCGCGACAAGCCACAAGAAGTATTCGCGCCGCCCGAACGCGGTTGCGCCAATCCGTGCCGCCGCCGACCCCTTCCCCGGTGTGGCTCGACCTAACACGTGATGAATTCCGCCGACGCGGTCAATCCTTCTGGAGGAACCGGCGGATGTAGAACACCACCGCAGCGGCGCCCGCAGCCGCCGGCAGGCCGAGCCCGATCAGCGGAGCCGGCGCTGTTGACGGGCGAATGGAATTGGCCCCGGCGAATGCCGCCTCGAAGGCACTCGCCAGCGATACCAGCACCAAAGCCAACGTGGTTATAAACGTGCCGTCCAAGAGGCGGAGAAACAAACGCAACATGAAATGAGCCCTCAGTACTCAGCTCCCGACACCAGCTTTGCCCAAAGTTCCACACGTTTTCACGCTGCCGTCAAGCCGCTCCCGCCGGAATGCTGAATGGGTGAGACGACAAGGTTACTTGCCCGGCCGACGCGGCCATGCAGGCATTGAGACAACGGGTGTGGTGGCGGGAAACCACCAAGCGGAGACGGCGTGAAAAATGTCAAATGCTCAACGACGCGAGTGTTTACGCCGTGAAATCAGGGTGCTGGTCTTCGATCAATACGGCACCATCGTCGACATGCAGGCAGGCTTGCGCGAAGCGGTAACGCCGTTTCTCAAGGCCAAGGGATGGGATGGCTTGCCGAACAGCTTCGTCACCTGGTGGCGGCGCACGCATTTCGAGAATTCGATGATAGACGCGCTGCTCGATCGTGGGCATACGCCCTATCGCGAAATCGGGCACCGGGCCGTGGCCTACGTGATGGACCGCTGCGGTATTGCCTATACGCAGGACGAAGTGCGTGCCCTGGTTGCCGAGATCGAGAAACTCAAGCCGTTTCCGGATGTGCCGGCTGCGCTCGGCCGGCTCCGCGGCGCGGGATACAAGCTCGCCATTCTCTCCAACGGCGACCGCGACATGTTGAACGCGGCCGCCCCGCACATCGGCTTTGCGTTTGACCACGTCATCTCGGTGCAGGAGGCCGGCTACTTCAAGCCGCACTTCAAGACCTACGCCAAGGCCGAGGAGATTATCGGCCATGACCGGTCCAGCATCCTGTTCGTGGCCAACCATGCCTTCGACTGCATCGGCGCCAAAGCCTACGGCATGCGCACGGCCTTCATCGATCGCAGGAAGCGTCCGTTCGGCGAGACGCCGCACCAGCCCGATCTGATCGTGGCGAACTTTGCCGAGCTGGCCGAGGCGTTGGCGTAAATCGCCGCCGGCTGGTTGTGTCCCGAGGACGGGGCTATCCTGCCGGCGTCCGAAGGCGGAGTGCCTCGCATGCGGTCCAACGCTGTTCTGATGGGCGCACTTGCCGGCGCCTGTGCCCTGTGGTGTGCGGCCGGCGCCCGGGCCCAGCCACAGCAATCCGGAGAAATCGAGCGGCTGCTTGCCGATGGCTGGGAGGTGGCGGGCTACATCTCGGCCTGGGAGAACCGGTCCCTGATCCTTTTCAAGCATAAGGACAGGAAATATCTCGTGCAGTGCTCGGTGCTGACCGACGTGCTGCGCAATCCGCGGCTCGTCATCCACTGCAGCGAGCTGAGGTAGGCGGACAGAACGAGCGGGGGGCATCTTTCAGCCCCTGTCCTCATGCGCTAGCGTGCGCCGGCGGCTGATATTGCCGGCGGGGCTTGGGGGGACGCGATGGGCAACGAAAAGCTGATCAAAGGGATATTGCTCGCCGCCGGCGCGGCGCTGCTCTATTACCTCGGCCGGTGGATCGGCGGCGGCCTGACCAGCAGTTTCTCAAACGGTACGGTGCTGACGGGCATTCTGCTTTGCCTGGTCTGGTTCGGCTACCTCGCCTACACCCGCAGCGAGGCCGACACCCGGCAAATGAAATTCGCCGAGAAGGCCATCAGCGCGATCATCCTGGCGTTCTTCGTGGCCTCGTTCGGCCTTGGCGAAGCGGGCCTGCACTTCCATCTCGAGATGCCGAAAGCATTCCTGCGCTGATCCGCAGGCTCGCACGGGCGTCTAGCGCGAAAGCTTGCTGGTGCTCATGTCGATTGCCGCCTCGCCGAGACGCATCACGCATTGCCCGCTCACCGCGCCGAGACCTATCCCGGGGTGCAGGTCGCACGGGTAGCATTTGTTGGTCCCGAAGCTGATGCAGTGCTGGGCGGTCGTGTGCCAGCCGGTGCCGAGCTTGTAGACGTGAAACGTGGTCTGCGTGGTGTAGAGGTTGTGCGTGAGAAGGGACCCACCGGGTGTGGCCTTGAAGCTGTCGGGCAATTTGAACTGCGTCGGCGGCGGGGCGGTGGCCGTGTTTTTCTGGGAGTCCGGCAGCTTGAACTGCGGCGAGGGTGGAGGAGGCGTACCGAGGCCGGACTTAATCCGGCCAGTGGGCGGCACTGCCGGCGGGTTCTTCCACAGATCGGTATTGTAGATTGAAATCGACGGATCGACCCTGAAGCGGCCCTTGGCAAAAGAGGACAGCAGCTCCGAGCGTTTCCGAGCTTCTTCCGCTTCCTTGGCTGCGGCCGTGTTGGCTTCGAGGCGCTTGGCGAACTCCTGCAGCGCAAGGCTTGCCTTCCGGGCCTCCTCTTTTTTCTCGGCTTCTTCCTTTTCCTTCTTTTTCGCCTGCACGCCGGTCGAACCGATGATGGCGCCAGCGGCAAACGAACCGACCAGGATCAGTGCCCTCACACGGGCGTCCTGCGCCTGGGCGGTGTGGTCGCGCTGGATGGGGGGCAGCAGCAGGACGCCGGCGGCGGCAGCGATCACGGTGCGGTTCATCTTGACGGCGCCTGTCAGCTAGGAAGGTCCGGGCAGGGCGCCGGCAGGTTAGCAAGGACCGCGGAGTCGCTCAAACGCCCCTCGCGCCATGCGGACGGCCGCCGCGAATTTCTCGCCTTTGTCCTTGACTTGAGCGTCTCGGGGGGTAGGGTCCGCGCGCTTTGTAAACAGACGAAGCGGAATCAAGGATTTGCCGAGGCCGCTATGGGCTTTTTCTCAGACAGCGTGAACCGGATCTCCCCGTCGCAGACCATCGCCATGGCCACCAAGGCCCGCGAGCTGCAGGCGCAGGGAAAACAGGTGATTTCGCTCTCTGCCGGCGAGCCTGACTTCGACACGCCCGACAATATCAAGGAAGCCGCCGTCCGCGCGCTGAAGGAAGGCAAGACGAAGTATACGGACGTCGACGGCATTCCCGAGCTCAAGGCCGCCATCGTTGCCAAGTTCAAGCGCGAGAACGGGCTGGAATACAAGACCTCGCAGATCTCGGTGGGTACCGGCGGCAAGCAGGTGCTCTACAACGCGCTGCTGTGCACGTTGAATCCGGGCGACGAGGTGGTGATCCCGGCGCCGTATTGGGTGTCCTATGCCGACATCGTATTGCTCGGCAACGGCAAGCCCGTGTCGGCGAACTGCCGTATCGAGGACGGGTTCAGACTGACGCCTGAGGCGCTCGATACGGCCATCACGCCGAAGACCAAGTGGTTCCTGTTCAATGCGCCGTGCAACCCGTCGGGCGCGGCCTACTCCAAGGAACAGCTAAAGGCGCTGACAGACGTGCTCATGCAGCCGAAGAACAGGCATGTGTGGGTGCTGAGCGACGACATGTACGAGCACCTGCTCTACGACGACAACGTGTTCTATACGCCCGCGCAGATCGAGCCGGCGCTGTATGAGCGCACGCTGACGCTAAACGGCTTTTCGAAAGCCTACTGCATGACGGGCTGGCGGCTCGGCTATGCGGGCGGCCCGGAGCCGCTCATCAAAACCATGTGCAAGCTGCAATCACAGTCGACCTCCAACCCATCCTCCATCACGCAGTGGGCGGGCGTGGAGGCGCTGAACGGGCCGCAGGATTTCATCCCGCGCAACACGCGAGCGTTCAGTGAGCGGCGCGACCTGGTGGTCTCGATGCTGAACCAGGCCAAGGGCATCAAGTGCACCAAGCCCGAGGGAGCCTTCTACGTCTTCCCCTCGTGCGCCGGGGTCATCGGCAAGACCACGCCGAAGGGCACGAAGATCAAGACGGACGAAGATTTCGTGCTGGCGCTGCTCGACGAGGAAGGCGTGGCGGCCGTGCAGGGCGCCGCGTTCGCCATGAGCCCAAACCTGCGCATCTCGTATGCCACATCGACCGAAAATCTCGAAGAGGCGTGCAAGCGCATCCAGCGGTTCTGCGGCAACCTGCGTTGAGCAAAATCAAGGTGTGAAGCGAGCGGCGGCGAGCGCGTCGATGACGCGGTCGGCCGCCGCTTCCTCTTGCGGGGAGGCCATCGCGAGCGGATCGCGGGCGTCAAGCTTGTGTGCGACGACCAGGCGGGCGAGGTCGATCCGGGTGCTGTCACCGGTCTTTGCGGCTTCGTCGAGAAACAGGGCGGCTGCGGTGGCATGGTAGAGGCCGGTGGCGGCCTGGCGGGCCGTGTGCTCGGCGCCGGAGACGGCTTCGTCCGTCAACCGCAAAGCGGCGGCAAAGCGCTCGGCGAGCGGAGTTGCGATGGCGACGGGGCCAGCGTCGAGCATCGGCTGCACGCGCTCGCGCAGCGCCCGATGCGCCTTTGCCTTGGCGGCCGCGCGGATGACATCGAGGGCGATGATGTTGGTGGTGCCCTCCCAGATCGAGCCGAGGTGCGTCTCCCGCAGCAGCCGCGGTTCGATCCATTCCTCGATGTAGCCGTTGCCGCCCCGCATCTCCATGGCGTCGCCCGCCACTTTGCGCGCCTCGCGGCACGCGCGCATCTTAATCAGTGGCGTGAGAACCCGGCGCAGGATCTGCGCCTGGGCATCGCCGGCATCGGCGCGGTCGAGGCAATCGGCCGTGAACAGGGCGACGCTCAGCGCCTCCTCGGCCGGCAGGATCATCTTGATGAGCTGACGGCGCACCAAGGGCAGCTCGATCAGGCGCTTGCCGAAAGCGCGGCGGCCGAGCGCGACGGTGAGAGCCTCGTGCAGGGCGCGGCGCATCATGCCGGTTGAGCGGATGCCGTTGGACAGCCGCGACTGGTTGACCATCTCGGCCATCTGTTTGAAGCCCTGGTTGAGGTCGCCGACCAGCCACGCCGACGCCCCATCAAGCGTGATTTCGCCCGAGGGCATGGCGCGCGTGCCGAGCTTCTCTTTTAGCCGAACGATGCGGTAGCGGTTGGGCTCGCCGGAGGGCAGCACGCGCGGCATCAGGAACAGGCCGAGCCCCCTGGTGCCGGCCGGGCCGCCTTCCGGCCGCGCCAGCACCAGCGACAGGTCGGCGTCGGCGTTGGAGCAGAACCACTTGTCGCCGTAGAGCAGCCAGTGGTCGCCGGAGCGAACAGCGCGGGTCTCGGTGGCGCCGACGTCGGAACCCGCCAGCCGCTCGGTCATGAACATGGCACCCTGGAGCTGCTCGCCGGCGCTCTGCGCCAGGAGGCCGGGCAGGTAGCGCGACAGCAGCTCGGGCGCCGCAAAGCGGCGGATGGTGCGGGTCAGGCTGTCCGTCATGTTGACGGGGCACAGCAGGCCGAACTCCGACTGCGCGAACAAATAGGTGAAGGCGTACTTGCTGGCTGCCGACAGCGGCTTGTTCCAGCCGAGCACGGGGCGGTGGGTCTGTGAAGCGAGCGCCAGCTCGCCGAACGCGATCCCCTCCATTTCGCGATAGGCCGGCGCCTTGACGATCGACTGACGGTCATCGCCCTGGCGGGTGCGCGGCTCCAGGCGTGGCGGTGTACGGTCGGCTTCGCGCGCGAGATCGTCGAGGCGGCCGCCGACCAGCCGGCCGAGCCGCTCAAGGTGCGGCGTGAGGTGGGCAAGCTCATCTGCCGGAACATAAAGCCCGAGCAGGGCCGTCAGCGACCGGTCGGAGCGGAAAAAATCAAGGCCGCGCGACTCCGGCGAAGCGGACTGAGTGGAAGAGAGGTTGCGTGGCAGCTCATTCATGTCCTAGTCCTCGCGCGCGGGTGCAGCCAGGGAGACAGCCACGTGCAATATACCACGCTCGGCCGGACGGGCATGAAGGTGAGCGTCGCCGGCCTCGGCTGTGGCGGCAATAGCCGCGTCGGGCTCGGCTCAGGCCTGAGCGAGGCGCAGTCGGTGGCGCTGGTGCGCGAGGCGCTGGACCTCGGCGTCAATTTTCTCGATACGGCTGCCGCCTACGGGACAGAAGGCATCGTCGGCAAGGCCATCAAGGGACGGCGCGAAAGCGTGGTCGTCTCGACCAAGAGCCACGTCAGCCGCTTCGATGGGGCGAAGCCGCTGTCCGGCGCCGACGTGGTGGCGAATCTCGATGCGTCGCTGAAGCAGCTCGACACCGACTACGTCGACATCTTCAACTTGCACGGCCTGCTGCCCAACGCCTACGACCGCGCGATGGCCGAGATCGTGCCGGCGCTGCTGCGCGAAAAGGAGAAGGGTAAGCTCCGCCATCTCGGCGTCACCGAGTCCGGCCCGCGCGACCCCGAACACACGATGCTCCTGCGGGCGGTGGAGGAACCGGTGTGGGAGGTGTTCATGCTGGCCTTCCACATGATGCACCAGAACGCGCGGGCGTCGCTGCTGCCGTGCACGCGCACGCATGGCGTGGGAACGCTCTGCATGTTCGCGGTGCGCAATATCTTCAGCCAGCGCCCGGTGCTGGAGCGCACCCTCGCCGAATTGGCCGCCGATGGGCGGATACCGCGCGAGACGGCCAGCACGGGCTCTCTGGATTTCCTGGTGCACGCGGGGGGAGCCGAGAGCATCACCGATGCGGCCTACCGGTTCGTACGGCATGAGCCCGGCATCGACGTGGTGCTGTTCGGCACCGGCAACGTTGCGCACCTGAAAGCCAACATCGCCTCGATCACACGTCCGCCGCTGCCGGCTGCCGACGTGCAGAGGCTTTACGAGACATTCCGCGCGCTGGTCGGCGTGGGGCTGGACCTGCCGGACCACGTGCAGGCGGCGCGCGCAAAGCAGACATGACATCCGGTCAGCGGCAGCCAACGGAGAAACGGCATGCGCTTGATGATCCTCAACGGACCGAACCTCAATCTGCTCGGGGTCCGCGAACCGCACATCTATGGCACCACGACGCTGGCGGCGGTCGAGGCGGCGTGCCGGGAGTGCGCGGCTGTTCTGGGGGCGTCCGTGACCTTCCACCAGTCGAACCACGAAGGCGAACTGGTCGACCTGATCCAGGCGGCGCGGGAAAACGCCGATGCCATCATCATCAACCCGGCCGGGTTCTCGTTCACGTCGGTCGCAATTCTTGACGCTCTCAAAACCTTCGAGGGACCGGTGATCGAACTGCATATCTCCAATATCCACGCCCGCGATACTCATCATCGCCATTCGATCATCTCGACGGCGGCGCGCGGCGTGATTTGCGGGCTGGGGCCCTACGGGTACGTGGTGGCGATGCAGGCAGCGGCGCGAATGCTGGGGCGCTTGCCGGATGCGGTGCCGGCGGGGCTTCGCGGCGCGGCGGTGGGGAGGTGAGGTGTGCGCAGGTAGGTGTCGTCCGGGATGACGGGTGCGCTGTTGCCGAGGGGCTCTTTCGCAACCGCAGGGACCGCGCGAAGAGATGGATCCTGACACTACGTGCCAGGACGGCTGTCGGACCGAAACGATGGGACGGACGCGCTAGGCCTTGTCGGGAATGGTCGCCAGCGCGCCG
>DASZQG010000076.1:0-16491 GCA_035550075.1 Hyphomicrobiaceae bacterium | reverse complement strand
CAGGCCAACAAGAAGAAGCGGGTGGCGGCGAAGCTGCTGCTGCAGCCCGGCCAGCGCGTGCTCGACATCGGTTCGGGCTTCGGCGGGCTCGGCCTGCATCTGGCGCGCGCCTGGGGCGTGGATGTGGTCGGCGTCACCCTGTCGGAGGAGCAGTGGCAGGTCTCGCAGGCGCGCGCGCAAGCGGAAGGCCTCGACGGCAAGGTCGTTTTCAAGCTGCTCGACTACCGCCAGGACACCGGCCGCTACGACCGCATCGTCTCCGTCGGCATGTTCGAGCACGTCGGCCGCGCTCATTATGACGAATTCTTCGGCAAGGTCGCCGCCCTGCTGACGGACGATGGGGTGTGCCTGCTGCATGCCATCGGCCACATGGCGCCACCTGGCCTCACCTCGCCATGGCTCATCAAGTACATCTTCCCCGGCGGGTATGCGCCCTCGCTGTCCGAGACGGTGGCGGCCATCGAGCGCGCCGGGCTGTGGATCACCGACATCGAGATCCTGCGCCTGCACTACGCCGAGACCCTGAAGAACTGGCACCAGCGCTTCCAGGCCAATCGCGACAAAGCGCGCGCGCTCTACGACGAGCGCTTCTGCCGCCTGTGGGAGTACTACCTGCAGCTTTGCGAGATCGGCTACCGGCGGCTCAACTGGATGGTGTTCCAGATCCAGATGGCCAAGTCCCCCACCGCCGTGCCGCTCACGCGCAGCTACCTGGCGGATTGGAACGCACAAGCGCGGTGAGCCGGGCGTTACGGCAGGACCACCGGACAGTCCCGGCGCGCGCTCAGCTTGAAGGTGGCGACGAGATTGGGATCCGGCGTGACGCACGTGCCGAGCAGGCGCTGCATGGTGGCAGGGTCTGCGGCCTTGGCCGCATGCTGGACGCCGACCCGGTTGTACTTCTCCACGAGCCGCTCAAACCCGATCCCGCGCGCGTCTTCCCCATAGCCCGCCGCGCGCCGCAGAAGGGCCGCCGACAGGTCGGGATCGGTGGCCTTTGCCGCCTGCCCCAGCGCTACGGTCACCGCCCGGCAGTAGTAGTAAAGGGCTGCTGTTTCACAGCCGCCCGGCTGCGCCGCCTGCACCGGCGTGGCGGCGAGAAGGCCGCCCAGAGCCAGCAGCACACTCCCGCGCATCATCCTGGTCATCCGACCCTCCAGCCATCTCCGCGAGTAAATATGGAAATCACTACTCAAGGTAGAGATCGCACAAGCGGGCCATAGCGGGCAAGGGAGGCCGGTCGCGGCGTCCACACCTAAATGGCTGCCCGGCCTTCCTGGGCCGCCTCTGGGGCCGGCAGGGGCGGCGGATTGGGCCTTGAACGGGCCTGGGCGAGCAGGCGCTGGCAGGCGGTCTCGATCCGCTCCTGGATCTGCGCCCGGGCCTCGCGGCGGGGCAACCCCGCCGGAAGGGGATCCAGGATTTCGATGACGATGGTACCTGGATACCGCAGCACGCTGCGCCGGGGCCAGAACAGGCCCGAATTGAGCGCCAGCGGCACGCAGGGCAGCCCCAGCGCTTCGTACAGGGCCAAAAAGCCCGGCTTGTAGTCGGGCGGCGCGCCCGGCGGTCGCCGTGTCCCTTCCGGAAAGATCACGATCTCGCGGCCATGCGTGGCGCGCTCGCGCGCGTCGCGGATCAGCGCCTTGAGCGCGCTTGGGCCTTTGTCGCGGCGCACGAAGATATGCTGGAACTTGTGACTGAACCACCCGTAGAGCGGGATCCAGCCGAGCTCCGCCTTCATCACCATCGCCGGATCCCGGAACACCGGGATCAGGGCGAAGGTATCCCACGCCGACTGGTGCTTGGCGGCGACGAGGCATGCGCCTTGCGGCAGCTTCTCCAGCCCGCGCACCTCCAGGCGTGTGCCGCATATCACCTTCAGCCACCACAGGCTGGCAAGCCCGTGCAGCCGCAGCCCTTCCATCGCCCAGCGGCGCGGCGCCAGCAGCAGCCAGCTCCCGAACACCAGGAACAGGGCCGTGTTGAGGTAGAACACGACGAGGAACACGAGTGAGCGCACGAGGATCACGACGCCTGGCCCGCGGTTTCCGGTCTGCCGGCTCGGGAGCCGGCGATTGCAGCATCATCCCAGTGGACCAGCCGCGCCAGCCCGAACCGCGTCGCCGACGGCAGGAACTTCAGATATTCGGTCACGAGCAGGCGCATCGCGCCTGGCTTCAGCCACCATCCCCGGCCCGTGAAGTGGCTTGGCACCACCGGATACGGCACCAGTTCGACGCCGGGCAGAGCGCGGCCGAGCTCGGCCAGGCTGCGTGGCATGTGATAGGAGGAGGTCACGATAATCAGCCGCGTGTAGTGATGTGCGTCCGCCCACGCCCGCGTCTCCTGCGCGTTGCCGACGGTGTCGTGAGCCTCATAGCCGATCTCAACGCAACAATCGAACAGCCGGCGCGAGATCCCGCTCTTGCGCCTAAGGTCCTCGCGGCCGGTCACCCTGTTGACGCCGGAGATGAGCAGGCGCGAGCCGCGGCCCTGATTCAGCAGGCGCGCCGCCTCGATCAGCCTGTGCTCACCACCCGTCAGCACGACGATGGCGTCGGCATGCTCGCCGGCGGTCGGCACATACTGCGCCACCGCGCGGACGAAAGCCGCAAACCCCATCAGGAGCGCAACCGCAGCCACCCCCGCGGCGACGGCGAGAACTTTCCCTGTCCGAGACACAACACCTCTTCTGGCCCCATTCCCGGCGTGGACGAGGCCGTCGAAGCGTCATCCTAGCCGATTTTGGCGCGATTGCGATCCGCGCCGCCGGTCGCATGGCACCATTGTCACCAGCCGGCGGGTCGCCCCTGCACCGTTAGTGCTGATTGTTGAGAATGCGGTAAACGCCGATCCGCGAGGTCAGCATGCACAGCGCGGCGATCACCAGCACCACGATGCCGAGCAGGAAATAGCCCGGCGCGTCGAGCGTTGTTGTGCCCACCAGCCGGCGCAGCTCGGCAACGGTCACCCGGCCGCCGCCAAGCAGCTCCATCACAGTCGGCATCAGCAGGAACACCACCATCGCCCAGATGGCGCCGACGATCCCAGCGCGCACCCCCAGCCGCAGGAAATGCCGCTCGAACTCGCGGGCGATGAAGCGGTCGGTGGCGCCGACGAAGTGCAGCACCTCGACAATTTCGCGGTTGGAGGCCATGGCACTCTTGGTGGCGGAGACGATGATCGCCGTCGTCGCCGCGCCCACCAGCAGCAGGATGGCGAGACCACCCAGCGCGAACGAGCGAGTGATCGTGCGGATTTGCGCCTGCCAGCGCCGGTGATCGTCCAGCGTCACCCCCTTGAAGGCGGAGGCCAGCCTGGCGCGCAGGTCGTCGATGTCGGGCGGCGTGTTGCGGTCGATCTCGATGGCGATCAGGCGCGGGATCGGCAGCGCGTCCTCGAAGTTGGGCGTCGAGCCCAGCCAGTCTTCCACCAGCTTGGCGTTCTCGGCCCGGCTCAGGGCGCGCACCGAGGTAATCCCGCGCTGGCGCGACATGAAGGTCGTCACGTCGAGCACCTGCTTGTCGACGTCGATGTTGTCGCGCGCCTCCACTTGCACCGTCACCTCGCTGGCGATGTCGCGCATCCAGGCCGAGGCAGACTGGTTCATCATGTAGACCGCGCCGGCAGTCAGACACGCCAGGAAGCACATGATGGTGATCACCAGCGTCAGCGAGCGGCCCGTGACGGAGCCGGCCGGGACGATTGGGGCATTGGTCATGCCGCGCTCGCCGCGGCGCGTGCGCGTGGCGGCCTCGCCGCCGCTGCGGAACGCGGTGCGCGCGCGCGGCTCGGGATGTGTTTGCCCCGTGCGGTAGCTGGCGGCGCCCGTGTGCTCGTCATAGGGCGCCGGCTGCAGCGTGGGCCGGCCCGTGGGCCTGTCATACGATCCGGACATGGCCCTCGTGCAGTTCGATCCGCGGTGCCTTGGTCTGACGCATCAGTTGGTGGTCGTGGGTGGCGATGACCACGGAAGTGCCGAGCCGGTTCAGTTCGATGAACAGGCGCAGCAGCCGCCGCGCCATTTGCGGGTCGACGTTACCCGTCGGCTCGTCGGCAAGCAGCAGCTCGGGCTTGTTGATGACGGCGCGGGCGATGGCCGCGCGCTGCTTCTCTCCGCCCGACAGCACGTGGGGATAGGAATACATGCGATCGCCCAGTCCCACCCATTGCAACAGGTCCGTCACGTCCTCCTTGTAGTCCGAGATGCGCTTGCCGGTGACGCGCAACGGCATCGCCACGTTCTCCCACGTGGTCATGTGGTCGAGCAGCCGGAAATCCTGGAACACGATGCCGATGCGCCGCCGCAAGGTGGCGCGCTTGGAGGGCGTTACGTGGCTGATGTCGTGTCCGAGTACGTAGATCTGCCCGCGGGTCGGCTCGATCGACATGAACAGCATGCGCAGCAGCGAAGTCTTGCCGGAGCCGGACGGGCCGGTCAGAAAGTGGAAGGAGCCGGGGCGCAGATGGAAGGTCACATCGCGCAGCACGTCGTTGCCGCGTCCGTACCTCAGCGCGATGCCGTTCAACCTGATCAAGCTCGCAGGCCCCCCGTTTGCCTGGCCGGGTTACTTACCCCTTACAGATCGCTGAGAGAAGGCATCAATTGTTCAGGATTATGGCGGTCTGATGGGGCGCAGGCTGCCCAAGCACGCGACGGCGGCGCGATCTGCTATGACAGCCCATCGGCATTGGAGAGGGGCCATGACAGACGCGATGCCTGGCAGCAGCGAGCGGCTGGCGGTGCTGTTCTCGGCAGGCGATATTGCCGCGCGCATCGAGCACCTCGCGGGCCAGATTGCCGTTCAGCATCCGCAGCGCCTGCTGGTGGTCGCCGTGCTCAACGGCAGCTTCATCTTCGCCGCCGACCTGATCCGTGCCCTGCACGGCGCCGGGCTCGCGCCCGAGATCGACTTTCTCGCCCTCTCCAGCTATCGCGAGGAAACCCGCTCTTCAGGCCGCATCACGGTGCTGCGCGACCTTGAGAGCAGCGTGCAAGGTCGCGACGTGCTGCTGGTCGACGACATTCTCGAATCCGGCCGCACGCTGGCGTTCGCGCGCGACCTCATCGCCGCACGCGGCGCTGAGCGCGTCACCACCTGCGTGCTGCTCGACAAGAGGGTCCCGCGCGCGGCGCCGATTGCCGCGGATTTGCGCGCATTCGAGTGTCCCGATGTATTTGTGGTAGGCTACGGCATGGACCTCGCACACCGGTTCCGCGAGCTGCCCTTCATAGGGCACCTTGTGCGGGAGCGCTCTGGCGGAGGAGGGCACGATGGCACGCATCCTTCTGGCCGATGACGACGCGGCAACGCGCGACCTGGTGCAACGCGCGCTCGCAACCGACGGTCACCAGGTGGTTTCCACGCAGGACGGCTCGGAGGCGTTGGAAAAGCTGCAGGCTGCACCCGGCGCCTTCGATCTGCTGATCTCGGACGTGCAGATGCCGGGCCTCGACGGCATCGAGCTTGTGGAAAAGGGCTTGCAGACCGCGCCGGGGCTGCGTGTGGTCCTGATGTCGGGTTTCAGCGGCGAACTCGACCGCGCCCAGCACCTCAAGGACAAGATCGCGCGCGTCATCACCAAGCCGTTCACCCTGGAGCAGGCGCGTGCGGTGGTGCGCGAGGTGCTGAAGTAGCGGCGTGACGGCGTGGCCAGGCTCGATTGACGGGGCCGGAAGCGGCCAATACCGTCCGCCCCGCAGAAACGACAGCGACCTTATGGAAATCCCGGCCTTGCCCATGACGATGCCGTCCGAAACCGCTCTCGCCGCGGCCGCCGCCGACGCCCGCTCCTGGCCGTTCGAGGAAGCGCGCCGGCTGATCGCGCGCCTGGATCGCCTCAAGGGTGGCGCCGGCAAGACCGTGATTTTCGAGACTGGTTACGGGCCGTCCGGGCTGCCGCACATCGGCACCTTCGGCGAGGTGGCACGCACGGCCATGGTGCGCCATGCGTTCGAGGTGCTGACCGAAGGCCGGCGCAAGACGCGCCTGGTATGCTTCTCCGACGACATGGACGGCCTGCGCAAGGTGCCGGGCAACGTGCCGAACCAGGACATGCTTGCCGCTCACCTCGACAAGCCGCTCACCGCCGTGCCCGATCCCTTCGACAACGAGCACGCGAGCTTTGCCCACCACAACAACGCGATGCTGCGCCGCTTTCTCGATCGGTTCGGCTTCGACTACGAGTTCCTGTCGGCGACCGAGATCTACAAAGCGGGCACGTTCGACGAAACTCTGCTGCGGATGCTCAAGGCCTACGACAAGGTGATGGACATCATCCTGCCGACGCTGGGCCCGGAGCGCCGCGCCACCTATTCGCCGTTCCTTCCCGTTTCGCCGGCGTCGGGCAAGGTGCTGCAGGTGCCGATGATCGAGCGTCACCCGCGCAAGGGCACCGTCGTCTACGTCGATCCCGAGACGGGCAAGCAGGTGGAAACGACCGTCACCGGCGGCGCGGTGAAGTGCCAGTGGAAGGCCGACTGGGCCATGCGCTGGACCGCGCTCGGCATCGACTACGAGATGGCCGGCAAGGACCTGATCGACTCCGTCACCCTGTCCTCCAAGATCTGCCGCGCGCTCGGTGGCACGCCCCCGGAAGGGTTCAACTACGAGCTGTTTCTGGACGAGCGGGGCGAGAAGATCTCCAAGTCCAAGGGCAACGGCCTGACCATCGAGGAGTGGCTCACCTACGCCTCGCCGGAGAGCCTGTCGCTGTTCATGTTCCAGAAGCCGAAGGCGGCCAAGCGCCTCTACTTCGACGTCATTCCGCGCACGGTGGACGAATACCTGCAGTTTCTCGCGGCCTATCCGCGCCAGGATGCCAGGAGCAGGCTCGACAACCCCGTGTGGCACATCCACGGCGGCAACCCGCCCGCGGCCGAACTGCCGATCAGCTTCGGCCTGCTGCTCAACCTGGTGGCGGCGTCCAATGCGCACGACAAGGGTGTGCTGTGGGGCTTCATCCGCCGCCACGCCCCGGACGCGGGCCCCGACAGCCATCCGCTGCTCGACCAGCTCGCGGGCTACGCGGTGCGCTACTACGAGGACTTCGTGAAGCCGCAGAAGAAGTTCCGCCTGCCGGACGCGGTGGAGACGGAAGCCTTGCAGGCGCTGTCGGCGGCACTCGGCAAGGCACCGGCGGATGCGCGGGCGGAGGATCTGCAGGCAATTCTCTATGACGTCGGCCGCACCATCCCGCGCTACCAGGATCCCAACGCCAAGGGCGCAACGCCTGAGAAGCCGGGCGTCTCCAATGCCTGGTTCGGCGCGATCTACCAGGTTCTTCTGGGCGAGGAGCGGGGCCCGAGGTTCGGCAGCTTCATCGAGCTCTACGGCATCGAGGAGACGCGCAAGCTGATCGCGCACGCGCTCGCCGGCGAACTTGTGGGCAAGGCCGCGTAGGACCTCTGATCGGCGGGTCTCGACCCTCAGCTTGGCTCCGGCTGAGACGACAAACCGGTGCGCATTGCCATCGGAAGGCGCTACGCCTTTGCCCCCAGCACCCGCCCCGCCACCGCGTCGAGCTTCGCCAGCAGCGCCGGATCGCGCGCCGCCGGCGGCGTGATGATGGCGACCTCCAGCGCGCGGTCCGAGCCGATCGGGCACGGCGGGTGCTCGCGCGGGAAGCTGCGCGCCAGCCGCTCGATCAGCCCGTGCGCCTTGTGCGCGTTCTCGTGCAGCACCTTGACCACCGCCGCCACATCGACCTCCGCGTGGTCGGAATGCCAGCAGTCGTAGTCGGTCACCATGGCCACGGTCGCGTAGCAGATCTCCGCCTCGCGGGCGAGCTTGGCCTCCGGCATGTTGGTCATGCCGATCACGCTGCAATCCCAGCTCCGGTAGAGGTTGCTCTCGGCCCGCGTCGAGAACTGCGGGCCCTCCATCACGAGGTAGGTGCCGCCGCGCGTGAACGGGATCTTTTCCGCCTTGGCGGCGGCTTCGACCAGGTCCGCCAGTCCGGGGCTCACGGGGTCGGCCATCGAAACATGCGCGACGCAGCCCGGCCCGAAGAAGCTCTTCTCGCGCGCAAAGGTGCGGTCGATGAACTGGTCCACCAGCACGAAATGGCCGGGTGGCAGCTCCTCCTTGAGCGATCCGCACGCCGATATCGAGACGAGGTCGGTGACTCCGGCGCGCTTCAGGGCGTCGATGTTGGCGCGGAAATTGATGGCCGACGGCGGCAGCCTGTGGCCGCGGCCATGGCGCGGCAGGAAGCGGATGGGCAGGCCGTCGAGATCGGCGAACAGGACATGATCGGAGGGCTCGCCCCACGGCGAGGCCACTGCCTCCCAGTGCACGCTCTTCAGCGCGGGAATGTCGTAGAGCCCGCTGCCGCCGATGATGCCGAGCACGGATCTGGTCATGGCTGCTCCCTCGCCTCGCTGGGCCCGCGGCGCGTTCTACACGCCGTCGCGGCAGGCGCAAAGGTGCGCCGGAGGCGGCCTCAAGGCAACCTTGGGCTGGAGGATCGCAGCAGGCCGCGAAACTAGTGCACCTCGCGCCAGATGCGCCGCTTCGCAAACCCGAGCAGCACTGCCGTGATGATCAGGTAGATCATTACCAGCAGACCGAGGCGCTTGCGATCTTCCAGGCGCGGATCGGCGGCCCAGGCCAGGAACGCGGTGACGTCGCGCGCGTAATTGTCGACCGTGGCGGGCGTGCCGTCGTCGTATTTCACCACCCCGTCGCCGCCGGCGAACGGCGGCGGCATGGCCGTCTGATGGCCGGGGAACACGCGGTTGTACTGCATGAAGTCGCCCAGCTTGAAGCCCTTGGGCGGCTCCTGGAAGCCGGTGAGATAGGCGTAGAGATAATCGGCGCCGCTCTCCTGGTAGCCGCTGAGAACGTCGCGCACCATCGTGTAGGGCACGAGGTAGAACGGCGCATCGTTCTCCACGGAACGCGCGCGCACGATCAGCGACAGGTCGGGCGGCAAGGCACCGTTGTGCGCCGCCCGCGCCTCCTTGTCGTTCTTGTAGGGAGACGGGATGGCATCCGTCAGCGTGCCGGGACGCTTGAACATCTTGCCGTTGTCGTCGGGACCGTCCTCGACCTGGTGCGTCGCCGCCAGCGACTTCACGCCGTCGACCGGAAACGCAGGGCCGTCAGGATCAGCGAGGTTGCGGAAGTAAATGCGATTGAGGCTGTGGCAGCGGGAGCAGATCTCGGTATAGACCCGAAAACCGCGCTGCAGCTGGTTGTTGTTGAACTCGCCAAACAACCCGGAGAATGTCCAAGGCTGCCGCGCGACCTGCGTGCCGCCGTGCTCTTGTGCCAGCACCGGCCCGGCCCACGCCGCAGCCGCCACGCCCAGCGCGGCCAACGCCAATCCTGCGCCGCCCATCTTGACCATGACGTTCCCCCTAGCGGCGTTCAGGCGCGGCCGCCGCTTTCAGCGGCGCTGCGCCTCCGCCCTTGCCGAGCACCGACTCGGTGATCGAATGCGGCAGCTTCGACGGCGTCTCCAGCACCCCGACGATCGGCAGCACGACAAGCAGGTGCAGGAAGTAGTAGGCTGCAAACAGCCGCGCCCACAGCACGTAGGCGCCCTCCGGCGGCTTCGAGCCGAGATAGCCCAGCGCGATCACCGAGATGATGAACAGGAAGAAGAACCACTTGTAGATCGGGCGGTACTTGGCAGAGCGCACGCGCGAGGTATCAAGCCACGGCACGAAGCACAGCAGGATGATCGAAGAGAACATCGCGATCACGCCGAGCAGCTTGTTGGGGATGGCGCGCAGGATGGCGTAGTAGGGCAGGAAGTACCACTCAGGCACGATGTGCGGCGGCGTCGAGAGCGGGTTGGCCTCGATGTAGTTGTCGGAATGGCCCAGGTAGTCGGGCGCGAAGAACACGAACCAGGCAAACAGCAGGCCGAACACGGATAGGGCGAACAGGTCCTTCATCACTGCGTAGGGCGCCATCGGCACGGTGTCGGACGCCGTCTTGATGTCGAGGCCCGTGGGATTGTTCTGGCCGACCTTGTGCAGCGCCCAGATATGCAGGCCCACCACGCCGGCGATCACGAACGGCAGCAGGTAGTGCAGGCTGAAGAACCGTGTCAGCGTGGTGCCGGAGACCGAATAGCCGCCCCACAGCCATTGCACGATCTTGGTGCCGAGCCCGGGGATGATCGAATCCAGCGAGGAGAACAGGTTGGTGATGACCGTCACCGCCCAGAAGCTCATCTGGCCCCACGGCAGCGAGTAGCCCATGAAGGCCGTCGCCATCATCAGGAGCAGAATGATGACGCCGAGGATCCAGAGCACCTCGCGCGGCGTCTTGTAGGACCCGTAGTAAAGCCCGCGCGCAATGTGCAGGTAGACCGCCAGGAAGAACATGGAGGCGCCCACCGCGTGCAGGTTGCGCAGCAGCCAGCCGTAGTTGATGTCGCGGCGGATGTGCTCGACCGAGTTGAACGCCTCCGCTGCCGTCGGCGTGTAGTGCATCGCCAGCACGATGCCGGTGGCGATCTGGATGGCGAGGAAGAAGGTCAGCAGGCCGCCGGTGGTCCACAGGTAGTTGATGTTGCGCGGTGTGGGAAAATCCACGAACTGGCCGTGCATGAGGCGCTGGACCGGCAGGCGCTCGTCCAGCCACTTGGAAAGGCGCGATGTCGGCTGGTAGGTCGATTCGTGGCTAGCCATCTGCACGGTCCTCAGCCGATCTTGATCTTGGTGTCGGACGTGAATTCGTAAGGCGGTATCTCGAGGTTGCGCGGCGCCGGTCCTTTGCGGATGCGGCCTGCCGTATCGTACATCGAGCCGTGGCACGGACAGAACCAGCCGCCGTAGTCGCCCTTGCTGTCGGACATGCTCTGCCCCTTCGGAATACAGCCGAGATGGGTGCAGATGCCGATCAGGATCAGCCAGTTCTCCTTGCCCTTCTTGGTACGATTGGGATCGGTCGCATGCGCGCTGTCAGGCAGGTCGTCGTTGCGCGCGTAGGGATCGGGGAGATCGGAAATGGGAACGGCCTTCGCCTCCTTGATCTCATCGGCGGTGCGGTTGCGGATGAAGATCGGCTTGCCGCGCCACACCACGGTAATGGCCTGCCCCTCCTTGACCGGAGACAGGTCAACCTCGGTTGTCGCCAGCGCCTGGGTAGAGGCGTCCGGGTTCATCTGATGGATGAACGGCCACAGGGCCATGGCCGCGCCGACACCGGCAAAAGCCTGCGCGGCGATCACGATGAAGTCGCGGCGGCTGGCCTCGTCTGCCGAATGTGTCGCCAAGTGCGCCTCCTTCGCGTTCACTGCAATCCTGGTCTTAGCGGCTGCACGTATTCGCGGGAACGGTCCGACAGCCTCCGACAACGCTCCGGCCTCACTTTCCAGGTGCGGAAAAGCGAGGCTGCGAATTGTCGGTGATGGCGCCGAATCCCCCCCATTAGACGTTTTGCCGCGCGATCTTTTTGCATTCTTCGAGAGGCTTAACAAGGCAATTGCCTTGCCTGTTTGCGGGCAATTTGGCGCACGTCCGGCACCCCTTGCCGGACCCCGCCTCTCGGGCCTTAGCTGGTGCGGCATGCGACTGGCGCTCTACCAGCCCGATATCCCGCAGAACACCGGCACGCTCCTGCGGCTGGCCGCGTGTATGGGCATTGGCGTCGACGTGATCGGACCACCCGGTTTCGACATGACCGACCGGGCCTTACGCCGCGCAGGGCTGGACTATCTCGCGCACGTGGAGATCGTGCGCCACCCAAGCTTCGAGGCCTTCCAGGCCGCGGTCGCCGCGCGGGGCGGCCGGCTCGTGCTGCTCACCACGCGCGGAGAAACCCCTTACACGGCCTTCGTTTTCCGTTCCGATGACACGCTGCTGGCCGGCCGCGAGAGCGCCGGCGTGCCCGATGCAGTACGCAAGCTGGCCGATGCGCGCGTGCACGTGCCCATGCGGCCGGGCCTGCGCTCACTCAATGTTGCGGTGGCAGCCGCCATGGTTCTCGGCGAGGCCCTGCGCCAGACCGGCGGCTTCAATTGATGCGGACGGCCTCGCCCTCGATCACTGGACCGCGGCCGGCGCCGGCGCCCAGCATGCCCTTGCGCGCCAGGTGCTTCCTGAGCAGCGCCATGTTCTTCAGGTTGGCGCGGAACAGCACGTCGAAGGCGTCACCCAGCACCGGCACGGCTCCGAAGATCGTGTCGATCGCGGTGTTGGCCATCATGCGCGCGATCAGCCAGCGCGGCGCGCCGAGCTGCCTCGCTTCCCAGATCAGATAGCTCGAGATGATGCCGGAGATCAGGTCGCCCGCCACCGGCACCAGGCCGATCAGCGCATCGAGGCCAATCCGGATGTTGGTGCCGGGCAGAAGGAAGGCGCCGTCCATCAGCCGCGCGATCAGGTCGAGGCGTGCCAGCGATTGCTCGGTGGATACCCCGTCGAACACTTCCACACGTGGCCGGCTACGTTGCTGCATGGCTTTGCGGCGCCGCCTTTCCTTTCCGGATCCGAACGAAGCCTGAGCTCTGGAGCAAAATGATGACGTGCGCGGGCTTACGCGATGCCCACCCTGTCGTTTCTGAGAACGTGCCCTCGCCGGACCAGTTCCCGCGGCGCGGCCGCGCGCCGGCCGCGGCTACTCCGCCGCCTCCCGGGTCAAAAAGCCGCCAGATTGCCGCGACCACAGCTCGGCGTAGAGGCCGCCTGCCTGCAGCAAGGCGGCGTGGCTGCCCTGCTCGATGATGCGGCCGTGATCCAGCACGATCAGCCGGTCCATGGCGGCAATGGTCGACAGCCGGTGGGCAATGGCGATCACCGTCTTGCCCGCCATCAGGTTGTAGAGCTGCTCCTGGATGGCACCCTCCACCTCCGAGTCGAGCGCGCTGGTGGCCTCGTCCATCACCAGGATCGGCGCGTTCTTCAGCAGCACCCGCGCAAGCGCGATGCGCTGGCGCTGACCGCCGGACAGCTTGACCCCACGCTCGCCGACATGGGCGGCATAGCCCCTGCGGCCCTTCATGTCTTCGAGCGCCGGGATGAAGTCAGCCGCCTGCGCCTGCTTGGCCGCCTGCATCGTTGCCGCTTCTCCCGCCGTCGGCCGGCCGTAGAGGATGTTGTCGCGCACGGAGCGGTGCAGCAGGGAGGTGTCCTGCGTGACCATGCCGATCTGCGCCCGCAGGCTGTCCTGAGTCACGTACGCGATGTCCTGGCCGTCGATCAGGATGCGGCCCGATTCGAGGTCGTAGAAGCGCAGCAGCAGGTTGACGAGCGTGGACTTACCCGCGCCGGAGCGCCCCACCAGCCCGACCTTCTCGCCCGGCGCGATGACCAGCGACAGGTCGTGAATGATGCCGCCCGGCCGGGCCGTGCCGGCGCCGTGCTTCTGGCCGTAGTGGAAGCTGACATGCTCGAAGCGCACCTCGCCGCGATGCACGACCAGCGGCCGGCTTTCCGCCTTGTCGACAACCTGGTTCTCGCGGCTGATGGTTTCCATGCCTTCCTGCACCGTGCCCATGTTCTCGAAGATGCCGGCCACGACCCACAGGATCCAGCCCGACATCGCCACGATGCGCATGACGAGGCCCATCACCACCGCGATGGCGCCGATGGTGACCAGCTCCACGCTCCACAGCCAGATGGCAAGCCCGGTCGCGCCCACGATCAGGAACCCGTTGAGCGTATAGAGCACCATCTCCATCGCCGTCTGGATGCGCAGCGACGCCTGCCACTTCGCCATCTGCTCCTCGAGCGCGGCGCGCGCATAGCTGTCCTCGCGCTCGGCGTGGGCGAACAGCTTGACCGTGAGGATGTTGGTGTAGCTGTCGACAATGCGCCCAACCAGCATCGAGCGCGCCTCGGCCGCCTCCGTCGAACGCAGCTTGATGCGCGGCACGAAGATGAACAGCGTGACGATGTAGGCCGCCAGCCACACCAGCAGCGGCGCCAGCAGCCGCACGTCGGCCGCGGCAAAGATCACCGCCGCACCTAGCCACTGCACGGCCGCGTACCAGATGGCGTCGATCACCTGCACGACGGAATCGCGCAGCGCCGGCGCCGCCTGCATGATCTTGTTGGCGACGCGGCCGGCGAAATCGTTCTGGAAGAAGCCTAGGCTTTGCCGCAGCACGTAGCGGTGGGTGAGCCAGCGCACGCGGTTGGTTACGGGGCCGGCGATCACCTGGTTCTTGATCAGGTCGTGCACGGTGGAGACGAGCGGCCGCGCCACCAGGGCGACGAACGCCATCCACAGCAGGGTCATGCCGTGCTCGGTGATGAAATGTGCCGGCGTCGGCGCCGCCTTCATCAGATCGACGATCTGGCCGACGAAAGTCATCAGGGCCACCTCGATCAGGGAGCCGACCAGCCCCGCCACCAGCAGCGCCGCGAACGCTGGCCACACCGGGCTGATGAAATAGGCGTAGAATGCCAGCAGCGTCTCAGGCGGACGCTCGGGCGGGTCCTCCGGGAAGGCAGCGATGAGATTTTCAAACCAGCGGAACATAGAGCGGCCCAGGCGAAAAAATGCGCCCGGCGCCCAGCTCTGTCTGCCGGGCGGCGCGGTCGCGTGCATATTGCTCGATAAGGGGGCGAAGGGCTATTGGGTGACCTTGGCCAAACAATGGCCGACACGAGCAGTTGAACGGCGATGAGCGACGAACAGGAAACGGCACGTAAAGAGCGCGCGCGGACGTGGTTTGAGAGCCTGCGTGACGATCTCTGCGCGGCGTTCGAAGGTCTTGAAGACGATCTTCCGGCCGGCACCCACCTGAGCCTCCGGCCGGCCGGCCGCTTCGAGCGCAAGCCGTGGACGCGCACCGATCACAGCGGGAAACCGGGCGGCGGCGGCACGATGGGCCTGCTGCGCGGCCGGGTGTTCGAAAAGGCCGGCATCCACACCTCCACCGTGCACGGGGAGTTTGCTCCGGAGTTCCGCAAGCAGATCCCGGGCGCGGAGGAGCATCCGCAGTTCTGGGCCTCCGGCATCTCGCTGATCGCCCACCCTCAGAACCCGCATGTACCGGCCGTGCACATGAACACCCGCTTCGTGGTGACCTCGAAGTGGTGGTTTGGCGGGGGCGCCGATCTCACCCCGGTTCTCTCGGCCCGGCGCACCCAGGATGACCCGGATACGGTCACGTTCCATGCCGCCATGGCCTCCGCCTGCGAAGGCCACGCCGTCGCCGATTACGCGCATTTCAAGCAATGGTGCGACGACTATTTCTCGCTGCCGCACAGGGGCGAGATACGTGGCGTGGGCGGCATCTTCTACGACTACCTGACGCCATCACCAAGCGAGGGCGGGTGGGACGCCGCCTTTGCCTTCACCCAGGACGTCGGGCGCAAGTTCCTCGGCGTCTACCCCGAGCTGGTGCGGCGCAATTTCGCCAAGCCCTGGACCGAGGCGGAGCGGGAAGAGCAGCTCGTGCGCCGTGGCCGCTACGCGGAATTCAACCTGCTTTACGACCGCGGCACCGTGTTCGGCTTGCGCACCGGCGGCAACGTCGAGTCGATCCTTTCCTCCCTTCCGCCGGTCGCCAAGTGGCCCTAGGCGGCTGGCGTCTCGGTGGGACTGCGCCGATCCTCCGGCTGTTCAACCAGCCGCGTCGGCCGCAAGGCGCCGCGCTGCTCGAGGATCGGGTACGCCGCTGAGGCCACGTGCGCCATGATGCGCTTGAGGTCGCGCGCGATGTCGATGTGCAGCGCGCTGGTCTCGATGCTCTGCGCCCGCCCCTCGCGCAGGCGCTGCAGGTGCTTCTCGGTGGCGTTGCGCTCCACATCCCGCATCTTGTCCTTCTCCGCCAGCAGCGCCCGCGCGGAGCGCTCGTCGCGGTTCAGGAATACGCTGGTGGCGAGATGCAGGTTGTCCACCACGCGCTGATGCATGGCGGCAATGTCCCGCAAGCCTTCGGCCGAGAAGGTCAGCCGCCGCTTGATCTTCTTGGCCGCAATGTCGCGCAGGCTGCTGTCGAGGATGTCGCCGATATGCTCGAGGTTGATGGCAAAGGTGAGAATTTCCGAGCAGCGGTGGGCGTCGGCTTCGCTCAGCCCCTCCTCGCGGCTGATGGCGGTGAGGTGCAGCTTGACGGCATTGTGCAGCCGGTCGAGCGTGTCATCCATGTCGCTGATCTCGGCCAGCAGCTTGCGGTCATCCGACGTCAGCGCTTCCAGGAACTTGCGCAGCATGACGTTGACCATGTCGACGATGCGCAGCACCTCGCGCGCCGCATCAGCGAGCGCCAAGCTGGGCGTGGCAAGCGCCGCCGGGTTGATGTACTGCGGCTGGCCCGGCTCCTCGCCTGTCTCCGGCGCGGGCAGCAGGCGCGTACAGAGTTTCGCCAGGGGGTCGAGCAGCCCGATGAAGATAAGGGCAAGCACGAGATTGAACAGCAGGTGGAAATCTGCAACCTGGCGCGCCGGTGACGTCTCCAGGGCCGCCAGTCCCTTGCCGATCCACGGCAGCAGCGGGATCGCCACCAGACACCCGAACCCGCGCACGATCAGGTTGCCAAGGGCCAGCCGGCGCGCCGGCGTGCTTGAGCCGGCGG
>DASZQG010000075.1:0-29485 GCA_035550075.1 Hyphomicrobiaceae bacterium | reverse complement strand
GAAAAGGACGGTGCCCCTGGTGTGCGGAACGAGGTCTTTGCGCAGAGCGCGCGCGTTCGGCCCGTCGAAATCGTCGTAGAAGCCGAATCCGGGGAAGATGCCGAACGTATCTGCCAGCCGCTTCAACGCGCGATCGAGGGCCCGGTCGAGTTCCGGGTTGTTGGTGGTGCGACGCATGGAGTCGCCGGCAGCGGAATTCTTCGCTGCGGCGTTGCTCAGCGTCTGGCCAAGCGCAAGCTTGCGTCCGGCAATCAGGCCGTAGTCGCCCTCTAGCAGGATGCAGCCCTTGGCATCGCTGAGGCTGCGCGCCCAGGCGCTGGAGCCGACGGACTGGGTGCAGCCGCAGGCGGCGAATCCCGCCAGCAAGGCGCGTCGCGAAATCGGCAGCATTGTTCAATCCGAAGTGAGAATGCGAAGCTCGGTGATGGCCGTGTCCTTGTACTTGGTGCCGGGATAGACGGACTTGATCTTGAGCTGGACCCAGGTGGCAGGAATGCCGCCGGTCTCGGCGTTGACGCGCTGGGGCCCGGACGCATCCTGGAGGGTGATGATTTGCCGGTAGCCGTTGGACAGGATCATCTCCAGATCCCGCACCCGGTTGTTGGCTTTGAACAGGTTGGCGTTCTTGTGATAGCCGTTGAGGATCTCAAACCCCGCGAAACGCCGCTCGCGGCCGAAGTCGACGACCACCCATTCGCCGATGCCATCTCCCGGGTGGCCTTCCACCCAGGCGGTGTCGAGGCGGTTGTCGGTCATGTTCGAGGGCAGGTAGTTGAACCCGTACTGGGGAGCGAGAACCGAGCTGCCGCAGTAGTCGAACCCGGCCGCAGCCTCGCAGACTTCGGTCGCCGACCGCGGCCTCGGCGCGTGCAGGGACGGCGCGGGCTTGGGGCCTGGGCCGACCGAGAATGCCTGCTGCTGCGGGACGGTTTTCTGAGGAACGGGGGCGGTTGCATCGCCGGGGGCGCATTCAAGGAAGAAACAGCGCGGCTGCTGGCCGGCGACTGGGCTCAGCGGCGCAAGACACAGGCCGAGGGCTAACAGGCCGAACGCGCCGCCATGTTTCGCCATCCCCCAATCCCCAACCGTTTGCGACCATCGCGGCCCCATGAACCATAGACGCCCAAGCGGGCGGCTGACAAGAATTGGCCTCCTTCCAGTTCGAGTTCACGGTCTCATGCATTTTCGTTCTGCGATGGCCGTATCCGCCGCGCTATCGGAAAAATATTCGGGGTGCCGCGCCGCGGTGGCGATGGCATGTCTTGCCTTGGTGTGGGCTTTTGCTGGCGCCGGTGGCGCGTCGGCGCAGGACCTGCCCGGCTCCCTCGTCTATCTCCGCGCCATAGCGCCGGAAATCCTGCAGGATATGCGCTATGCCGGGGCCGACAATTTCACGGGACGGCCGGTGCCGGGGTACGGAGCGGCCGAGTGCATCTTGACGCGCCCCGCAGCGGAGGCACTGGCGCGGGTGCAGAAGGAGCTCGCCGCCCGCAAGCTGACACTCAAGGTCTTCGACTGTTATCGTCCGCTACGGGCAGTGCGCGCCTTCATGTCGTGGGCTGACGATCCGAATTCCTCTCCACCGACAAAGTTTTTCTATCCTCGGCTCGAGAAGCGACAGCTCGTGGGGCTGGGGTATATCGCCCGGCATTCCATCCATTCGCGTGGAACCGCGGTCGATCTGACGATTGCCGAACCTGGCGAGTCGGGAAAAGGCGAGAGCGGTGGACGGACCGCGCGCGGTTCATGCACAGACCCGGCCGGCCTGCGGGGAACGCGAGACGAGGTCGACATGGGCACCAGCTTCGACTGTTTCGATGTCCGCAGCCACACCCGGGCCTCCGGACTGACAGCCGACCAGCGGCGCTGGCGGCAGACGCTGGTCGACGCCATGGCGCGCCAGGGATTTCTCAACTACTGGCGGGAATGGTGGCACTTCACCTATGAGCCCTCGGGCGGCGGGCCGGCCTTCGACGTGCCGATCGTGGCGCAGACCACGGGCGCGAAGCACTAGGGACGCGCGCCGCACATGGCCATTTTCCGGCCAATCGACTAGAGTTGTCCATCAAGCCCGAGACGCAAAGGCGCGCCTTTGACCGAGACCTTTTCCGGCGCCATCGATTGCGACCTGCACCCGCGCGCGCCCTCCCCGCGCGCGCTGGGCGCTTACATGGACGATCTCTGGCGCGACATCGTGGAAGTGCGCGGCATCGATGCGTGGGAATCGATTTCCTATCCTCCGAATGCGCCGCTGACTGTGCGCTCCGACTGGCGCAAGTCCGCGGCCGATGCGGAGCCGGCGAGCGTGGCCAAGGCTTTGCTGGATCCACTGCGGTTGGCGCACGGCGTCTGCAATTGCCTCTTCCCGATACAATCCTTCCGGGATGAAAATCTTGCCGCGGCGTTTGCCCGGGCGCTGAACGACTGGCTCGCCGCCGAGTGGCTGTCTCGCGATGAGAGGCTGCGTGGGTCGATGCTTGTGCCGCTGCAGTCGCCGCAGCGCGCGGTCGAGGAGATCGAGCGCCGCGCCGATGACCGCCGGTTCGTGCAAGTCCTGTTGCCGGTGATGGGCGAGGACCCCCTTGGCAAATCGAGGTATTGGCCGATCTACGAGGCGGCGGAGCGGCACGGCTTCGTCATCGGCATACATGCGGGCAGCAGCTACCATCACGCGGTTACCGGTTCCGGCTGGCCCAGCTACTACATCGAGGACTATGCCGCGCAATCCCTCGGATTCCATACGCAACTCGGCAGCCTGATCTGCGAGGGTGTGTTCGTCAAATACCCCAAGCTCAAGGTGGTGTTGCTCGAGTCCGGCGTGACCTGGCTGCCGCCCTATCTCTGGCGGCTTTCCAAGTTCTGGCGGGGCGTGCGCAACGAGGTGCCCTGGATCGACCGGCCGCCGGAGCACTACGTGCGCGACCACGTACGGCTGACCGTACAGCCGTTTGACGCGCCGCCCTCGGCGGCGCACATTGGTCGCCTCATGGATCAGCTGCAATCCGACGAGATGCTCCTCTTTTCGACGGACTTCCCGCACTGGCAGTTCGAGGGCACCGACATGCTGCCGCCGGGCCTCTCCGCCTCGCTGCGGCGCAAGATACTGATCGACAATCCGCTCGCTACCTATTCCCGTCTCGGGAGGCCGTCATGATGCTTGAGACGCCCTTGGCGCCACCGCTTGAGAACGAGTCAGACACCTCAGCCTCAGAGGCCAAGACCCGTCTCAAGGTGATCGATGGCGACGTGCATCCCGCGCCTCGCACCCTGGCCGACCTGAAGCCTTACCTGCCGGCACGCTGGTGGGAGTACCTCCAGACCTACGGCACGAGGCGCCGCCACGGCATGAGCTTCGAGCCCTACCCGAAGGCGGCGCCGCGCGCCTGCCGGCGCGACGCCTGGCCAGAGCGCGGCGGCATGCCGGGCAGCGATCTCGATCTCATCCGCAAGCAGTATCTCGATGCGTACGGAATCGAGTTTGGGATACTTGGCCCGCTGGGCGTCACCGGGCAGAGCGAGCTCAATCTCGATTTCGCTGCCGCGCTGGCCTCTGCCGTCAACGACTGGCAGCGCGAGGCCTTCACCCGGCCCGAACCGCGGTTGCGCGCCTCCATCGTCGTGCCTTACGAGGACGGCGCCGCGTCATCGCGCGAGATCGAACGCTGCGCATCCGACCCCGCCTACGCGCAGGTGTTCATGCTGACGCGTACGTCTGAACCGGCCGGCAACCGGCGCTACTGGCCCATCTATGAGACAGCCCAGCAGTACAATCTGCCGGTCGGTCTGCATGTGTTCGGCGCCAGCGGGCATCCCTATACCGGCGCCGGTTGGCCTTCCTACTACGTCGAGGAGGGCGCAGGACATTCGACGTCGTGCCAGACGGTCGTCACGAGCCTGGTTCTCGAGGGTGTTTTCGAGCGCTTCCCAAAGCTCAGGGTGGCCATTATCGAGGGTGGATTTGCGTGGCTTCCCGCCCTGTCCTGGCGCCTCGACAAGCTGTTTGAGCGGATGCGCGGAGAGGTGCCCCATCTGAAGCGGCGCCCCTCAGAGTACATCCGCGAGCACATCTGGGTCACGACCCAGCCGATGGAGGAGCCGCAGGAACGCCGGCAGGTGCTCGACGTCATGGAATGGGTCGGCTGGGACCGACTGCTGTTCGCCTCCGACTATCCGCATTGGGATTTCGACGATCCCTTCCGCGCGTTTCCGCCGGAAGTCCCCCGCCAGCGCTACGAGCAGATCCTCACCGCCAACGCGCGCGCGGTCTACAGGCTCGCATAATGCCCCGCCACGTGGTTGCCAGAGCCACGGACATTCCGCCCGGGTCGCGCAAGCTTGTGCACGTCGCGGGCCGTGACATCGTTGTTTTCAACGTTGGCGGCGAACTGTTCGCGCTCTCCGACAAGTGCCCGCACAAGGGCGGCAGCCTTTCGCAGGGCAAGCTGACGGGGCTCGTCGAATCTTCCGTCCCCGGAAGCTACCGCTACAGCCGGCCCGGCGAGATCATCCGCTGCCCCTGGCACAACTGGGAATTCGACCTGCGCACGGGCCGCTCCTGGTGCGATCCGAAGCGGCTGCGCCTCATGAACTACGCCGTTTCGGTGGAGCAGGGTGCGTCTCTGGTCCAGGGGCCGTATACCGCGGAGACGTTTCCGGTAACGGTGGAAGACACCTACGTCGTCATCGAGACGAAGTGACTAGGGAACGATCCGTTCCTCCCGGAAGCGGCGCAGCAACCGAACGAACATTTCCTCGCTGTCGACGACATCGTGGAAGCCGAAGCGCCGCGATTTGGTGACGTCCGACATCACGTCCCAGTCGCAGCCGAAGACGTAGTCGGCAAAAGGCCAGGCCACGAGCTGCTCATAGGGAATTGGGCGAAGCCCATACTTCGCCGTCATCCTGCGCCAGAGGTCCCCTTTGTCCGCCATGTGCTGTGTCAGGCTGATGGTTTGCGGATCGCCGGCGGCCATCTCGAACACCTCGGCGAACCGCGGCCAGACGTTGCGCCAGCGGAAATAGTCGCCGTTGGTGATGTTGAAGGCCTCAAGACCGCAGCGCGGCTCAGTCGCAGCCCAATGAGCGGCTTTGGCGAAGTGCGCGGACTCGGTGACCTGGTAGATGGACGCATAGGCGCCCGGCTTGCCCGGAAAGCGCAGCGGGAGGCCCAGCTCCTTGCTGATGGCGGCATAGACGGCAATGGCCGGCAGGATGCTCATCGGCGTGCCGGGCGCAAACCCGCACAGCGTCTGCGGCCGCAGCTCCACCCAATCCCAAGGCTTTCCCTGTTGATAGGCGGTGAGCCAGTCGACCTGATCGAAGTAGTAGTCGGGCGGCATGTGGCGCGGATCACTCTCGCGCGCCGGTGTCTTGAAGGGGCCGAGGTGCGACCCGTAGTACTTGGTGCCGGTGACGAGAACCACCCGGCGCAGCGCACCCGACGCCTGGCCGATTGCGGTCACCGCGTTGACCAGCATGTCGCGGTTGGGTGCGATGTTGGCGGCATAGCCGGCCGCCGCGCCGGATGCCGCCTGGAAGGCGGCGTAGAAGATGTGTGTGGCGTTGGTCAGAGGCGCCAACCGGCTCTCAACCTGGCGCGCGTCGAGCAGGTCCACGGCGATGTGCCGGTAGCGCGGACCCTCCGGCGCCTGCCGGCGCGAAATGCCGATGACGGACCAGTCGTCGCGCTGCAGCAGATCCTCGACGATGTAACGGCCGATAACACCCAGCGCGCCGACGACGATCGCTGTCTGTCCCTGTCCCATGATCCCTACGCCCCCGGCAACTGCAGCTCCTGTCCGACATGCAGGATGCCAGCCTGCCGGAGATAGGCAACCACCATTGCGGCCAGTTCCTCGGGCTGCTGGCCAATCGTGGTCAGGTGCAGTTCAGGTGCCTGCGGACGTTCATAGGGAGAATCGATGCCGGTGAAATTGGCAAGCTCGCCAGCCGCCACCTTGGCATAGAGGCCCTTGGGGTCGCGCCGGCGGCACTCCTCCAGAGGGGTGTCGACAAAGATTTCGATGAACTCGCCGTCTTCGACGCATTCACGGGCCATGCGGCGCGAGGATTGGAACGGCGAGATGAGGCAAACGATGACGATCAGCCCCGCGTCGGCAAACAGGCCGGCAACTTCCGCAACGCGCCGCACGTTCTCGACGCGGTCGGCGCCTGTGAAGCCCAGGTCACGGCTCAGCGTAGCGCGGATGTCGTCGCCGTCCAGCAGGTAGGTGTGAGCGCCGAGCGCATTCAGATGGCGTTCGAGACAGCCCGCGATGGTCGACTTGCCGGCTCCGGAAAGCCCCGTCAGCCACAAGACCGCAGGCCGATGCCCTTTCAGGCGGCTCCGGCCCAGCTTGCCGACGATCGGCCCGGCTTGCACTTTGCCAAAAAGCTCTTCAACGGAACGGTGCACCGGGGCGCTGCCATAGAATTAAAATATCTCCGCCGATAGCCGTTTCCCGCTGCGATCGTCAACTCGCTATGTCGGGGTTGCATGGCCTGTCCACACCGCGATGCAGAGACGCATGCCTGCCGGGATGGATTGTTAATGTAAGCATGCTTATTATGAGCTATGCGAAAGTTACCGGACAACAGGCGGGAAGTTCTTTTCCAGCTCTCCGATGTAGCGCGCGCCATGCGCACCTACGTCGACCAGTGCGCGCGCGAGCATGGCATGACGCGGGCCCAGTGGGCCGTGCTGGTTCGGCTCGAGCGCAACGAGGGCATGATGCAGGCCGAGATGGCCGAGGCTCTGGACATCCAGCCGATCTCGGCCGCGCGTCTGATCGATCGGCTTTGCGACCATGGCCTGCTGGAACGCAGGCCGCATCCGAGCGACCGCCGCGCCAACCGGCTCTACCTGACGCAAAAGGGGCGGGCCATGCTGGCAGAGCTGGCTCCTCTTGGCGGCAGGATTGCCGAGGTCGTGCTCGGGTCATTCGGGGACGCGAAGACCGCTGCGTTCCTGCGCCAGCTTCTCGAGATCAAGGATAACATCCGCAACGCCTCGATGAACGGCAGCAAGTCGGCAGCGCAGGGAGGGCGGCATGCTGGCTAGGCCGAGCTGGCTGCAGCGCACCACTGCCAGCGTGCGGGCCATGGGGGGCACGTCGCTGCGTACAGTGCTGCTGGTCGTGATTCCGCTCCTGGTCGTGGTGGTGGGACTATCCTTCTATCTGTTCAGCGGCCGCTACGTTTCCACGGACAACGCCTACATCGGCGCACAGAAGGTTCTGATCACGCCCGACGTCTCGGGCAAGGTCGTGGGTATCGCGGTTGTTGAAGGGCAGCGGCTGAAGCCGGGCGACGAGCTGCTCGCGATCGATCCGGTGCCCTACCGCCTGGCCGTGCAGGAAGCGGATGCCAAGCTCGCGACCGTCAAGACCAACTTCGAGAACCTCAAGAGCAATTTGAAGAGCCTCGAGACGCAGGTCGCGCTTTCCCAGCAGAGCGTCGAGGCCGCGCTGGCGGACTACGAACGCAAGAGTACACTTCTCCATAGTCGCATCAGCACGCCGTCCGACCTGGACAAATCCCGGGTGGTGCTGGTCGCGGCAAAAGCACAGCTTGAGCAGTTGAAGCAGCAGGAGGCGTCCGCGCGCATCCAGCTTCTGGGCGACGCCGACCTGCCGATCAGCAAGTATCCGCCGTACATCGAGGCGACTGCCGCGCTCGATCGGGCGAAGCGCGATCTGGACAACACGGTGCTGCGCGCGCCGATCGCCGGCATCGCAACCCAAGTGACCAATATCCAGATGGGCCGGTATCTCACCGCGGGGATGTCGGTCTTTGCGGTTGTCGGCACCGGGAGCCTTTGGGTCGATGCCAACCCGAAGGAAACGGACCTCACCCACGTTCGCCCCGGGCAAAAAGCGACCATTACCGTCGATGCGTTTCCGGGGAAGCAATGGGTGGGAAGCGTGGAGGCGATCAGCCCCGGAACGGGTGCGCAATTCTCGATCCTTCCGCCGCAGAACGCCGCCGGCAATTGGATCAAGGTCGTGCAGCGGGTGCCTGTGCGGATCGCCTTTGATGCGGGTCAGGATCTTGATCGGCTGCGCTCCGGCATGAGCGCCTATGTCGAGATCGACACGAAGCACCGCGGCTGGTTCGCATCACTGTTCGGCTCAAGCGCCGCAGCCGAGGCATCAGACCAATGAGCATGATGCGCACAGAAGGCATCACGCCTTTCGTGCGGAGATCGCTGATCACGGTGTGCGTGATGATGGCAACCATCATGCAGGCGTTGGATACGACCATCGCCAACGTCGCGCTGCCTTACATGCAGGGAAGCCTTTCAGCGACTCTGGACCAGGTGAGCTGGGTGCTCACCTCCTACATTGTCGCCGCCGCTATCATGACGGCGCCTGTTGGCTGGCTGGCGACACGGTTCGGCATCAAGCGGGTGCTGATCGTATGTGCGACCGGGTTTACCGTCGCATCGATGCTATGCGGAATTGCGCAAAGCGTAGCGGAAATCGTGGCTTTCCGCCTGATGCAGGGCATGTTCGGCGCCGCACTGGTGCCCCTGTCGCAAGCCGTGATGCTCAACATCTATCCCATCGAGCAGCGCGGCTGGGCGATGTCCATCTGGGGGCTGGGCGTGATGATCGGTCCCATCATGGGGCCAACCCTGGGTGGCTGGCTGACGGATGCCTATACCTGGCGCTGGGTCTTCTTCATCAACTTGCCGTTCGGAATTGCGACGGCTCTCGGCATTGCGACGTTCATGGAGGACAGCGAGCGGCGCATACAGTTCTTCGACTGGTTCGGCTTTGCCACCCTCAGCATCGGCATTGGTTCCTTGCAGCTCATGCTCGACCGCGGCGAGCAGCTCGGATGGTTCGATTCCAATGAGATCGTGCTCGAGGGGCTGATTGCGGCCGGTGCGATGTATCTGTTCCTGGCGCATATCATGACGACGCCGCGTCCGTTCATAACGGTCAGCATTTTCCGCGACCGCAACTTCGTGATCGGCCTCGTCTTCATGTTCGTGTGCGGAATCCTGCTCCTCGCGTCCATGGCGCTGATGGCGCCGTTTCTACAGAACGTGATGGGTTATCCGATCGTCGACGCCGGCTGGCTGCTCGGCACGCGGGGCATCGGCATGGCATTTGCCATGCTGGGGGCCGGGCGGCTGATCAATCGGGTCGGAGCGCGCAGCTTGTTGACCATCGGCCTGCTGTGCAACGTTGTATCGCTCTACTACTCGTCGGGGTTCTCGGTCGACACGCAGATTTGGACCATCGTCTGGACCAGCATGCTCCAGGGCCTCGGCCTCGGCTTGCTGTTCGTGCCGCTCAACACGATCGCGCTGTCGACGTTGCCGCCCGCCCTGCGCACGGAGGGCACGGCGTTGTGGACGCTGATCCGCAACATGGGCAGTTCGATCGGCGTGTCGGTCGTGATCGCCAATCTTTCCAGCAAGGCGATAACCATGCATGCACGGCTGGCCGAGGTCGTGACCCCCTTCAATCTGGGACTGGCGGACCCGGCGGCAGAGCCCCTCAATCCCGCAACAGACATGGGCCGGGCCCTGCTCGACCAGCTCGTCACGCAGCAGGCGACCATCATCGCCTATGCCAACGATTTCAAGCTGATGATGATCATGAGCCTGCTTGCGTTCCCGCTGATCCTGTTTGTGCGGCAGGGACCGTCGCCCGCGCGCCCGCCGGCTCGCGAAGCGATGTCGCAGGCGCATTGAAAGCAAATAACGGGCTCAGTAGCCGCGCGCCGGATCGACGATATTTTCCAGGCGCTCCCCGGCGCGATGCGCTTTCATCTGGCGAAGCGCGTAGCTGACGATCGCGGCAGGGGTGCTTTCGGCGGCATTGTGCGGGGTCACGACCACCCTGGGGTGCAGCCAGAACGGGCTCTTTGCCGGTGGCGGCTCCTCCTCGAATACATCCAGGGACGCGGCATAGAGTTCGCCAGCCTCAAGTGCGGCGATGATTTCGGCATCGACCTGAAGCCCGCCGCGGCCAGCGTTGATAAGCACCGGCCCGGGCAGCGCCGCGTTGCGCGCCCGCTGGGAGAGCTTGCGTATGAGGCTGCGATTAATGAGGCCGCGCGTGCTCGCGGTCAGGGGCAGCAGAACGCCGAGGATATCGGTATCTGCGAGGAAGGCGTCGAGCTGTTCCTTACCAGCGTAACACGTCACGCCGGCAAGTGTTTTTGGTGTCCGGCTCCAGGCGCGAACCGAATAGCCCAGCACGAGCAGGTTGCGGATCGCGGCCGACCCGAGAACGCCCAGCCCCATGATGCCGACGCGAACCTCATGAGCGGCAGGCTCCGGCAGATATTTCCACTCCTTGCGCGATTGCAGCTCCCGGAATTCTGTCATCCGGCGGTGGTGGTAGAGCACATGGAGCGTGATGTATTCGGCCATGCGCCCGGTGAGATCGGGGTCCACGAAACGCACGATGGGAACAGCGGGAAGTCCGGGATCGGCCAGGATGTGATCAACGCCGGCGCCGACCGAAATGATCAACTTCAGGCGTGGCAGCGTGCCGAGAAGCCCGCGCTCCGGCTGCCATGCAAGTGCATATTCGATGTCCTCGCTCCGGCCCAGCTCTGGAGCGATGCGCACATCGAGGTCAGGATCGAGCCGCCGGGCAACGGCAGCGAAGTCCTGGGCGCGGGAGCTGCAGGCGATAAGGAGAGCCATGGGAGTTATTTACGTTGCCGTCGCGGTGCGATGCTGGACCGAAAGCTCGAAGGCAGCCGCCAGCAGCGCCTTTGTATAATCCGCCCGCGGGTTGGAGAAGATCTCTTCGGCCGTGCCCTGCTCAACGAGCTTGCCGCCCTTCAGCACGATGACGAAGTTGGAGAGCGCGCGCACGACCTTGAGATCATGGCTGATGAAGATGTAGGCCAGCCCGTGGCGGTTCTGGAGATCGCGCAGAAGGTCGACGATCTGCGCTTGCACCGACATGTCAAGCGCGCTGGTGGGCTCGTCCAGCAGCACAACCTTCGGTTCGAGGACCATGGCACGGGCGATCGCGATCCGCTGCCGCTGGCCACCGGAGAACTCGTGGGCATAGCGATCCTGGGAATGGGGATCGAGGCCTACCTCCTCCAGCGCGGCACCCACGCGCGCGCGCCGCTGCTGGTAGGTCAAATCCGGGTTTTGAATGAGCAGTCCCTCTTCCACGATCTGGCCCACGGACAGCCGGGGCGAGAGGGAGCCATAGGGATCCTGGAACACCACCTGCATTTCGCGCCGCAGCGGCTTCATGCGGCGCGAGTCGTAGGTGTCGATGCTGCGGCCGGCATAGACAATCCGGCCGCGGGAGGAAATGAGCCGCAGGAGGGCGAGGCCCAGCGTGGTCTTGCCAGACCCCGACTCCCCGACGACGCCCAATGTCTGACCGGCGCGCACCGCGAGGGAGAGGCCGTCTACCGCCTTAACATAGCCGGCGGTGCGGCGGAGGATGCCCCGCTTGACCGGAAACCAGACCCGCAGGTCTTCGGTTTCGAGAACGATCGGCGCGGCGGCGGAGGTTTCCGGCGGCTTGCCCTTCGGTTCCGCAGACATCAATCGTTTTGTATAGGCGTGTTGCGGATGATCGAACACGTCGCCGGTACGCCCATGCTCCACCACCTTGCCGTTGTTCATGACGTAGACGCGATCCGCCATTTTCCGGACGACGCCGAGGTCGTGGGTGATGAGAAGCATTGCCATGCCCAGCTCGCCCTGCAGCGACTTCAGCAACTCCAGGATCTGGGCCTGGATGGTGACGTCGAGGGCCGTGGTGGGCTCGTCTGCGATCAGCAGGTCGGGTCTGTTGGCAAGCGCCATGGCGATCATGACGCGCTGCCGCTGCCCGCCGGACAACTGGTGCGGATAGGCGGCGAGCTTGCTTTCAGGATTGTCCAGCCCGACTTTCCCCAGCAGATCGACCACGTCCCGGCGCACGGATGCGCCGTCAAGGCCGCGATGGACCCTCATGATCTCGCCGACCTGCTTTTCGATCGTATGCAGTGGATTGAGCGAGGTCATCGGCTCCTGAAAGATGATGGAAATCCGCTTGCCGCGAATCTCGCGCAGCACAGGTGCGGGCGCGTTGAGAATTTCCCGCCCATCGAAAAAGATCTGCCCGCCCGGATGGTGCGCGGGCGGCGACGGCAGAAGCCCGAGGATGGACAGGGCGGAAACGGTCTTGCCAGACCCGGATTCGCCGACGAGGGCGGCAACCTCGCCCTTGCCCACGCTAAAGGAAACCCGGTCGGCCGCTAGAACCGGCGGGCCGTCGCCGCGAAATTCAACGGAGAGATCGCGCACCTCGAGCAGCGGCGCGCCCGGATCTGCACGATCCATCACTTGAACGCCTTTCTCGGGTCGAAGGCGTCTCTCACGCCCTCACCGACGAAGATGAGAAGGCTGAGCAGGCCGGCGATGGATATGAAGGCGGAGATACCCAGCCAGGGCGCTTGCAGGTTGGCTTTTCCCTGCTGCAGCAACTCGCCCAGGGACGGAGAGCCGGGCGGCAGGCCCAGGCCCAGGAAATCGAGGGCGGTCAGCGCGGTGATCGATCCGGAGAGCTTGAACGGAAGGAAGGTGAGCGTGGCGACCATCGCATTCGGCAACAGATGCTTGAACATGATCTTGATGTTCGACAGGCCGAGCGCGCGTGCCGCCATGATGTACTCGAAGTTGCGACCGCGCAGAAATTCAGCGCGCACCACCCCGACCAGGTAGACCCAGTGAAAGAGCAGCAGGACAAAAAGCAGGGTCCAGAAGCCAGGCACCAGCACCGAGGAGATGATGATCAGGACGAACAGCGATGGGATCGATGACCAGATTTCGAGGAAGCGCTGGAAGACCAGATCGACGCGTCCGCCGAAATAGCCCTGCACAGCGCCGGCAGCAACGCCGATGATTGAGGAGGCGATGGTCAGCAACAGCCCGAACAGCACCGAGATCCGAAAGCCGTAGATGACACGGGCCAGCACGTCCCGACCCTGATCATCCGTGCCGAGCCAATTGCGGTTGCCGAGCGTTTGATAGCGGCTCAGTTGGTCCGCGGGCGCCTCGCACGGGGTGGCGCGCGAGCTCCACGGCGGGGGACTGGGAAAGCCGAGGCATTGCCCGTCGGCATTGCGCACGAGCGGGAAGTCCTTGTTGATGGAATCGTAGGAGTAGCTGATGGGCGGCCAGATCGCCCACCCATTCTCGTTCAGTTCCTGCAGGATGAGCGGGTCCTTGTAGTCCGTGACCGCGAGGAAGCCCCCAAACTTCGACTCCGGGTAGTCCACGAACACGGGGAACAGGATCTCGCCCTTGTATTCGGCGATGATCGGCTTGTCGTTGGCGATCAGTTCGGCAAACAGGCTGAGCACAAACAGGGCGAGGAAGATCCACAGGCTCCAGTAGCCGCGACGGTTGGCTTTGAAGCTGCGCCAGCGGCGCTGGTTGAGGGGCGAGAGAAACGAGCGGGAGCCGGTGGCAAGCGGCGGCTTACCGGTGGCATTCGGGGGAACGCTGCCGTCGAGCGGATCGGAATCGGCGCGCACGTCCACCGCTCAAACCTCCCGCGACTCGAAATCGATACGAGGGTCGACCAGGGTGTAGGTGAAGTCGGATATCAGATTAACGACCAGGCCGAGCAGCGCGAAGATGTAGAGCGTGGCAAAGACCACCGGGTAGTCGCGATTGATGACGCTCTCAAAGCTCAGCAGTCCCAGGCCATCGAGCGAGAAGATTGTTTCAATCAGCAGAGACCCTGAAAAGAAGGCGTGGATGAAGGCGCCGGGAAAACCCGCAATGATGAGCAGCATCGCATTGCGGAATACGTGCCCGTAGAGAACCTGCTGTTCTCCGAGGCCCTTGGCGCGGGCGGTCAAAACGTACTGCTTGCGAACCTCATCGAGGAAAGCGTTGCGCGTCAGGAACGTCATGGTGGTGAACGCGCCGAGCGACATGGCGATCAAAGGCAGCGTGAGATGCCAGAAATAATCGGTGATCTTGCCGAACAGCGAGAGGTCTCGCCAGTGTTCGGAGGTAAGGCCCCGCGAGGGGAATATCTGCCAGAAGGAGCCGCCGGCAAACAGCACGAGCAGCAATACCGCAAACAGGAAGCCCGGAATGGCATAGCCGGCAACCAGAACGCCCGATGTCCAGGTGTCGAACTTTTCGCCGTCGCGGATCGCCTTGTGGATTCCGAGCGGAATTGACACGAGATAGGTAAGAAGCGTCATCCATATGCCCAGCGAAACGGAGACGGGCAGCTTTTCCTTGATGAGCTGGAGCACGCTGACGTCGCGGAAGTAGCTCTTGCCGAAATCGAACAGCGCATAGTTCTTCATCATCAGAAGGAAGCGCTTGTGCGCCGGCTGATCGAAGCCGAACTGCTTCTCGAGCTGTTTGATGAACTCGGGGTCGAGCCCCTGCGCTCCGCGATACTTGGACGTGACTTCGCTGGCGACCTGCGAGGTCCGTGCGTTTTGCCCACCTAAGCCGTCACCCTGGCCGCCACCGATGCGCGCCGTCGCCGACACCTCCGTTCCCGTGACTTGCGCGATGACACGCTCGACCGGCCCGCCCGGCGCGAACTGCACCACCGCAAAGCTGACGAGCATGATCCCGAACAGGGTCGGAAAAATGAGGAGAAGCCGTTTGAGAAGGTAGGCGCCCATGCGCTTGGCGTCTGTCTCTTGTCTCAGTTCATCTTGAGCTTTGCGGCCTTGGCGGCATCGTACCACCAAGTATCGACAATGCCGTCGCTATACTTCGGTTTCACGGCAGGCCGGCTGAATTTGTCCCAAAAAACCAGATTGTGGGAGGCTTTGTACCAGTGCGGGACCCAATAGTAGCCTGCACGCAGGACGCGATCGAGGGCGTGCACATCGGTGCGCAGTTGATCCCGTGACGCTGCGCCCAGGGCCTTCTCGATCAGCGTGTCGATGGCTGGGCTGCTGATGCCGGCGAGATTGTAGCTGCCGGGGGTATTGGCCGAATCGCTGCCCCAATAGACGCGCATTTCCGCGCCGGGGGTCAGGCTCAAGGAATAGCGCTGGGCGATGACGTCGAAATCGAATGTCTTGAGCCGCTCCTGGTATTGCGCATTGTCGACGCGGCGGATCGTGGGCTGCACGCCGAGCAGTTCGAGGGTCTCCACGTAAGGACCGACAACGCGATCCATGGTGGGGTCATCGGTCAGAAACTCGAGACGGAAAGGCTTGCCGTCGGCGTCGACGAGCACCTTGCCCTGGAGCTTGTATCCGGCCTCCGCGAAAAGCTTGGCGGCCTGGCCCAGGAGCCGTCGGTCACGCTTTGAGCCGTCGGAGACGGGAGGGCGAATGGCGTCACCGAAAGCTTCGGGCGGGATTTGGGATCGCAGAGGTTCGAGAACCGCCAGTTCGTCGGGCGACGGCTTCCCGGTGGCCTTCATGTCCGAGTTCTCGAAAAAGCTCTCCGTGCGCGTGTAAAGACCGTTGAAGAGGTTCTTGTTCGCCCATTCGAAGTCATAGGCGAGCACCAGCGCCTTCCTGACCCGGGGATCCTGCAATTTGGGGCGTCGAAGATTCAGGAAGAACCCTTGCGCGCCGGACGGCCGCTCATCCGGCAGCGTGAGCTTGATGAGCCGGCCTTCCTGCACGGCTGGAATATTGTAGGCGCTCACCCAATCGCGGGCTGTGAATTCCTCCCGCAGGTCGTACGTACCGCTCTTGATGGCTTCCAGCGAAGCCGTACGATCGCGGAAGTATTCGTAGCGAACCTCGTCGAAGTTGAAGCGGCCCCGGTTCACGGGAAGGTCTTTGCCCCAGTAATCCTGGCGCCGGCGATAGCTGACAAAGGTTCCGGCCTTGAAATCGCCGACCTTGTAGGGACCCGAGCCTAGCGGCGGCTCAAGGGTGGTCTGATCGAATTCGTGCGTCTCATAGTAGCGCTCCGAGAGGATCGGCAACTGCGCGACGTACAGGGGAAGGTCGCGCTTGTTGTCACCCTGGAATGTAAATCTCACGACATTGGGTGCAAGCGCTTCGGCGGCGCTAACGTCGCGAAGCTGGCTGCGGTAGCTGGGATGGCCTTTGGTCTTGAGGGTTCGGAAGGAAAAGACCACGTCCGCCGCAGTGACGGGAGAGGCGTCGGAGAACCGCGCCTCCGCGCGCAAGTTGAACGTGACGGATGAACGATCGGGCGCGATTTCGGCGCTCTTGGCGAGGAGTCCGTAGACGGCATCAGGTTCATCGTACGCACGGGTCATCAAGCTGTCGAACAGAAGACCCAGGCCCTCGGCCGAAACCCCGCGGTAGATGAAATCGTTGAAACTGTCATAGGTGTTGCGGCCGCTCGGGCCCTGCAGCGAAATGCGGCCGCCCTTCGGAGCGTTGGGGTCGGCATAGGCAAAGTGGGTGAAGTCTGGTGGATAGCCGAGCTGGCCGAAGGCCGAAAGTCCATGCACCGGTTCGGCCGACGCGCGCCCGGCTTGCGCGAACATGGCCAGCACAACGACCAAGGCCGGTAACGTGGATGCCACTATTCGCACGCCGATGGTGTGCATCAAAAGCCCCGCGGAAGGTCTAACCTCCACGCGCCTCGCTGAGCTTCTTTGCGGCGGCCTCGTCGTACCACCAGCACCTGGTGAAGGCCGCCGTCTGCGACGGCAGCCTCTTCGGACGGCCGAAAGCCTTCCAGATCGCGATACGGTCAAATGCGGCCCGCCATTGCGGGATGACGTAGTGAGACCACAATAGCACACGGTCCAGCGCGCGCGTGGCCGCGACCAGATCGGCGCGATCCCTCGCCATGATTATGCGATTGATGATTTGGTCGACGACCGGGTTGTGGATGCCGATAACATTGCGGCTTCCTTCCTTGCCGGCCGCCTCGGATCCCCAGTATTCGCGCTGCTCGTTGCCGGGAGAGACGGATTGCGGAAACGAGGCGACGATGATGTCGAAGTCGAACGTGTCCGTGCGCCGTTGATATTGTGACGTGTCCACCGTCCGCACCGTCGTCTTGATGCCGAGCCGCTCCAGAACGTGCTTGTAAGGCAGCACAATGCGCTCGAATTCTGGCTGGACGAGCAGGAACTCCGCCGTGAGGGGCTGACCGGCCGAGTTGACGAGTGTTCCCCCCTTCGGGTGCCAGCCTGCCTCTGCTAGCAGCTTGCTTGCTTCGCCCAAATTTTTGCGCACGTCCTCGCCCGTGGCGTTGACGGGGTTGGCGTAGGGTCGGGTGAAGACTTCCGCGGGAATTTTGCCCTCGAAGGTTTTCAGAAGCTCCAACTCGGCTCCCTGCGGCACCCCTGTGGCCTGAAGGTCCGAGTTGCCGAAGAAGCTGTTGATGCGCGTGTACTGGTTATAGAAGAGCGCCTTGTTGGCCCACTCGAAGTTGAGCGCCAGGTCAAAGGCGCGCCGCACGCGCGCATCCTGGAATTGCGGGCGGCGGAGATTGAAGACGAACGCCTGCATGGATTGCACGCGCGCAATCGGAATTTCGAGTTTATCGACCAGGCCGCGCGTGATGGCGTCGAAATTGAAGCTGGTCGCCCATTCCTTGGCGCTGTTTTCTGCCCAGTAATCGATGCGGCCGGACTTGAAGTCCTCGAACGCGGCAACCTTGTTGAGATAGTAGTTGTATTCGATCTCGTTGAAGTTCCACTGGCCCTTGTTGGCGGGCAGGTCCTTGCCCCACCAGTCCTTCACGCGCTCATAGGTGATGCTGCGGCCCGCGTTCACGTCCTTGATACGGTAGGGACCGGAGCCCAGCGGCACCTCGAGCGTGGACTTGCTCAGATCCCGGGGTTCGCCGTTGCTTCCTTTCGCCGTCCAGTAGTGCTTGGGGAGAACGGGCAGCTCGCAGATGATGAATGGCAGCTCGCGGTTGCCCTTGACGTCGAATGTGAACGTCACCTCGTGGTCGCCGGTCTTTTCGGCGCGGACCACGTTCTTATAGTAGGAGCGGTAGAAGCCTGAAACGCGCTTCAGCGCTTCAAAGGAGAAGATCACGTCGTCGCCGGTGATCGGCACGCCATCATGGAAGCGGGCAATCGGGCGCAGCTTGACGGTGGCGGATGAAAAGTCATCCGGGTAGCTCACCCATTCAGCGATGTTCGAATATACGGTCGCCGGCTCATCCGGACTGGCGGTCATCAGCCTGTCGTAGATGAGCTCGATGCCTGCAGCGGGACGTCCCTTGCTGTCGGGGAACTGGTTGAGTGTATCGAACGAGCCGAAGGCCCATTGACGGACACGTCCCCGTTTTGGAGCATCGGCCTTGACCCAATCGAAATGATCGAAATCGGGGCCGTACTTCGGCTCACCAACCAGCGAAAGGGCGTGGTGCCGTACGGGTAGCTCGGAGGCCGAGGCAATGCCGCTGAGGATCGACGCAAAAACGAGGCACGCGAGCGCAAGACTGAACTTCCGGGTCATGCGCTGAGAACTCTCCCTGGCACAATGGCATATTGGGCGCGCCTGCCGCTGGGCAACCTAACCCCAAATATCGCCAGGGAGGGAGAGGACGCCAAGTTAATCCTTGTTCATCGACGAACCAGGCCAATGGGCTCGTCCAGAGCAGGACACCAGGGCGTAGCCCCTTGAGGTTATTGCGGCAGCGGCGCCGGGCTATCGGCGAGCTTGCGCAGATAGGCAAGCAGGTCTGCCAGGTCCTGCGGATCCTTTACGCCGGGGAAGGCCATCTTGTTGCCTGGAACGGTGGCCTTGGGATCGTGCAGGTAGGTTGCCAGCTCTTTCCAACCCCACTTGCCGCCATGCTTTTTCATGGCTTCAGAGTAGGGGAAGCCGGCGTGCTGCCCCACCGGCCGGTCGACGATGCCCCAGAGATTGGGACCGACCAGATTGCGGCCGTCCTTGGTCCCCGTGTGGCATGCCATGCATTTTTTGAAGGTGTCTGCCCCGTTGTCGGCGTTGGCTTTGGGGAGGAGCTGCAGAACCTTCGCGACGTCAAAAGGAGCCTCCGGCGCGGCCGGCTTGGCGCTGCTTACCTCTGTAACCGGCAGGGCCCAGCCCGGCTTCTCGGGCTTGTGCTCTTGCCGGACGATGTCATACAGGGTGCGGATGCTGAAAATGACCAGCAATGCCGAAAGCACAGCCCCCGCGATCTTGTTGACCTCGAAAGAGTCCATTGAGATCAGTCCGTCCCTGAGCGGCGCAAATCATCGGATACCCGAGCGGCGGCCACTATAGAGTGGCATAGTCTGGTTGCAACCGAAGTCGGGTGCGTTCTAGGAGCTTGCCCCGAGACCAATTGTCACCGTGCGAGCCATGACCGAGACCCTTGTGGTGATTCCCGCCCGCCTGCACTCCACGCGCCTCCCGCGTAAGCCGTTGGCCGATCTCGGGGGCGAGCCGATGGTGGTGCACGCGTGGCGCAGCGCCACGGCGACCAAGGTGGGGCGGGTGGTGGTGGCCACCGATTCGGAAGAGATCCAGGCGGCCGTCCAGCGGGTGGGCGGGGAGGCGGTCATGACGCGGGCGGATCACCAGTCCGGGTCAGACCGGGTCTTTGAGGCCGTCACCCAAGTCGACCCCGAAGGTGCCTACGGCCTCATTCTGAACCTGCAGGGCGATCTGCCGGTCCTGGACGCCAGCCTTGCGCGGGATTGCGTGGACCCACTCCGGAGTGAGGGGCCGGAAATAGCTACCATCGCCGCCGAGATCAAGAACCCGGAGGATCGGGGCGACCCCAATGTCGTCAAGGTGGTCGGCACGCCTACGGGAGTGCCGCGCCGGTTGAGGGCACTCTACTTCACCCGCGCGACGGCACCTTACGGGGAGGGGCCGCTCTATCATCATTTCGGCATCTATGCCTATCGCCGCCGGGCACTGGAGCGCTTTGTGCGCCTGGCGCCGTCGGCACTCGAGAAGCGCGAGAAGCTGGAGCAGTTGCGCGCGCTGGAAGACGGCATGCGCATTGACGTGACCCTCGTTGACACCTTCCCTGTCGAGGTCAATACTCCCGGCGATCTTGAGCGCGCCCGCCGTCTGCTCGCCGGCTGAAGCGCGCGTTTTTGTTCCAGTACACCATGGCGGATCGTAAAACCAAATCGCATGCCGCGTCGGCGAAGATGAAGCGCGTGGCGCCATTGACGCGCAAGGACCTGACGCGGGTCGCCTACCAGGGAGAGCCCGGCGCCAATTCGCATCTGGCGTGTCGCGAGGTCTTTCCTGATCTGGAAGCACTTGCGTGCCCGACCTTCGAGGACGCCCTGGCGGCGGTGAAGAATGGCGAGGCACGCTATGCGATGATCCCGATCGAGAACTCGGTTGCAGGGCGTGTTGCGGATATCCATCATCTTCTCCCCGGTGCCGGCCTGCACATCGTCGGGGAGCACTTCCTGCGCGTGCGCCACCAGCTTATGGCGCTCCCGGGTGCCTCCCTGGCGACCGTCAAGAAGGCGCTGTCGCACACGCAGGCTCTGGGCCAGTGCCGCAATACCTTGCGCAAGCTGGGCCTGACGCCGGTGCCTGAGGCCGATACCGCGGGCTCGGCCCGGATCGTGTCGGAATCAAATGACACCAGCCTGGGGGCGATCGCGACCGCGCTGGCCGCCGAGATATACGGCCTCAAGATCCTTATGCAGGACATCGAGGACGAAAAGCACAACACGACGCGCTTCGTGATGCTGGCGAGCGAGCCCGATGACGCGCGCGCCGGCGACGGGCCGGTGGTCACCACGTTCCTGTTCAGGGTGCGGAATGTGCCGGCCGCGCTTTACAAGGCCATGGGCGGATTTGCCACCAACGGGGTCAATATGACCAAGCTGGAAAGCTACCAGCTCGACGGCCGCTTCGTTGCGACCATGTTCTATGCCGACGTGGAAGGTCACCCCGACGATCCTCCCGTGGCGCGGGCCCTCGAGGAGCTCAAATTCTTCTGCACCGAATTGAAGATCCTCGGCGCCTACCGGGCCAGCCCGTATCGTGCCGAGGCGAACGGCGCAGGCGAGAATTCCTAGGGCCGGCCGAGGCTCAATCTGCGACAGACGGAGTGGGATCGATGAAGCTCTCAGGCCAGGTTGCGATCGTCACCGGTGGTGCATCCGGTTTCGGCAAGGCGATCTGCGAGTTGTACGCGAAGGAAGGCGCCAAGGTGCTCGTCGCCGATATCAACGGGCAGGGCGCGCGCGAGGTCGCCAGAGCTATCGGCAAGCAGGCGCATCACATGGCGGTGGACGTCGCCAACAAGAAGGACGTCGATGCGATGGTCGCCGAGGCCGTGAAGACCTTTGGCGGTCTCGACATCATGGTCAACAATGCCGGCTACACCCACAAGAACCAGCCGATGCTGAACGTGACGGAAGAGGAGTTCGACCGCATCTTTGCCGTCAACGTGAAGTCGATCTATCTCGCCGCGCTGGCCTGCGTACCGGAGATGGAAAAGCGCGGCGGCGGCGTGATCATCAATACGGCGTCTACGGCCGGCCTGCGCCCGCGCCCCGGCTTGACCTGGTACAACGGTTCCAAAGGCGCAGCGATCACCCTGACGAAGTCGATGGCGGGCGAGCTCGGCCCAAAGAAGATCCGCGTGTGCGCCATCTGCCCCGTGATCGGCGAAACGGGCATGCTCGAGCTGTTCATGGGCAAGCCGGACACGCCGGAGAACCGGGCGAGATTTCTCGCAACGATTCCGTTAGGCCGGTTCTCGAAGCCTGACGATGTTGCCAACGCTGCGTTGTTCCTCGCCTCGCCCGAGAGCAGCATGATCACCGGCGTCGCGCTGGAGGTCGATGGCGGGCGCTGCGTATAGCCCGCGGGCGCGGCACACTGAAAAGAGGGAAGCCTCAGCCCCGTGGAGTCGACGGCGGCGGCACGTTTTTGGGCTGCCGGGCGTAAATGCCCACCGTAATCGCCCGCGCGATGTACTGCGCCATGCAGTTGTAGCCCTGCTCCGTCAGACCGAAGTCGCTGGGTTCCAGGCGGGCCGTTTCGCGCATGGTGCGATCTAGCACCTCCATCGCCTCGTAGCGTCCGATGCGCATGATGTTCTCGTTGCCGATGATGCGGCGCAGGCTTTCGCGGATCGCCTGATAGTGCGGGTTCTTGACGAGTTGCTTCAGATAGTGAAGCCCGACCAGTATGACGTCGACATTGTGCTCCTTCAGCCATCGCACGGTCGTGGTGACGGATGCTTCGAAGTCGGCAACGGGAACCTGCGCGAACACGTCGTTAGTGCCGACCTGCCAGAGGATGATGTTGGGGTGATTGAGCGCCACTTCGATCTTCAGGCGTTCGCCGGCCGCTTCCGCCAGCTCACCCGAGAACCCGCGATTGATGATCTCGACGTCGACGCCCTTGATAGTTTTTTCCAGTATCTGCTCAAGCAGCGGCGTGTCTCCCCGCGAAGCGCCAAGCACGGCCGTGGATGATGCGCCGATGGCGAGGATTTTGATTTTCTTTTCCCGCTGAAGCGCCAGGGCCGTGTTGGGTAGTGGTGTCTCGGAAACACGCGCCTCGCCGCACTCTTTGGCGATGGGAGGCAGAGCTTCTTGCTGTTGTGGCGGTTCGGATGTGCCCTCGCAGCGGGCACCGACAGCGAACAATAGCGACGCGGCCGCCGTGAGAGCAGCAAGCGCGGACCTCATGCGGCTGCCGTTTGCTTTTCTCGCCATTCCGATACCCATGCCGTCAGCCACAGAAGCGTGGTGCCGACCGTGACAATTACTGTATCACCTACAAACGACCCGCCGTAGAGGTATCGAAGGATCTGACCCATTAAGCTTAGGACAGAACCGACGCAAAAGACGTTCAGGGAGTTGCGGCCCAGCTTCGACAGCAGCTCAGCAAGCCATGGCAGCGGACGGGCTATGTAAGGAAAAACCCCGGAAAAGACGGCGGCCAGTGCCAGGAACTGGATCAGCCGCATCGGGGTCAGGAACGTTTTGCCGTTGAGGAACAGCAACTTCGGCTCCGGCAACTTGGTCGGATCCGGGAACAGATTGAAAATCGTGACTATCGCGCTCAGCACTACGATGGGAAGCGAGACGATCTTGATCCATTTGAGGTGTTTGCGTGCCATCGCACCCAGTCCTTGGTCGCGCGACAGCGCGAAACCAAGTACGAAAATGGCTTGCCACGTGAACGGATTAAAAAACCACTGACCCGGGATCGGCCAGGTTCGGGCGGTGAACGGCACAGTGAGCGAGGCGAAATAAAGCGCCAGTGAGAGGGGCACCATCGCCGGCCTGGCATAGCGGTCGATCACGGCGATCGCGGGAGCCGCGAGCATCAAGACGACGTAAAGCGGCAGGATGTCGAAGTAGCCGAGCTGGTGGGTGAGCAGGACGAGTCCGATGTGTGCCGTCTCCGGCTCGGAGAATACGGCCGCCGCATTGTGCCACTCCAGGACCAGTCTGTTGTCCGTGAGGTACGCGGTGGCCGCAAGCATGGCGAGAGCGATGCTGCTGATCAGGATCTGGGCGGCGTAGATGGTGACCGCACGACCTCCAAGGCGAAGGACGATGCGCGGTGTCGTCATCGGCTGCCCGCGCGAGGTAACGAGCAGACCCAGCGACCACCCGGCGAGAAAAACGAACAGCTCGGCCGAGTCCGAGATCGAGTAATTGCGGTGGGTAATGCGCTCGTAGGTGATGCCGGGGACGTGGTTGATGAAAATGCTCACCAGCGCAAAGCCGCGCCAGAAATCGACCGCGTTGGCTTGGCGGGGCATCGCCACCTCAACCCGTGTGGTAATCCGGACTTGGGCAATCGACGGGTAGGAATGCCCAGCGGATCCAGGCGCCGGCGAATGCTGATATCAGAAAGACTCTGCGGCACCGTGCCGGCGCGCACGTTTACGGGATGGCGGCGCGGACAGCAAGCGCTACCGCCCTTCAACAAAACTTGTGATCAGAGCGTGGGCGATTGCATGTCGCCCGGGCACGTTGATGCCGTCAGGGTGCCGGCGCTCAAGCATAAGCTTTGCTTCAGCACGCGAAAACCAGCGTGCGTCCGCAATCTCGCCGCTGTCGATTTCCAGGTCGGTTGTCTCTGCCCAGCCCAGACAACCGATCATGAGCGAATGCGGGAACGGCCACGGCTGGCTCGAGTGGAACCGAACCTCGCCAACCTTGACGCCGGTTTCCTCCAGGACCTCGCGGCGGACGGCATGCTCGATGTCCTCGCCGGGCTCGATAAATCCGGCGAGCGTCGAGTACATCTTGTCGCCGAAGCGGTGCTCATGTGCGAGGAGGCAACGATCTCCGTCCGAAACCAGCATGATGACGACCGGGTCGGTGCGGGGGAACCACTCCAGCCCGCAGGCCCAGCACTTGCGCCGCCAGCCCCCGTCCTTGACCAGGGTGGTGCCGCCGCAATGGCCGCAGCAGCGCGCGTTCTCATGCCATTGCGCCAGCGCCCGCGCCTGCCCGCAGAGCGACAATTCCTCGGGGGACATGGCTCCCTGCATGGCCAGCGAGCGCAGGTCGACAATGGGCCGCAACTTTTCGACCGCGCCGGGAACGTGCCGCGTGCGATGTTCGGTCACCGCCACGGCAAAATGGCCGTTTTCACCGCTGTCGACGCCAAGAAACAGGCTGTCGGCAACGGGCAACCCGAACTGCTGCATCTCTTCGCGGGAGAACCAGGCCAGCTTCGCCGAGGTGCGCTCGGCATTCGACCGGATCACAGGTTTCAGGTCGGCGAGCACGAGAAAGCGCGCTCCCGGGGCCTCCACCTTGGATTTCAGGAATTCCGCGTCGCTTCGCTTCGGGCCCAGCCGATCGAGAAGTGTCGTAGCGCCGACGGTTGGCATTCAGAGGCTCCGTGATACGGGCGGCAGATGAGCACAGCGATGGCCTATGCGCAACGCTGTCACTTTGCAGGTGCCGCAGGCGGCTGCGGCGCCGGTTGTAATCGAGCGTGCGCCATACCATAATTCGTTTCGGGAGGCTGGCGGCGGACGTGTTCCTCGCCAACCGGGTCAGGTCCGGAAGGAAGCAGCCCTAACGAGTCGGATACGGGTCGTCTGTCGGTCTCCCGCTTGCCAAACATTAGTGGCCCCCGTGAGACCGAGCGCGGCCGTGCAGGCATGGCGAAACGAAAATCAGGCGATAATTCCGCACAGGCTGCCGAAGCGGGGAACACGAGTTCCGTGGCAACCGTGAGCGATTCTGGGCCTGGCGCTGGACCGCAGGGCGGGAGCGACAGGCCGTATGTCGTGCTTGCGCGCAAGTATCGGCCGGCCACCTTCGACGATCTGATTGGCCAGGAGGCCATGGTCACGACGCTAAAGAATGCGTTCGCGGCCGACCGCATAGCTCAAGGCTACATGCTGACCGGTGTGCGGGGCGTCGGCAAGACAACTACCGCTCGCATCCTGTCGCGGGCGTTGAACTACGAGCGCGAGGGGGTGGATAGGCCGACCTTCGACATGCAGGTCTACGGCCGCCATTGCGCCGAGATCATGGAGGGGCGGCATCCGGATGTGCTGGAGATGGATGCGGCGTCCAACACCGGCATCGACAACATGCGCGAGGTCATCGAGAGCGCCCGCTACAAGCCGCTGCTTGCGCGCTACAAAGTGTATCTCATCGACGAGGTGCACATGCTGTCCAAGGGCGCGTTCAACGCGCTTTTGAAGACTCTCGAAGAACCGCCTGAGCATGTGAAGTTCATCTTCGCAACGACGGAGGTGCGCAAAGTGCCGGTGACGGTGCTTTCGCGCACGCAGCGCTTCGACCTGCGCCGGGTAGGTGCCGCCGAGCTCGTCGCGCATTTCAAGGGTATTATTGCAAAGGAGGGCGCGGAGGCCGAGGACGAGGCCTTGGCGCTGATCGCCCGCGCAGCGGAGGGTTCCGTCCGCGACGGCCTTTCCCTGCTCGACCAGGCCCTGGCTATGGGCTCCGGCAAGGTGGCTGCCGGACAGGTGCGCGCGATGCTTGGGCTGGCGGACCGCGCCAGGATCTACGACCTGCTCGAGGAGCTGTTTGCCGGGCGCTCCGGCAAAGCGCTCGAAATGCTGGCCGCGCTGCAGCGCGACGGCGCCGAGGCGACCCAGGTGCTGGCCGACCTTTCCGAGGCAGTTCACGTCATCACCAGGGCCAAGACCCTGGGTGCTGAGTCGGCCGGCGAGGGTCTGACGCTTGAAGAACGCCAGCGTGCAGGCAAGCTGGGTGCCGGCCTCAGCGTGGCGATTTTGTCCCGCGCCTGGCAAATGCTGTTGAAAGGGCTGGAGGAAACCGCGAAGGCGCCGAACCCGGCCGCCGCGGCGGAGATGGTGCTCATCCGGCTCGCCTATACCTCGGACCTTCCGCCGCCGGACGAAATCATCCGGGCGTTGGAGAACGGCTCGTCTGCCGCGCCCGTGCAAGGGTCTTTGTCCAGCTCCGTACGCCCGGCCCTCGAACGCTCTCCGGCCGGCGAGCTGGTCGTGGAGGATGGTGAGGAGGATGTCGCGCAGGACGAGGAGACGGGCCCGCAGCCGGTCGCCGGCGACGTCTGGCAGCCGGTGCGCACCTTCGGCGACGTGGTGGAGGCGGCCGGCAAGCGTCGTGAGGCCAAACTGAAGGTGCACCTGGAAGAACACGTGAGCCTCGTGAAGTTCGACCCGGCCGGCAGCATCGAACTGCACCTTCTCGCGGGCGCGCCCAGGGAACTGCCCAACGAGCTTCGCGAAAAGCTCAACGCCTGGACCGGCAAGCGTTGGATGGTGGCGCTCAGCAAGACGCCGGGCGAGCGGCCGATCGGCGAGGTTCAGCGTGAGCGGGTTGCGGCCGAGAAGCGGAAAATGAAAGAGCACCCGGCGGTGGCGGCCGTGCTCGATCAGTTTCCTGACGCCGAAATTGCCGCCGTGCTCCCTTTGCCGGGTACAACGACGGACGAGACCGGAACCGGATGAATGCGCGCACGGCGCGGCTTCGCCGGCAAACGCCGCCCGATCAGAGAGAACGGATATGGCCATGAAAGACCTGATGAACCTGATGAAGCAGGCGCAGGACATCCAGTCGCGCATGCAAAAGCTGCAGGAGGAGCTGGCGGCTCTCGAAATCGAGGGCCAATCGGGGGGTGGGCTTGTCAAGGTGACGCTCAACGGCAAGATGGAAGCGCGCGGCGTGAAAATCGATCCGGGCCTGATGAAGCCGCAGGAAACGGAGATCCTTGAGGACCTGCTGGTTGCCGCGTTCCAGGACGCCAAGGGCAAGGTGGAAGCCGCGATGCAGTCCAAGATGCAGGAGATAACCGGGGGCTTGCCGCTGCCGCCCGGACTGAAGCTCTTCTGAACGCAAACGGCAGCGCGGCCATGTCACGACAGACAGCGGGCTCGGAAATCGAGCGCCTCGTCGCCCTGCTCGGGCGTCTGCCTGGTCTTGGGCATCGTTCCGCACGCAAGGCCGCGCTGGCGCTGCTGAAAAAACGCACCGAGCTTCTCGAGCCTCTGGCGGCGGCGCTGAGCGACGCTGCCGCCAAGATCGTGGAATGCAAGACCTGCGGCAACCTCGATACGGTCGATCCGTGCACGATCTGTCGCGATCCGGGGCGCGATCAGAGCTTGATTGTGGTGGTCGAGGAGATCGCGGATCTGTGGGCGCTGGAGCGGGCCGGCGTCGTCAAGGGCCTCTACCACGTTCTAGGCGGAACCCTTTCCCCCCTCGACGGCATCGGTCCTGACCAGCTCAACATTGGACGCCTGATTGAGCGGGCCGTACCGCCCGTGAAGGAAGTGCTGATGGCGCTGAATGCGACGGTGGAGGGGCAATCCACGGTGCACTACGTGACGGAGCAGCTCCAGGGGTCCGGCGTGACGATTACGCGGTTGGCGCAGGGCGTACCGATCGGGGGCGAACTCGACTACCTGGACGAGGGCACCCTCGCCGCCGCCATCAAGAGCCGCCGAAGCCTGTAAGGTCGATTTGACAGCTCCGGCGGGCGCACCGCCGTGTCATCCTCTTAGCTTAACGACAAGCCTCGTGGGGGAATTCCGATGCAGCAGCTTAAGGGCAAGGTCGCGTGGGTCACGGGCGCGGGAAGCGGTATCGGCGAGGCGGCCGCAGTCTCCCTCGCACAGGGCGGCGCGGCTGTGGTGTTGACGGGGAGGCGTGCCGAGCAGCTCGAAGCGGTGGCCGCGCGGGTTGCCAAGGCTGGCGGAAGGGCCCTGGTGCAGGCCGCAGACGCGACGCAGCCCGATGCGGTGCATGCTGTCGCAAACGCCATCCAAAAGCGCGAAGGCCGGCTCGACATTCTGGTCAACAATGCCGGAATGAACATTCCAAATCGGAGCTGGCGCGACCTGACACCCGAAGGGGCCAATGCCGTGGTGACCGGCAACCTGCTCAGTGCATTCTATGTCGCGCAGGCCGCGCTCGGCATCATGCGCCCGCAGAAGGACGGGCTGATGATCCATACCGCTTCGTGGGCCGGGCGGTTCATCGGCTCAGTTGCAGGGCCGGCCTACACGGCCGCCAAGCATGGCATGGTGGCGATGAGCCACACCATCAATCTTGAGGAATGCGAGAACGGCATTCGCTCGTGCGTGATCTGTCCCGGCGAGGTGGCAACGCCCATCATGTTGAACCGCCCCATCCCGGAGTCGGCGGAGGCGCTGGCGCGCATGGTGCAGCCGGAGGATATGGGCGAACTGATCGCGTTCGTGGCGCGGCAGCCGCGCCACGTCTGCATCAACGAGATCGTCATCAGCCCCACCCACAACCGCGGCTACATCAACATGATGCGCACGCGGCGCTCAGCGGCCGACAAGCCGGCTACACCTTGATTTTCTCGTCTTCCACGACGCGCTGCACGGCAGGCCGCCGGAGCATGCGGTCCTTGAACGCCGAGTAGTGTTTCAGCTCGCCCATCGGCAGCTCGCGGCGCACGCCCCAGCTGTAAAAAGTCAGGGCATACGGATCAACGACGGAGTAGGAATCCAGCAGCCACTCGCGCCCGGCAAGGCGTTGGTCGACCATCTTGAGGCAGTCGTGGAAGGACTTGCGCCCGGTCTCCTGGATGTTGGGAAACATTGCCTTGTCGGTGGCATAGCGTTCGGGACGCGAGATGTGGGCGTGCGCGGGATGCACGGTGCTGGCAAAGAAGCCAATCAGCGACAGGGCGCGCACCTCTCCGAGCGGATCGGTTGGCCATAGTCCATATTGCCGGCCGAGGTAGGGCAGAATGGCCGTGTTTTCGGTGATGGCCTCGCCGCTATCGAGCTGCAGGGCAGGCACGCGGCCCAGCGGATGTATTTTGAGGTAGGCTTCAGTGCGCTGTTCGCCCTTGGCAAGGTCCACGCGCTGCAGATCGTACTTCTTCCCACTTTCTTCGAGCACGATGTGAGCTGCCAGCGAGCACGCGCCGGGCGCATAGTAAAGTTTCGGCATATTGCATCCTCCATATGGCAGGTCGCAAAGAATTGCCCCGGCACGGGGCCGGGGCGTTTGCTTGGTTCGGGGCCGAAGCCGGCCGCCGAATCGCCGCGCCGGCTATTTGGCTTTGTAAGCTTTGGCCTGGGCGATGACCGCGTTGGCGTCGAACTTATTGATCTCGTCGATCAGGTCGTTCGTGGTGATGTCCGCAGCTG